>CAYMBX010000001.1:0-60525 GCA_964388785.1 uncultured Gammaproteobacteria bacterium
AGTCGCAACTGAAAAGCTATCAAGACATCCAACCGGTCATTTCCAAAGCGAACATCACCGACATCATGACAGTCGTTATGGCCGCCGCGCTTCAGTTTGGAACGAGCGATGTACACATTGAGGCCGAGCAAGAAAAAATTGCGGTGCGTTTTCGTATCGACGGGGTTCTGCAAGAAGTCGCAACCCTTCCCCATGACGCATGGAAAAAAATCATCGCGCGCATCAAGTTGATTAGCGGGCTGAAAATCAACGTCACGGAGCGTCCGCAAGACGGACGCTTTACCATCTTCCTTAAAACCGGCGACACGGACGTGCGTGTTTCCACTATTCCAACCACGTGGGGTGAATCGGTGGTGATGCGTATTTTGAAACCGAGCGCCATTAATGTGGAATTTGAACAGCTTGGCTATCGTCCAATCGCCGAACAAAAATTGCTCAGAGAGATCATGAAACCGCACGGCATGGTCATGACCACCGGTCCAACGGGATCCGGTAAAACCACCACGCTGTATGCCATCCTTCGCAAGCGCAATACACCTGACGTGAAAATCGTCACACTGGAAGATCCAATCGAATACAAACTGGAAGGCATTAACCAGTCGCAAATCGATCACTCGAAAAATTATACATTTGCAAACGGATTGCGTTCGATTCTGCGCCAAGACCCGGATATTGTCATGGTTGGAGAAATTCGTGATCTTGAAACGGCAGAAGTCGCGATCAACGCGGCGCTCACCGGACATCTCATGCTTTCCACACTGCACACCAATGATGCTGCCGGAGCAATCCCCCGTTTTATCTCCATGGGAGTCAAACCCTTTTTGCTCTCTCCAGCGCTCAACGCGATCATCGGACAACGTCTCTCAAGACGCGTATGCGAAAAATGCAAAGAGGTCGTCACGCCGACGGAAAAAGAACTTGCGTTTGTCAAAAAAGTGACGGCAGAAATTCCGGAAACGTCGGGAGAAAAAGTCGCGCCCGAGGCGGAATGGAAATTTTACAAAGGGAAAGGGTGTGACGTCTGCAATCAATCCGGCTACAAAGGTCGATTGGGAATTTATGAGATATTGGTCATGAGTGATGAAATCAAAGCAGCGATGTCAGAATCGATCTCCGAATATCAAGTGCGAGAGCTTGCCAAGCAACAAGGGATGACGACGATGCAACAAGACGGGGTGCTCAAAGTGCTTGACGGCCTGACAACCGTAGAAGAAATTTTGCGCGTTGCGGGTGAGGGCGCATAAAACAGGGATGCAAATTCGTGATCAACCAACGTTTGGTGAGGCACAAAGGCTCGTTCTGTGAGCTCTCGAACGAGCCTTTGTGCCGTATCGGGATTGGACGTGCAGTAATATCACACCCAACTTTCAACCTGACAGACGATGTGGGTGTGCCGGAGGGAACAACGGCGACAGTCCGTTGGCCCGGAGGCATACCCACATCGTCCACAAGCGTTGAGTAAAAAAACACCAGGTGCGCTCAGGCTACCTGGCAAGGAGGGAATCCGTCGAGATCAACTGTGAAGATATCCGGCGCGCCGTGTGCCTCAGGTGCGCACATGGGACATCCGCTCTCATCGAAACGCAGGACGACTCCCGCGCGATCGATGGTGAGACCGGCCTGAGCGAACAGCTCGGCAGCGGTCTCCAATCTGAGATCCATGCGTCCGCGGCAGCGGACGCAGTACGTTCGAACCGCATCCGGATGGGCGCATTCCCTGCAAATCAATACCCGATCGGAATGTCGCCCGTTGTGATCGCAAACCGCGCATCGCATGTCACACCTCCCAAAATGGGAGCTCTACAATACATCAAAAAACCAATTTTGTCAATTCAAAAACCGTCTCTCTTCACGAAGACGGTTTTTATATTCTCACGCCGCCAACCGATCTTGATCCCGAATAACGCTCGCAACCTGCTGACCGTACTCTTCCGCTTGAGCAATAAACCTATCCTCATCTTCGGACGGATCACTTATTTCCGGAATAATGACGTCTGCCTTCCACGCATCTTTATTTGGATTTTTTGTCACGTCCACCGTGACCACAATACGTCGACCATCAGCTGTTTCATATTCGATCCATCCATCAATTCCATGGAACTGATCAGCGGGCGTTTCCACGGCCGTATAAAACTTAACGCGATCCATCTCCTCCTCCGTTTCCAAGCCCAATGCCTCGATCACGGCTAAACGCAATTCGTTGGCAAATGGTTTATCGGGATTCAATGGATCTTGGGTTCCATGTTTGCGCACCAAATCGAGTGAGGCTTCATAACCGACATATCCGGTCTCTTTTGCGACCGCACGATAGGCCTCACGAAATTTTGGTGTGGGTTTGAATAAACCAAACACATCACGTTCGTTCATTTTGCCCGTATAAAAATCACCCGGTCCACGATGTGAATCAAATCTACTCATAAAATAATGCTTCGATATGAATCTTTCTGCACAAATTCAATTTCATGGTAACCCGATCCGAATCTTGATTCAAGCCATTTCGGCCATTCGATCAATAACAACGTTGAATCATCAAGATATTCTTCCAGAGTAAGCGGCGTAAGCTCCGACTCGTCTTTCAACCGGTATAAATCCACATGCACGATTCGTTTGATGCGATCGTGACCGATCGGGTACACATTCACGATCGTAAACGTCGGGCTGCGCACAGGTCCTTCGTATCCAAGCGCGTGGGCAAGTCCTTGAACGAATGTCGTCTTCCCACTTCCAAGGTCGCCATGCAAAAAAACAACGTCTCCGCCTGTGAGGCGCTTTGCAAACTCTGTGGCAATGCGTTTTGTATCTTCGGGAGTGTGGCTTCTGTATTCCATAAGTCTTGTGAGTTCTAGGCCAATCGCCTGTTCGCGTCCGCCACAAGAGTCAGTGGATCTGCGGTTTCCCCCGCTTCATACCGGTAGGCGCCCGCAACCGCGATCATCACTGCGTTATCTCCCGTCAAACTCATCTGTGGGGCATAAAACGCGGTTTCAGGAGACGCCTGTTGAACCGCGGCAGCAAGCGCTTCTCGCAATTGAACGTTTGCGGCAACTCCTCCCGTCAGGATCACCGAACGTGGCTGAAATTCAGCCAGTGCGCGAACCGTTTTTGTCACAAGCACATCTACCACCGCTTGCTGAAACGAGGCGGCAACATCAGCAACCCTCATCGGGCTTCCGTCAACATGATTTTTCACCGCCGTCTTCAAACCGGAAAAACTAAAATCAAAATCTCCGCTCTCGATCATCGGCCGAGGAAACTCGACCGCATCCGTTCTCCCCTCTTTTGCCAACCGTGAAATTTCCGGACCACCCGGATACGGCAAGCCGAGGAGTTTTGCCACCTTATCAAACGCCTCGCCCGCCGCATCATCGCGCGTCATCCCGATGAGTTCATACTGTCCATGATCTTTCATGAAAATCAACTCGGTGTGACCACCTGATACAAGTAAACACAACGCCGGAAATTCCGGATATCCTCCTTCCCCAACCCACACGCTATAAATATGCCCTTCCAAATGGTTCACCGGCACAAGAGGCTTGGCCCACGCCCATGCCAAACTTTTTCCAAGTTCGACACCGATCCTGAGTGCAGGCACAAGTCCCGGCCCCGCCGTCACAGCGATCGCATCAATTCCGGCTCCATCTGGGCTGATTCCCATCTCAGCGAGCAACGGGAAAATATGCTCCGCATGTTCGCGTGCTGCCACTTCCGGTACCACCCCTCCATATTTCGCGTGTGTCTTCGCTTGTGACGCGAGAACGCTTTTCTCAACCGAAATCCCATCGGCGTCTCTCACGATCAATGCCAAAGCGGTTTCATCACACGAAGATTCAATTCCCAAAATTCGCATAACGCGGCAACAATATCACACTCTCAAATCCTTGAAAAACAAGTCCTGTGAAATTTTAGCCGTTTATCGCAAGCCGAAGCGATGACAGTGATCGAACGTGATTCGATCACTGTCGAGCGAGGCGATGCGATCTGGGTTCCTCCCAGATTAAGTCCTGTTTCATCGTGTGAAGACTCTATGGTATAAACGAGGTAAATGAGCTACCCACGGCATAAATCGGCCATTCCATTTGGGAACATGACCGCCTTGATTGAGGATCTGTTTTCGGTTGGCCGGGTTTTGGGCTTTGAAGATGTGCGCACAGGGCTTCTCAGTGAAAACCATAAGGTCAATACGTCTGTTGGCCCATTTTTTTTGAAACGCTACCGCGACCGAATGAACACGGTCATCCATGAAATCAAAACGGCGGAAGCCTACTTTGCTCACGCAAACATTCCGATTATTCTCCCAATCAAAGACCGATTCGCGCGGGAGGCCTTTTGGTGTCGCGGAAGTTGGTATTCCCTTTATCCATTTATCGATGGCCATACGCCAAGCTATGGAGATTTGACGCCGCCGCTTCTTGAACACATTGGATCATTGCTCGCACGCATCCATGTGGCGGGAGATGCGTTTCGTGCAAGACCGTTTCAAATCATCCGACTTGGCAATCCGCGCAAACTCCACATGGAACTTACGGAGCTGCGTTATCTGCTTGGGAAAAAACCGACGATCAGCGAAGAAGAACGTGCTCTACTTGAACTGCTTGATCTTAAAAAACGCGCGGCAAAACAAATCGAAACAACAATCGATCCTAGTGTTTATGCCTATGTGTCGCTGCTTCACGGTGATTTCCAGTATTACAATCTGTTCACTCATGAAAACCACGTCACGCACGTTTACGATCTTGAACGTACTGCCCTGGGACCGACGAGTTATGAATTGATCCGTGCCCTCCTTCTCGATTGTTTCGAAGCGGGATGGGATGAAGAATCGTTTGATCGCGCCGGAGTTTACCTGCGCGCCTATCGGGAGCACAAAACGGTTTCGCAAGATGAGTTATATGCCGCCCTGCGTCTCTACCTCTATAACATCACACACACCACCTGGCTTGAAGCAAGCCATGTCATCTTTGGATCAACACGTCCATTCGCCGTGTTACAAAACCAACGCAATCGCATCGCCTATCTGTCTACGCACGATTTGCGAGAATTCGCTGAACGCTTGGATAAAAAAAGCCGGGGGTAAGCCCAGCTAATAGATACGAACCGGGTTGTGCAGCAAGCCGACCGTCGTCCGCTTGTACTGTCTGAGGCTGGTCGTCGTGTGGTTGACGACGAGGGAATGCTCTTGCGCCGCAAGCTCGCCGAGCGTGAAATACTGAGCGCTCACGTGCGCCGTGCACATCAGCCGTTCATCGAGCGGATAACCGATCCGATCGTAGAGGCCACAACGGGCCCCGGTATCGGATTCGAGCGCGTGCTGTTCCTGAGCATCATCGAGCATCGCTCGGGTCTTTGCCCACACACGCTCGGTAAAACCGGGAAACGCCTGCGTGAAGGCGCGAACGCGCCAATGCGCCGGAACCGTCCGTCTGAGCGCCTTGAGCGTTCCCTTAATGTTTCGTTCGAACATCGAAGAAGAAACGCCGACGACTCCGCGCAGATGCTGGAGCTCGCGCTCATGGTCCGCAACAAGGACGGTCACATGCGCACCCGGCAAAACGGTCAGTACCCGCTCCACAAAAGGCCGATGCTTTTCAAAGAGTAACGGGATCCCCGACCCCATCCGCTCAAAGGTATACGCGCCCTGCGCGTGCGAATAGTCCGGACACACGGGCACGTACAGATGAGCCGGCCACCGGGCAAGGAGCGCACAGCCGATGCGATAGAGTGCCTGGCGCGAGTGCGACTGTTCGCCGCAGATCGTCACCAGCGCGTGGAGAATGTGCAGCACGTTCCCGACCCGAACTGGATCGATGGCGTGCTGGCGAGCGAACTGAGCGAGCCCCTGACGGACTCGCCGCCAGGGAATCGAGCTCATGTCGCAATCTCCTCACGTAACCTCCGGGGACGAAACGGAGCTGGTTTGCCCAAATATAAAGACCACGCTTTTTTAAACTCGTCAAGGGGCCATTCAAGAAGTGGAGGCTTCCCACAGCCCGTCAAATAAGGCGGAGAAAAATTGGTGGAGCTCTTTCGATTCGATCAAAATTGCAGACAGAGATTTGTATGAAGAGATAAACACAACAGTCTCATCAAATAAAATCATCACGGTTTTGAACTTTCCGTGCATCACAGGCGGCAGATAGCGGGGATTGCGCTCAGCCAGAATCTCGGGGGTAAGCGGTTTACTGGCTGGCGTTTTTTTATCTCCGTTTGGCGATCGTTCCCAAAGTGAACGGGAAACGATTCCGCGTTTCTTGCGCGCGGAAAGATAATACTGAGCGTAATCCGGATCGAACTCTGAAAAAAAGTTTTTCCGTGGTGCCAAAATATCCCACGTGCGTGAACGGCAATAGAGCGCTTCTTCGACAACCAATTTCACGCCTTCGATACCTTGGAACTGTTTAACTTCAACCGAGCCTCCACCCGTTTGTTGTTGTTGTGCAACAAGCCGCCCAGCTAATTCTTCCAAACCGGTTTTCTGCTTTTCCAATAGTTCGATTTTTGCATCCAATAAATGGCCGATTTTTTCCGGCGATGTCATGGTGAATACGCAGCGCGCGCCGGTTCCCTTTTTTGACGCGAGTCCTTTTGTAAGAAGCGTTTCAAGCGCATGATAAACCGTTGGCCGTCTGATCTGCGTCTGTCGCGCAAGATCACTTGCCGCAATTCCTGGATGACCGAGTCCCGCGAGATAAATGGTTGCCTCGGTCTTGGAAAGTCCGAGTTGTTGAAGCGTATTGAGTGGTTGAGTCATAGATATGGGTCAGTATAGCATTCGTGAAAAGAAAAAAACGAACGGCAAAGCGTTCGTTATGGTTTGATCGGGAAGGTGTGATGACCCTCCGCGAAGGCGAGGAACTCGCGACAGATCCCTCGGTAGTACTGCGTGGACTGCTCCGGCGGCACCAGTCCGTAGAGGTACTGTCGCCTTTCCTTGATGGTGCCGGACATGAACAGCACGCGCATGATCCGACCGAGCATCTCGTTGGCGCCGGTCACAATCTCGGCGTCAAGCGTGGAGAGCATCCGGTGCAGGCTTCCGCCCATGATGCGTCGCATGAGGTACGACGGCGACAGCTTCGCCGCGACCATGAGTTGAATGTACGTTGCGTACTTCACCTTCACGCGCGTGTCGCCGATGCGCAGGACAAACCCCTCCTTGTTGCGCACGCCTCGATCCTTCATGTGCTCGATGATCGCACGCAGCTCGCCCGCCGACGTTCGCCGGCGCGATGCAAGCGTGTCCAGAACGGAAGCGGGGATCTGCGGATCTGCAAACGGGATCGACAGAGCGTTCGCCATCTGCTGAATGCGAGCCGGAGAAGCGTCCTCGAGAGTGACGCGATTGAACGCGCCGGTCATCACGAACCCGTGCTGCGCTTCCGTATACTCCACATGCACTTTTGTGGACGGATGGATGATCTCGACCGTCACGGTCCAGTCCTCGGGGAACGTGCGCTTCCAGCCGTCTCGGGCATGACGCTGCAGCATGGGAGCGGCGAGCATGGAAGTCGGGCTCTGGAACCGGCCACGCGTCGTGATGAGCAACTCATCGCGGTAGGAGAAGATGATGCCAAGATGGCCGTCGAGCTTGTCGCTTGCAAACCATTCGAAGTCGTCCGGCTGGTCGGCGAGGAGGGCGTCGAGCTGCGCTTCGGGATGTTCTCCCAGGTTGAAGAACTTGGGAAACGGATGCGCGAGTAGATTCCCATGGTGGTCGAAGACGATCCCTCGACACATGCGCAAGGCATTGGTCCAGCCCTGCGGGTATGCATGAAGGGTGTTGTGCGCGACCGTCGAGTAGTTGAGCATCACCAGTGGATGGATGGGATGGAAGTCCAGAGCAATGAGGGACGGTAGTGCCGGAACCCCTTGCGTGAACGGATACGCGAAACGTTCCGTCATCCAGTCGATATTTCCAGCGTCTTTGCGCCAGATTTTGTACGCGTCGCGACTGAGCGCGCCGTCATCACGAAGCCGGCGAACGAATTGGCTCAGACGCTCGATTCCTTCTCTACGTGCCTCGATCTTCACGATTCCTCCGTTTTTCTTGTCGTGCCAAAGAGCGCGAAGAACCTATCCGAATATGCGGCTTTTGTCAATCAATTGATTGACAAAATGAACAATTTCGTGTATGCTTTTGCGTCGCTTGTGAATTGCGGAAAGCCCGAATTTGCAGCGTCCAAGCCCGAATTTGCAGGAGAAAGACATGGCTCGTTTTCATGTTTCACGCCAGCCAGGGGGCGACCTGATCACACGTATTCTGGACGACTCCGACGAGCACACTGCGATCGTCGAGCTCGAGATCTACGTCGACGATCAGACCGACCAGAAGATCCGCGTAGTCGACAAGATCGAGTGTCCGGACCACTACCAGTCCGGAGGACTCTGTTCGATCTGCGGAGGCCGGGGCTCAAGCTTCGCGACAAAGGTCAAGATCGCCGGGTTCGAAATTGTGGACGGAGATCTCACGACCGTCCCCGAAGACGGCTGGCTGCGCGGATCACTGAAGATCGTGAACGGTCACACCGTGCCAATCGGCGAGTTCGCGATCGACACCAAGCAACGAAAGCGGTTTGGTAGTGGCAACGATGTCATCAACTGCGATGGGACATGGCTCACGCTCGCCTACAAGGACGGGCACATCAAAGTTGTTCCTTCGGGAACCATCGGACACACCTTCGCGGCACCCACTACGTCGACGACTCAGCGGATGCTCAACCTCGTGATCCTACGTGAGGGCGTCAACATCTTCGTCGACGGCCTCCCGTTCGCGCACGGAAGCGTTCACGGCAACGCCGAGGGTACCGAGCTCATGCTCAACACCAGCGGCACTCGGCTGAGAGTCGACACGCACGGCAAACGCGGGATCAAGGTCGATGTCATCCGAGGCGAAACAGTGCTGTTTTCCATGAAAACCACCGCGCGTACCCTCGAGCTCGACTGGAACGTGGAGGGAAAATGAGCAGCATCGATATGAGCATGATCACCGAGCACGGCCTCGTGATCCGTGACGAGGAGCGAACACATCGCGTCCTCGTCCGCAAGGACATGTCCCACCTGCTCGGAAAAGATCCGGCGGTGACCTGCCTCAATCCGGACGCTCCGGAGAACGAGCGGGTCTACCAAAAGGTCTTCACCAAACGTCGCATCTACCTGCCCAGCGAGTACGACCTTGCGGTGACCAATCACCTCAAGGGCAGGTACGTCCTCGTGCTCGCGATGAACGGCTACTCGTCCATCAAGCCGGAGCAGTGCGCAGCCTGGGGCATCAAGCCCGGCGCGTATGAGCATGCCTGCCGGAACCTCCTCAAGACGGTCTGGGCAACACTCCGCAAGGAGTTCCCCGACCTGGACATCCGGCTCGTCCACGGAAGCTCCGATCTGGGCGTTGACCGAGCGATCATCCAGGCAGCCACGGAGCTGCGCCGTGAGACGCTCGGCTTCTCCTGCCCAGAGTATGCATTCTATGTGCCGGACGACGATGACTTCCCGATGTACATTGCCGCGACCGTCGCGGAGTACTCAGATGCGTTCGTACGCTCCGCCGACGTGCTCATCGCCGCAAACGGCCGGCTGCAGGCCTACCGGATGAACACCTTGTCGTGTTCGAACACGACAAGGTGTTCATCCCGATCAACGTGCTGCGACTGATCTCGACGCTGGCAGGTCCGCCACCCAAGAATGCGGCAGGCCAAATCGAGGATGCGGTCGCGCACTTCGAGCAGCGCCTGCACATGATCGGACAGGACCGTCCGCATGTTCCCGGAACCGTTGCTCACGACAAATGGAAGAGCGCTCTCTGGGAGCTCGGCGAAGTACTCATCGATGTTTGCCGACATCAACTCGACCCCGAGATCGGTCTCGAGGTTCCCCCTCCGTCCCGCTGACGGAGGGTTTTTTATTAGGTGCAAAAAAACGCTTGACAGCATCATTACTTCGTGTGTATACTTACACTAAGTATGAAACACCACCCTTCTGCCCAAAATGTAAAAGTTGCTGTGGACGCGATCATTTTTACCATCAAAAATGATGCACTTCATGTCCTTCTCATCCAAATGAAAAAAACGCCGTTTACAGGACAATGGGCAGTGCCCGGTGGTCTCATTGAAGAAAAAGAAACGACGCATGAAGCCGCAACACGTATTTTGCATACCCAAACCGGCGTCAGAGATGTTTACCTGGAGCAGCTCATGACGTTTGACGACGTCGAACGGGATCCGGCGGGACGCGTCTTGAGCGTCTCCTACTTCGCCCTTCTCCCAAATGCCGATGCCAAGATCAAAACGACGGAAAAATATTCCGATGTCCGTTGGTGGCCGATCAAGAAACTGCCGACACTTGCCTACGATCACCAACCAATGATTCGTCTCGCACGTAAACGCCTTGAATCAAAAATTCAATATACCAACATCGTCTGGAGCTTGCTTCCACGCGAATTCACGCTCACACAACTTCAACGCGTGTACGAAATCATTCTCGATAAACCGCTCGACAAACGCAATTTTCGAAAACGCCTCTTGGCCCTGGATTTCATCAAACCCACCGGAAAAAAAGAACAAGGAAGTGCGTATCGACCGGCTGCCCTTTATCAATTCAAACAGCACACACTTGAATACGTAGAGATTTAAGAAAAAGGGACAAAATCCCTTTTCTCTTGACGTATCAGTTAGTGTGTAATATACACTATATAAAATCTTACACAATTCATTGACAGAACAACGATTTTCTTGTAACGTCTTCCCCTTTCCTGAATCAGTTAATTAGAAATTTGCGCTTGGACTTCTCGAGCATAAATTTCTCACCTTCAAAGAGTTGGAGGTGAACCGCACTTCAAAACCGAGGACGTCATGAAAAAGGTGTTTGTGCTTGGCGGGAGTTTCAACCCGCCCGCTCTCCACCACGAAACAATCGTCCGTGAGCTCATCGCAGTGCTCGATTCGAAGGACGAGCTTCTGGTAATCCCCTGCGGCGATCGGCCGGACAAACGGACCACTGGTTCGGTTGCGCCGATGCATCGCGCCAACCTAGCACGTCTCGCCTTCGGCAAGTTCGATCGAGTCATGCTCGACTTAAGCGATCTCGACCACGACGAGTTCACCCGCACCGCCGATCTCAACGATCGGCTTCGCGCGCAGTATCAAGATTATGAGATCATTCTGGTTGTTGGTCAGGATCTGATCGAAGGCGGGGCCACGGGAGCATCCGAAATCCATCGCGTTTGGCACAGAGACGAAGAGCTGTGGAACGACGCATCGTTCCTTGTGCTCACGCGCGGTGACAAAGTGCCGGATCGAGATGATCTTCCGCCACACAGCCACGTCCTACAGATCAGCGCGCCCGGCTCGAGCAGCGAGGTCCGATCACTTATTCGTGAAAACCGCGACGTTCGGTCGCTTATCAGCCCGAAAGTGCACGAATACATCGTGCATCACCGGCTTTACATGGAGAGATGATGGTTACGCGAGAAAGTCGATTTCAAGGTTCGCTCATGGGCGTACGCATCGGCGACGGCCTCGGTATGCCGTGGGAATCGCTCACCGCCGAGCAGATTCGCGAGCGCACCGATGGGAAGGGCGTGCATACGTACCACTCCCCACAGCAACGCAGCGATGCGCCAGCATGGGCTCTGCAGCTCGGGATTCTCAACCCGGGTGACTCAACCGATGACTGGCAGCTCACGCGCGCGACGGCACAAAGTCTCATTCGCTGTGGCCAGCTCGATCTCGCCGATCTGGCACGCACCTTCGTCGACGAACACGCGATCTGCCGTCTCGGTTGGGGCGGAACCACCGAGTGGGGCATCGCGCAGATCGAAGCGTGGTTCAAGACAAACGGAATCGAAGGACGTTCGCCCGGAGAGTTCCCTCCAAATCCGGAAAGCGAGAACGAACGTTTCGGCACCGGCAACGGAGTCGCGATGCGCATCGCGCCGATCGGCCTGCTGGCCAGCCACGCGTTTAGCGAAGATGGCCGGATCGATGAGGGTGCGCTGATCAGCTTCATGGAGTCTGTCTGGGGAGTGGGAGGTCTCACACATCCAGACCCGCGGGCAACGGTCGGCGCATTCGCGATCGCGAGCTTCATTGCGCGACTCACTGCGCGCGAAGGCCGGCCGCTCGCACAGCACCATCTCCTCAAGATGTTCGACAGTGTGCTCTATGAGGTCACACGCATGGAGCGCGAGTTCGCGTCGACGATCGGCTGGACGAGAAATCGTGAGCCGTTCTCAGCGCGGATGAACTGGATTCGTCCGCTCATTCTGGCGAATGCGTCCGCAACGCAGATCCGCGTGAAGTTCGGAACCTCGAGCTACACACTCGAGTCCGCTGCGTTCTCGATCGCGACCTTTCTGCGCCACCCCACGGACTTCCGCGCCGCCCTGCGGGAGGCCGTCGAGGCCGGCGGGGATACGGACACCAACGCCGCGATCGTAGGAAGTCTCGTGGGCGCGAACGTTGGACTCGAAGGAATCCCTGAGGAGTGGATGGGGCGCGGGGACTTCCTTGTGGCGGAGACGCTGGGATCCGATCTCTGGAACCTGGTCCTGGACATCCTCACGTCACCGTACTCCAACGCTTCTTGATCTCCTTCTTCGCGGACCGGCTGTGCCTCGGTCGGTCCGCACACCCTTTTTCTTCTTTGTCATTTCGAACGAACCCCCTCTCCCTTGTCATCCTGAGGGAGCGCAGCGACCGAAGGATCTCAAAGTCTGTCGGGATCCTTCGCTGACGCTCAGGATGACAGGAAAGAAAGCACTCAAAGTGATCAAAAGTTCGCCTGAAATGACAGAGTGGAAACCCCACTCTTCGCACCTTCCAAGGAGCAAACCATGCGTCCACACGCAGAATTGATCGACGAAATCCTCGACGGCCCGGTCGTCGGCAACATGCTCGACGACGACTTCTACACCTACTCGATGGGTCAGGCAATCGTCTTGAACCGCCCGCAGGTCGAAGTCGACTTTCGTCTCACCAATCGTTCGCGAGGCGTCGTGCTCACCCACGAGGTCAGTCCGGACGAGCTCGCACAAGAGCTCGACCGGCTCAAGGTTCGACGTTTCACTCGGACGGAACTGCACTATGTGCTCGGAACCAACGAGTACGGTGAGCGCATGTTCCGATCGGAGTACATCGACCACTTGCGCGAGCTTGCACTGCCCGATTTTCATCTGGGAGTTCGGGATGATGGCCAGTTCGATCTGCGCTTTCCGGGCGTTTGGTCTCGGGCCATGCACTGGGAAGTTCCGGCCCTCGCGGCGATCAACGGGCTGCGCATGCGCAATGCTCTGCGGCGGATGACACCCTTCCAGCGTGATGAGGTCATCGCGCGCGGTGTTGCACGGTTGGGCGAGAAAATCCGCGTCATCCGTGAACTTCCGGGTCTCACGTTCACGGACTTCGGAACACGGCGCCGCTTCCATCGTGCCTGGCAGCGCTACATCGACAAGACGCTTGCGCAGGAACTCCCCGGACAATTCCTGGGAACCTCGAACGTCGAGGCAGCCATGGACTTCGGGCTTCTGCCCATGGGCACCAACGCCCACCAGATGTTCATGGTGATCGCCGCGCTCATGAGCGAAACGGATGAAAGTCTGCTGCGCTCACACAACCAGGCCCTGCGCGAGTGGTGGCAGCTCTACGGATGGGGTCTCTCAATCGCGCTCACCGACACCTTCGGCACGGACTTCTTCTTCCGTGACTTCACGCCCGAACAGGCGCGCGCATGGAAGGGTCTGCGCCAGGACTCCGGGGATCCGATCGTGTTCGGACACAAGGCACTCGACTACTACCATCGCCGTGGCATCGATCCGAAAGAGAAGCTTCTCATCTTCTCGGACGGACTCGATCTCGACATGATCGTCCGGCTCTACAACGAGTTCAAGAACGAGATCAAGGTGAGCTTCGGATGGGGAACGTTGCTCACCAACGACCTCGGACTCTCACCGATCTCGATCGTCATCAAGGCCATGCGCGCAAGGCGTGATGCGGGAAGCGTGTGGATCGACACCTGCAAGCTCTCCGACAACATCGCCAAGGCGATGGGTACACGTGAGACGATCGACCGTTACGCACGTGTGTTCGGCTACGACTCGCACTTCGAGGAGACACCGATCGTCTGATGCTCCTTTCCCTCCCTGACCAGCCTCACTGGTCGCTTTTCGCCAGCTGCTCACCATATGGTGGGACGCTGACGATTCGTATTGTTCTTCACAACGAGGTAACCCCATGACCGTCAAGGTACAAACCGTTCGCGGACGTTCAACGTCGCATGGGTTCGCTCGCGTCGCCGCCGCCTCCTTTTGGACGCGCCCGGCTGCGATTGAGCAGAATTTGCAGCGTCACCTCGAAGCCGCTCGCGAGGCGGACGCCGAGCGCGTTCAACTGCTCGTCTTCCCTGAACTCGGCCTCACCGGCTACGCTTGTCGCGATCTCTTCCGGGACGACCACCTGCGCGTGCGTGCGCTCGAAGCGCTTCGGACGTTCTGCGACGAAACCCAGGACATGGGAACCGTGTTCGTAGTCGGTCTGCCGCTCGCACTCAACGGTCTGTACAACGTGGCAGCTGTCGTCATTCACGGAGAGGTGCTGGCACTCATCCCCAAATCCTTCCTCGCGGCTCGCAGTGAGTGGCAGGAAGACGAATGGTTCGTGCCGGCGTCGCACCTGCAGACCGAGTCGGTCATCCTGCCCTGGCAGAAAGAAGCCGTTCCGATCGGAACGGACATTCTGATCGAGGTGATGGACGAGAACGATGAAGAGCAGGTGTTCGTTCTGGGTGTCGAAATCTGTGCGGACGGCTGGCAGGCCGGCTCGCCCGGTGATCGGCTGGCACTCAACGGCGCGACCGTCATCGCCAACCTCTCGGCATCCAACTGGGTGCTCGGGAAGGACAAATGGCGTGAGGTCGTCTTCCCGGCCAGCTCGGGTCAGCAGAAGGCCGTCTACATCTACTGCACGATGGCTGGCGACTCGACCGCGAGCGTCACTTGGGACGGCCACTGCTTCATCGCCGAGGACGGCAACATCCTCGCGCGTTCCAAGCGTTGGCTCACGCCCACGCAGAGCGACCTTAGCGTCGCAGACGTGGACATCGCGCGCCTTCTGCGCGATCGAATGGTCGACGGCGAGTGGGCACAGGCCGAACATCTCCACCAATCGCCGCACCGAAAGATCACCGCCTTCGTGCGCACCTGGCCCGCGGACGTCAACGATTTCCGCCGCCCGCTCACGCGCATGCCGTTTGTCCCGAAGGACGCAGCGGTGATGCACGAGGTCGCAACCGAACTGTTCCAGGGTCTCGCCCAAGGACTGATCGGCCGACTCTGGACGATGAAAAATGGTCAGCCGATCGATACCTACCTTGGCCTCTCCGGCGGGTCGGACTCTACGCTCGTCTATCTCATCGCGTGCTACGTCTACGATCGGCTCGGCTGGGACCGCAAGCACTTGCACGCGGTGCGCCTGCCCGGGCCCGCCTCGAGCACGCGCACACAGCGCAACTCACGCCTGCTCGCGCAGGCGATGGGGACGAGTCTGCACACCGTCAACATCACGAAGCTCGCCACGCGCGCGCTGCGTGACGTGGGACACGAGCCGTGCTGGCAGTGCCTCCAGTGCGAGAACGCACAGGCACGCGCCCGCACGTTCGTGCTCATGACCTACGGATTCGTTCTGGGCACCGGCGACATGACCGAAAAGGTGCTTGGATGGGCCACCTATAACGGCGACCAGATGTCGATGTACGACGTCATCGCCGGAGTGCCCAAGACGCTCGTGCGCTACCTCATCGCCGCCTACGTCGAACACATGACCAAGGACATGGTGGTGAGACGCACGCTTCGAAGCATCCTCGCCGAGGTGATCTCGCCCGAGCTCGTCAAAGTCAAGCCCGGCGAACCGATCCAGTCTTCCGAGGCGAAGATCGGTCCGTACGATCTCAACGACTTCTTCCTCTACCATGTGATCCGCACCGGCGCCACGCCCGCGCGGATCGCCTTCCTCGCACAGATCGCGTTCTCGAGGAAGGAACGTGAGACGGACCTCATCTACAACCTGCCAACCATCCTCACGTGGTTGAAGAGCTTCTACAGCCGGTTCAACCCGGCCCAGTACAAGCGAAATGCCGGTGCGGATAGCGTGCTTATTGGATCGGTGGGAATCGGCCCACACGACAAGCTGCGTTTGCCCTCCGACGGCGATGTGTTGATCTATCTGCGTGAGGTTGAGGCCATGCTGACGGCTGTCAGCTCATGCACCGAGGCGGCTGCAGCGTAACCGCGCCTCTCTGCAGCGAACTCCCTGTTCGCTGCTTTTTTGTTAAGTGGTAGGAGTGAAGTGTGAGGGGATCGGGTTGACGAATTTCAAAAATTCGTGCATAATTCGTCCTCGCGATTAACGTTGCGAGCAACTCGGAGAATGGAAATGTCACATTCCATCATGATCAACGGGCGAACAGTGCCCGTGACCGGCCAATACGCACCGGAGGCGGTCGACAGCCCACTCCTCAAGGACTGGGCGACTTCGCTCGATCCCCGCATCGTCGTGAACAAGGTGAAGGTGCTCGCACTCGTCCTGTTTGGAAAGCTGCCAAAACTCCGCGTCGGGTTCATGATGATCGATGCGGAGATGACGCTCGATGGCAAGTCCATTCCCGGCGTGGCGTTCCTGCGCGGCGATGCGGTCGCCATCTTCGTCGAAGTCAACTGCGAGGGTGAGCGCTACGCACTCATGACCGTTCAACCACGCGGGCCGGTCGGCGAACTACTCGTCGAAATCCCGGCCGGCATGATGGACGGCAGTGGTCACTTCCTCGGCAAGGCCGCGGACGAGCTACGCGAAGAAACGGACATCGAGATCGACCCCGCGCAACTCATCGATCTGTGTGCGCTTGCGCAAGGGTCGCCGGCGCCGCGTGGCGTCTACACGTCCCCAGGCGGCAGCGACGAGGCCATTCACTACTACTGGTACCGCGTCGTCCTCAGCCGCGAGGAGCTCAAGGAACTCGAAGGCAAGGCTACCGGTCTGCTCGAGGAGGGCGAACAGATCACGCTCAAGGTCGTCCCCTTCGGCGAGCTCGCCCGATACCGCGACGGCAAGCTCATGACCGCACTCGGTCTGCTCGCCGTCATGGAACTCGCGGAGACGTACAGGATCGTCGATCGCGCCGTTGTGAACGCAGATCTCAACAAGGCGGCAATCGAAGCCGCTGCCTAGTCCAAGGAGACAGACGTGAGCCACTACCGAAATCCTACCCCCGTCGTGGTCGTCATCCAGCCTGTGCGCCGACTTGATGGGAGTTCGGGTGTCATCCTCGTCCGACGAACCATCGAACCCGCCAAGGGTGAGCTGGTTCTGCCAGGCGGCTACCAAGTGATCGAGGACTGGCGGGATGCCGGCGCACGCGAACTTTTGCAAGAGGCGAGCATCGAGGTCGATCCTTCGACACTCCGACGATTCGGCTACGAGTCGACGCCGGACAACAGCAAGATCATCCTGTTCTGCGTGGCACCCGAGCTCGACGAGCGAGATCTCCCCGCCTTCGAGCCGCTGCCCAACGAATCGGGTGTTGTCGAGACGAGCCAACGGGTCATCGGAACGCTCGATGATCTGCACCTCATCCCCTGGTCGCTGCACCAGTTCGCGTTTGCACGATTCCTGCGCGGCGATCCGTTCCTCCCCTAACTCCCCTGCGGGAGTTTTTTGTTTTCCTTCTCTTCATAACTCCAGTCCGGACGTTCATCTGCCTTGCCGAAGGGAACAACGGTGATGAGTCCGTTGGCCCGAAGGCAGGGCAGACGAACGAACAACATAAAAAGGACGCTTTCACGTCCAAGAAAAAAGATCGCCGCCGGTCTTTTTCGAAAAATCGACGTAACGATCAACGAAGTTGATGACGCACGCGGCGTCTACGTCGCGGTGAAACGCAATGTTGGGTCCGTGTCCGTCGAGCTGCACCGCGTAGATGCCGGGTTCGATCTCGCGCATGTTGGAGGCGGTGTTGAATCCACATTCGTTCGAACCGCATTCAAACGGTTTCTGGCTCGCCGTCGGGATCATCTGCTCGCCTTCGCGCGTGAGCGGACAGTGCACATGCACGATCGCATGGACCTTGTCAGCAAACCGTTCGTAGATTTGCTGCTGGGTGTGTTCGCCGACCGAGGGTCGAGCGCCCGCCGCGATGATGCTTCCATCCTCATCGCCAAAGATCTTTGCCATGCCGTCCTCGAGCACACGGTTGTGATCGGTCTTGCGCACCGAACTCACACGTACGTACGGCTCGCCATCGACAAAGCATCCGAAGTGCCCGCTCGTTTTTCCGAGAAACGATTTGAAGCCGCCACGTGCGATCAGATGCTCGAGCACCGGAACGAAGTTCTGCGGAATCTTGCCCTGCGCATACAGTTCACGAACATTCGCCCTCTCGCCTTCCCGCATCGTGGTACGCACGAAGGTGAGTTTGGTACGATCTGCGATCATCTCACAAAGCAGATCGAGTGCTTCACCTCGCGATGAAGTCGCGTACGGAAATTCCTCTGGGGTCACCACGAGGTTCGTGTGACGCACCACGTCGTTTGCGAGCACGAGGTTTGCACTGTTCCTCTTGAGGAGCTTCAGTCCGCGCGCGTACGTCTCCTGTTCACTCTGTCCGGCCGTCGTTTTGAACGCGACCAGAAAGATGTCTTTGCGCGTACGACGAACCGTTGTAAGCAACTTCTCGCTGGGAACGATCGTAAGCGTGTGTTCACGATCGGACGACAGACGCGGATGTATGTGCTTGCCGAAGACAGTTGGATCCGTGTAGGTCGGAGTGATCTGCAATGGTTCGAAATCGCACACGGCCGCGGCAGCGATGATGCAACGCGTCGATGGGTCTGTTGCGAGATGTGTCAGCAGAGCTTCCAAATCCTCGTTGGTGACCAGGTCATGGATACCGACTTTCGCGAACAGCTCTTCGTCTTCTTGTGCACGATCCCATCCTCCCTGTGCCATGCGTGTGAGGACCAGGCGAACTTCCGCGCCCTCGTGCCCGGCCCTGATAAGGGCACCCGGCAGTCGACCTACAAGCTCACGTCCAACTTTGCCGAACGCCGGTGCGGAAAGCGCGAAATGCGGCGAGACGTGGTTGAACGTTCCACCCGCAATGACGTAATACACACATTTCATGGATCCCTCCTTTTTAAGGATCTGTGGGGAGAGTACTACGCTGAGATGTCAAAGAACAGATCTGTTTATCAAATCAGATTGACAGTCGTATCCTCGATCGGTAAAACGTCGAAGGCGATAAGTTGGCCCGGAGGCAGAGTGTCACCCTGGTGAAAGGAAAACCTATGAACCCATCGGAGCGCATTGCGCGCAATCCGCGCCTGCTCTTTTGGGGACGGGCGCTCTATGAAACAAAAATGCTCAACGCCGTGATTGTGTTGTTTTATCTCCACCGCGGTCTTGGACTCGATCACGTCTTCTACATGAGTATTGTGTGGTCGCTCACCGCGCTGGTGGCGGAAATCCCGTCCGGGTATCTTGCCGATCGCATCGGCCGCAAGCGCACGCTCATCCTGGGCGTTCTTCTGCTCATCGCCTCTCACGTGGTTACGTTCTTTGCTGTTGGCCTCTGGCCGTTCATGGTCGTGTTTGTGCTTATGTCCGCTTCATATGCATGCTTCTCGGGAACAGAGGAAGCACTGCTTTATGAGAGCCTTGCGGAAACGAAAAACGAACACGACATGAATGACCGAAACGGCAAGCAACTCTCCGCACGTTCGCTTTCCGCGATTTTCCTACCTGCGATCGGCGCGTTAATCGCGCATGACTTGCTCGAATGGCAATTCCAACTTCTCATCGTGTTGAACCTAGTTGGGACGCTTGCGGCCCTCGTCATCTTGAACCGTCTTGAGGAACCGACGGCTCGGCAGAGTGTTGCCACCCGAGAAATCAGCATCTTCAGGCAAAGTCTTCGAACCATCAAAAATGATCCATGGCTCCTGAAAGTCACGCTCAACAAATTGCTCGTGTTCATTGCCGCCTTCCTGACTTGGCGCATTTCACAGCCGTACTTGAACGCTCACGGATTCGGAGCCGAAGCATTGGGAATCTTCTACGTATCCTTCCAAATCCTCGAGTTTGCAGGTGGTTGGTTCGCGGGAAAAATCGAAAAACGAGTGGGAACTGCGAGCGTCCTGCTGGCAACCCCACTCGTCATGATCGGTTCGCTTCTCGTTTCTATCTTCACGACAAACGTCTGGATCATCTTTGCCGCTCTTGCGCTCGCGATCTCGGCAAACGCGTTTCGCGAACCGGTCTTCGCACACGCGGTCAATGCGCGCATTCACTCGGACAGCCGCGCCACCACTCTGTCCAATCTCAACGTTCTCAAGGGATTGCTCGATATCCCTGTTCTGTTTCTTGCAGGATACTTCGCACAGACAACGCTCACGTTTCCGCTCATTCTTGCAATCGCTCTGTGTGGAGTTTCCATCGTCTTGCTACCGATTCGTCAACAGGAACTCGTAGCAACAAAAGAGAGTGTAGCCGCTACCCCTTAGCGGCTTTTTTCTTCGGCAAATTTTTTCGTTTCGTCTGTGCGATCTCGCGCAACTGCTGCGTATTCATGGATTCATGCATTTGTTTAGATGCTCCACGTAGCTCAAAAACTTTTTTCTCTCCTTTCTTCGCCGAAAGCGCCGCTGCCGCTGCCATTTGTTGCTGTTTGGATCGTGCCGTCATATCACACCTCCTCTTCGTTTAGCTTTCTCTCAATTTCTTCCTTACTCTCACCCGTTTTCTCTTTAATCCACCCAACCAACGTTTGATAATCCCCTTCGGACTCAAGGATGGGATCATCGCTTAAATCTCCCCAGAGCTTTTTTGCCCGTCCGACGAGCTGGTCCCATCGTCCCTCCCATTTTTTTGCTTGATTCATATAGGTATTTTTACATGAGTTAAAAATGTTCTCCTGATTTGTGACGGGAGATCACGACCGTTCTTTCTGTCAAAGCCAGGTGATAAACACCCTTTGACCGCTCGTTTTTCTTGACGTAAGTTGATATCTCCCAAACATGGGAGAGGACAAGGAGAGGGTCAATGCGCCCACAAATCATTGATGTCCATGTCCATACGTCCAACCACCCCATGCGGGAACTGCACACGACCGACGCAAGTCTTCCCGCCATCGAGCGGGCGCTGGACGAACACGGGATCGAGCAAGCGCTCATCCTGGCCACGTACTTTCCATTCAAAGGAACAGGACTTCACAATCGGGAACTGCTCTTACGTCTTGGCGATAACCGCCGGTTCAACGCGATTGGGAGCCTCGATATGATGAACGCGTTTGAGGCCGGATTCGCTGAGCTGTGCGAACTGTGTGGTTCCGGTCGACTTGTGGGAATCAAGCTGTATCCGGGGTACCAAAACTTCCATATGGACGATCCTCGTGTGGTCAGCGTGATCAACCTCGCGCGCATACACAACCTCGCGGTCACGATCCACGGAGGCGAGCTGCATCACTGCTGCTCGGCCAGGAGGCGCGCTCAAGGCGATCTCGCCTGCCGCAACAGCTTCTGCTGGATCGATCGGCTCGGTGGACTTGCACATCCAAACGCATTTCGCGCGACGATCCAACAGTTTCCCGACGTCCGATTTGTGATCGCGCATCTTGCCAACCCGTTCTTCGAGGAACTGCGCGCGCTCATGCGCGATTGTCCCAATGTCTACACCGACATCTCGGGACAATTCCTCTCTGGATCGGCCGAAGACACACCGGAATATCGCGAAACCGTCGTTGATGAGATCCTTCGCGTCATCACGATGATTCCAAACGGCGCACAACGACTGCTGTTCGGCTCCGACTTTCCCATCCAGTCTTTCGAAGCAACGATCGCGCTGGTGGAAAGTTTGCCGGTTTCCGATGAGATCAAGGCGGCTATCTATCGTGACAACGCCTTGCGTGTCTACCCGCAGTTGAAAGGAGAACGTCGATGAAAATACTCGTCACCGCAGGACACACGCGCGAGATGATCGACCGTGTTCGTAGTCTCGAAAACATCTTCTCGGGCAAAACCGGCACTGCGATCGCAGAGGCGTTCGCACGAGCCGGACATGAGGTGGTTCTGTTCACCTCTTCACCGGAGCTCGTTGATCGCACGATCGGGATCGATGTGTCGAGGTTCAAGTCCTTCGACGAACTCGAGACACTCATGCGCCAGGAGATCGCGCAGGGCGGCTACGATGTGATCGTGCACTCGGCCGCGGTCGGTGACTACAAGCCGACCGGTCGGCAATTCACGATTGTCGATCCGGATGCAGCAATTCCGATCTTCACGGAGCTCCCGCCCCGAGGGAAGATTCCGTCCGGACACACACGGCTGCTCATCGAGCTCGAGCCCACAATCAAGCTCATCGACCTCATTCGTGGACCGCTCGGCTTCCAGGGGTTCCTCGTGAAGTTCAAGCTCCAGGTCGACAACGACGCGGGTGAACCCATGAGCGACGAGGAGCTGATCGCGATCGCGAGCCGTTCGCGAGAACACTCGGACGCGGACCTCATCGTCGCGAACTGTCTCGCGTGGGCGCGGGATCGCGCGATCATCATCGGGCGCGACAATGTCCCCGAGCACGTGAGCCGCGAGGAGATCGCCCACGCAATCATGCGGAGGATCGTATGAACATCCTGGTGGGCGTGACGGGTTCTGTGGCGACGATCGTCGTCAAGAAACTCGTCGATGCGCTCAGCGCGCGCGGTCACGAAGTCCAAGTCGTTGCGACCAAATCTTCCCTCTACTTCTTCGATTCCGATTCGCTCGGGGTGAAGGTGTGGAAGGACGAGGACGAATGGCCCGGGAATGGCTACGAGCGTGGGCAATCGATCCCGCATATCGAGCTGCGGCGTTGGGCGGACGCGCTGCTCATCGCGCCACTGAGCGCTAACACGCTCGGAAAGCTCGCGGGCGGCCTGTGCGATAACCTGCTCACGTGTGTCTTCCGCGCGTGGGATTTCAAAAAGCCGGTGGTCATCGCCCCGGCTATGAACACGCACATGTGGGAAAGCCCGTTTACTCGTATCCATTTGCGAACACTCGAGGGACTGAGCGCGTTAGGACTCAAGCTCGTTGTCATCGATCCGATCGCGAAGACACTCGCTTGCGCCGACGTCGGGATAGGCGCGATGGCGGAAGTCGACACGATCGTCTCCTCCGTCAACACACTCTAACCTCAACTCCGGAACCGATCTCCGGAGTTTTTTAAACCAAAAACCGCCCACCGGCGGTTTTTCTTGACGATCAACTGACTCCGATTTCAACCAATTCGCCTTTCTCATGATCAAGAGCGAAATCGTAGGCCACCTCGCTTGAAGGACGAAAATATGCATGAACGGTGACACTTAAATCATGTTTAGGAGAACCGGCAACTGTATGTAAATAAGGCGGGGGACTTTTGTATGTTTTACTGATACCCGCGGGATAGGTCTTCGTTCGTTGTCCCAACAATTTTATCCGTTGATGGCCTCTCGGGTTTTGTGTCCCATCTGTTCCTGTGGTTATCAAATTCGCGGTGTCGGCGATATACACCGTTTCATCAATTGCCCCTTCATGGACACGCAAGACAACAGAAGAGTCGGCGTGATCATGAATCTTGGTTTCGCGATCCCACTGCACTGCATCCTTTCCTCTCCATCCAAATAAAAATACGTCTGGCAAATTCCCGATCTCTCTTAACATAAGTTTTACAACCGGTCGCTTCTCGTACATCTCACGATTCAAAAAATGTTTCGTGATTCTCGAAATGGTTTCCGCGTGTTCCTGCGACAAATAGTCGACCATGTCTTTCATTTTTTTTCGATTCCAAACTCCATCCCCCACATGCTCCTTCGCCCAATCAAGTAGCGCAAGACGTAATTCTTTGATCGCTTCGGCGCGTTCGGCAAACTCAGCTTCGGAAAGACGCTCACCTCGAATCTTTGACGCCGCTTCGCGATCCGATTCTTGAACGAACATTCCCCTGGTCGAATCAGACTCCTGCTCTTTCTCTTCTTTTTGCTCAGGAAATCGAAATAACGCAGCCCCTTCAGGTGTATAACCTCGTTCGTAGCACATAATTCTATTTGATAATCTTTTTTGAAATGGTGATCTCCGGCACCTTCGCCTTCCCGTTGCGTTTAATCGGCACATCGATTTCAAGCGCATTCCAACGGCCGCGACCGATCATACTCACCGCCCGAGAACAAACAGCTTCTTCAAGCAATCGATCAACAATTTGGGGTTCATTTTTATCATCAAGATCAGGTGCAAACGTAATCGAAATGGCAAACTCGCCCGCATTCCCCCTCGTGCTTGGACTCTCTCGTTTAAACGTAATCCGTAGTCGTTCGCATTTCACCCCAGGAAATACATACTGATCGAGAATGTCCGCGACGGATGCTTTCATTTCAATTTCTGTTGTTAAACCAGGTCTTTCAATGGTCGACGAATCAATGTTGACCGTATACACCTCTGAACGCTCGTCCGGATTGATTTCAAGAGAAATGTCCGGCTCGTGGAAATCATATCGTGGAAGCGGTTTCTCCGTCGTCATCTGCGCATTGCGCTTCGCCATGAGTTCCGTGCGAGGACCCCATGTTCCTACGGAGACGCGTGTCCCGGTCGTTGGAGAAAGAGGTGTTTTTGTATTCCCTGTTAACTGCCGCTCTGACTCCTCCACCACACGACCCAAACTTCCCGGACCCAAACTATAGATTTCCTCATCCTTTAACTTTACCCCGATCGTCATTTGATACGGCAAATCGTCTGTCTGCCCCACAATCGGTTCCGCATATTCCGGATCCGCAAACGGATTTGTGCCTTGTTCGAAACCAAACGCTTCTCCCTGCCGATCGATATAACCCGTGGCCAAATACCCAAAATCACCAAACACTTCTTTGAGTTCTTTCTGCCCTGTCTGAGGATTAACCGACGACACAAGAAAACGATATTTCTCATCAACTCCCTTTGCCAAACGTACCTGATCGATATAGCCTTCGACTCCTTCAAGTTTTCGAGGTTTGTAATCCTCTCCCAAATCAGGGTCCGGCATTTCAAGAGTGATCTGCAAATACCGTGCATTTTTCTGCCAAGACATGTATTTTTCGCGGGAAATTCCCTTCGAACTAATGATGACGATCTTCTTTGGGAGTCCCGCATTCATCACATCGTCTTTTGAAGCCAACTTATCCGCAAATCCAAGAAAGAATTCGATCGCCGTCATCGTTGAATCGCCCGAGCCACCGAATACGATCGTTTTACCGGCAAATTTTCTTCGTGGAAATTTAACCGTCGGATCATCAATATAGTCGACCAACCCTTCATAGCTATCGAGTGTTGGCGGCTCGTCACCGACTCGCTTCGAACCCGATGCAAAAACTTTCTTCGATTCCTCATCAAAGCCTGAAGGCAAATTCGGTTCCCCAAGTCCTGAAATTTTATTGATCCTGTTTGCAAACACATACGTCCCGTCAGCGAATACAACTTTATACCGCGCCGGCCATGTTTTCGATTTCGGATCATCTTGCGGTTTCACCACATGATCAAACGTCGTCTTCACCATCACCTCGCTGTTTGACAAAAACATGTTCGCTTCCGCAAGTTCACCGAATACGTTCCCTGTTGGAAAACGCTCGGACTCGATATAAGGCATCTGTACAGGCGCCCGTCGCCCCATCGAGTTTAAATTTCCTTTTCCAAGCATCGGTTGTGGGGTTGTACGTTCATGGGGAACGTTAGGACTGTTTATATCCACGAACTTTTTGTTCCGAAATTGGCCTGCCGTGTGAGGGAATCGATCAACGGTTAACGTTTTTACGTCCAAATTTTCCTGTGCCATGGCATTGGCATAAATCGCGCCATGAACACCCGCTCCAATATTCACTTCGTCATAGACAAGTGCCGCGATATCCTCTTCATCAAGTGACTTTGCCGATCGTTCAAATTTTACATTTGAAGCTTTGATGGCATCATGAAGCAGGTGCGTTTTCTCTGCGTTCTCTTCATCAATCATTTTGATAAAGACTTCACGCAATTCACGGTCGCGCATCATCGACACAACAACAGAAGACACTTTTTCCGGTGAATCACCAAAGGTTTCTTCTTCAAAATTGACCATCTTATCTTTATGAATATCTAAAAACCGTTCGCGTGTGGTCGGATCAGAAAGCATGACTTTGATCAGATTACCAATCCGTCCTTCTCGTAATTTTCGAGCATATAGTTGCGTGACTTCTTCCAAATCCTGTTCTTCTTTTTCTTCTTTTGTTTCAGCAACAGGCTGTTCACGCTCGGACATACTTCCCATTTCGGGAGATCTGCCAAATCTTTCAAATTGCATAGGCATCTGTTTAATTCTGACAATAATGGCATTGTACCTAAAATGAAAAAAACAACAATTCTGTTGTGTATTTCTCGACACATTTATCATCTTATGGTACATTTCTGGCCTTGCTATGAGCCAACAGAACGTAATCATAAGGTTTGAAGATGTCCGCTTTGGATACCACAGCGAAAAACGTCTGCTTGATGAGGCGTCTTTTTCCGTTCGCGAGGACGCGAAATTTACACTGATGGGCCAAAACGGCGCTGGCAAAAGCACGATCTTCAAACTCATCACCGGTGAGCTGAAGCCGGAACGCGGACAAATTCACATTCCACCAAATGCAACCATTGCGATCGCCAAGCAGGTCATGGCGCGCGAACATTTGACGGAAACGGTACGAGAATATTTTGCACATGCGTTTACGGAAGTTCCCTATAACCTCGACAAGCGCATTGCTGACGTGCTTGAGGTCGTTAATCTCTCCGCACCGCTCGACAAAATCGTCGGTGAATTTTCCGGTGGTCAACAAGCCCGCCTTCTTCTCGCGTTTGCCCTCATCCAAGAACCGGACATTTTGCTTTTGGATGAACCGACCAACAATCTCGACCGTGATGGGATCGATCATCTCACCGCATTTCTCATCATGTATCCCAAAACCGTTCTGGTCATCTCCCACGACGCCGACTTCCTCAACTGCTTCACCGAAGGCGTGTTGCATCTTGATGTATTCACGGGAAAAGTCGATCGATACGACGGGAATTATTTTGACGTCGTGGAGGAAATCGCCGCACGCGTGGAACGCGAGCGTGCCAAAAACGCTCAGTTGCTGAAGACCATCCAAGATCGAAAAGACAAAGTGAATTTCTTTGCGCACAAGGGAGGAAAGATGCGTAAGCTCGCGAGCAAACTGAGGGATGAAATTGAGGAAGCGGAAGAAAACATGGTGGATGTGAAACGGGACGATCGCACGATTAGCGCGTTTGCAATTCCCGCACAGCCGTTTACCGAACCGATCGTGCGACTCACCGCCGTCAACGTGATTCAAAATCACGAAGCGCATCGTACACCCGTTGATCTGACGCTTCGGCGTGGCACACACCTGCTCATTGCCGGTCCAAATGGAATCGGAAAAAGCACGCTTCTGCGCACACTTGCGCTTGAACGCGGAACGGATGCCGTGATCACCCCCGGCGTAAAAGTCGGTTATTATCGACAAGATTTTTCCGGACTTGATTTCGAACAAACTGCGTACGATTCGCTTTGGTCAATCATGGATGTCCCGGATAATGAACTACTCAGACGAACAGCCGCGCGTTTCCTCCTCAACGGCGACGCACTGGCCACACCGATCGGCGCACTCTCTGAGGGACAAAAGGGTCTTCTGTGTTTTGCGCGGTTTGTCCTTCAAGAACCCGGACTGCTGATTTTTGACGAGCCAACGAACCATATCAATTTTCGCCATCTACCCGTCATCGCGAAAGCACTGAACGATTACGAAGGCTGCTTGTTGGTTGTGAGCCATGCGGAAGATTTCGTGAAACAAATCCGCTTTGACCAGACACTCGATCTCTCAACACTTAGAAAATAAACAATCTATGAAAAAATTCTTTGATAAGAAACGAACGGGTGGATATAAAGGCGGTGGAAAAAAATTTGGTGGTGGCGGAGGCGGCAGATGGCAAAGAGATGAGGAACGCGGACAACGACCAACCATGTACCGAGCGACATGCGACGGATGCCGTACCTCATGCGAAGTTCCGTTTCAGCCAACAGGACAACGGCCGGTGTATTGTCGCGAATGTTTCCGCTCAAACGACAGCGGTTCACAATACAAGCGTCCAAGCTTTATGGAGAAGAAACCACCATTTTCAAGTGCGCCCCGTTCCAGCACAAGCACTACTGACGAGGTGGTGCGAGAACTCAAAGCGCTCAACAAAAAAATGGATCAGCTCCTGGAAGCTCTGTCCGGATTTGAAGTCGTAGAAGAAGACGAGGAGGACGAAAATCGAGACGAAGAGATGGGTGATGTGAGTTTCACAGATGAAGAATAAACGCGTTTTACAAAAACCGTCCGGTCATTCGACCGGACGGTTTTTGTCACGTATGATGTGTGGCGATATGTTTAAAAATCTTTCATCAGCTCAACGAAGACTCTTGACGTCTTTTTTTCTTTTTGGACTGGCCACCCCCATGGTGGTTGTGTATGCCAACACGTTTCTATGGCGCCAAACGCAGGATTTACTTACGCTCGCCATTTTCAACATCGGCAATTACATCGGCATCACCCTTGGATTTTTATTCAACGCTCGTCTTTTGCGTATATTTGAAAGCGGTCGACTGTATGCATTTGGCTGTGTCCTGCAAGGCATCGTCCCGATCGTGCTTGTGGCGCTTGGTGCGCAGGCAAATACATATGTCCTCCCCCTTGGAATTGTGCTTGGCATTGCACAAGGATTTTTTTGGAGCAATCGGAACGCGCTCACGTCAAAAGTTACGCAAGGCCCCCATCGCTATCAGTTTATCAGCACAGAAACCGCCTTCTCCATCATTGCAGGCATTGGCTCTCCGCTTCTGATCGGTTGGTTTATTGCGTTTGGAGAAACGCTTCCAAGCTATACGGTCGAGCAAGCCTATCAAATCACCTCCGTTCTTGGCTTTTTACTGCTTGTGGGTGCGGGAATGCTCGCGTGGAATTACATCGTTGAACCATTCGCGGACAAGGTATTTTTTGTAAAACCGGCAAGCACGCGGTGGAACCTGCAGCGCCTGCTCGAAGGAGTCAATGGAATCGCAAGCGGAATCGAAAGCATTTTGCCGCTTGTCATTATTTTGCTATTTCTTGGACAAGAAGAAGCGGTAGGAACCGTCAAAGCGCTCGCTTCGGCCCTGTCAGCGGTTGTCATTTTCCTCTTGTCACGCCGCGTGCGTCACAACCATCACACGGCACTGTTTAGTATTTGGTTGCTGTTTAATTTTGTCGGTGCCGCCATCTTTTTTTGGTGGTACTCCCCGCTTTCGGCCCTCGTATTTTTTGTGTTGAACGGTCTTGTCGCCTCCCTGCGCTGGTCATCACTGATCACGGTCATGTATGAACTGGTCGACAGAGAAATCGAACACGACGGATCGCACCGTTTTGTGTATTTGATTGATCGTGAACTTTTTCTCAACGCCGGTCGCGTGGCAGGTATCGCCCTGTTGGCGTGGTTTTATACGCTAAATCCCGCAATGACCTTGAGATCCGGGCTTGTGCTCATGATCCTCATCCAAATTCCAGCCGTCTTCATGCTAAAACACATCAGTGACAGTGTACATCGTCACTAATTTTATCTATTTACGCATGGATGGACGATTTGGTCGTGAGTTTCACGTCGAATGTTTGCCCGCTCAGTTCGGTCTTCACCTCCCCCTCGGGCGAAATCTCAAGCGTCACACCTCCCCCGGCGTTTACCGGAAGGTAATCCGTTGCCGGACGATCAAGCACACGACGTTTAATAAACGGACTGATCGCGTCATAGTGACTCACCGCCCAGATCACCAGACGCTTTCCCGGATTTTCTTTATGTCGTTGGTCGGCTGCACGCGTGAGCATGAGCAAAAAATAACGCATGCGCTCTGCGATATCTTCAACCCCCTCTGCGTTCATGGCTTTGCGTGTCTCGCGCTCGCTATCTATCTCATAATTGATCCAGAACTTCTTTCCGCTGCCGTATTTCTCAACTAAATGTTGCACGAACTCCGGCGATTTGCTGAACATTTTGAGCGCTTCAAGTTCGTCAAATTCCACCGGCCCTTCCGGCTCTGCAAACTCCGCAAATTCAGAACGGTTTAACAACTGAGTCTGATCGACCCCAACCTCTTCGAGCGCTTCTTCGATCCCATTGATAACCTGCTCCGCCGTTTCCAGTCCACGCTTATGTTCACTCGTGAATCCTTCGGGCGACTCCAACTTTGCATCGCTTGCCACAACAAGAATCTCCACCTCTTTACGCTCCTCCGGCGAGAGGGCCGCGAACAGATTCAGAAAATATTGCTTGGCTTGTGCGCGCGTTTGTTCAACGGCTTCAGGTGTGAGCGCGCCAAAATCCTTTGCATCCGGATTTCGTTCATCTTTTGCATTGCGCTGGAGGATCAGCGCCGTTCCATCCACTTCCGGAACAACCATACGCAGATCCGCTTCCGTGATCCCATGAATTTCCCCACCAACCTCCGTCTGTTTTTCCACTTCAGGTCCCCGCATCACTTCAGGCCCGGAAATGACTTCTCTTGATTTCATAATATGTTAGGATGGATGCAAATAAATTTTGTGTTTATGCTAGCATATTTTGGCTACGGAACGAATCGCAACCGCGACATGATGGCAGCGATGATCGGGAGAGAAAATTTAACAGGAGAGGAAGCGGTCTTGCCTGGATACGAACTCGTCATCCAAAATTTAGAACACATCCCCGACAAAGTGCTCCCAACAGCACCAGTTCCCAAATCCGCACGTGAAATTCTCGGTTCTGCACTTGGTAAAGAGGCAAGGCTCTATATCATTCGTCCAAATCCGGACGCGCAAACGCATGGAACTCTCTGGCAACTTTCCGAACTCGAGTACGAGATGGTGCGTGATTGGGAACTGCTCGATTTTGGGATGCAGGAGGATTTGCAGGCACAGGCGCGTACGAAATCAGGCCAAACCGTGCAGATACAGACACACGGTTCGCGCGATCCAAATCTGCCCGCCAGTATGGTCATTTACGGAAGGGATTATGAAGACTACATCGTTGAAAAGAATCTTATTCTTGAAACAGCCCGACGCGTGAATAGAGAATTTCGTGAACGGATGGAATCGCAAACGTGATATGGAATCATGTCCAATAAAACTTGAACCGCTCGATCTCAAAAAAGTTGAGCACGTGGTCAGTACATACGAAAATGCGCATACACGACACAAACGTGGTGCGATCATTTTTGTCGGATCAGGCGGCGGCAAATCAACCACGTACCGCAAACAAGTACCAAACGCTGAAGGAAAAGTTGATTTAGTCGATGCAGACCTCGTTTATCGCGAAACGGAAGCACACCCCACTGAGCCTGGTATGACCCCTCTTCGACCGCTTCCTTGGTGGGATATGGGACTTGAGGTCATTCAGGAAGTAGAGAAGCGATGCGGGGTTGTGAACCAAGTCATGGTCGAACACGGACTTTGGGCACTCACAACCTCCTTTGATCCGAATGATTCCTATATTCCTCATCAGTTGGTGATCGTCATACTGCCTTGGGAAGAACAGAGGAAACGCATTATTGAGAAGTCTGGCAGTGAATACTATGATGGTGGAGCCAAAGCAACAGATGAGGGATTCGAGTTAGTGAAACAACACCGAGAGTGGGCAGAACGGGTCGCAAAAGAAAAGAATATCCCGGTCGTAAGTTCAATTGAGTCGGCGATTGAGTTGGTTCGTACTTGGGAGAATATATGATTGTTGTTGATCAAACAAAAACGCCCAGCCTATGCTGAGCGTTTTTGTTGGTGACCCTCGGCGACTTGGTTGCAACCAGTGGGTGGAGGAATTGAGGGGGTGGGTGCGATTTCGTGGGCTGGTCGCTCTGTCATCAGGAGCTACAGGCGTGACATAAACCGAAAACGGCAGTGCTGGGTGTGTGAAGAATGGTAAATTTTTTAGCATCTCGTTTCATGGATATAAGAAACTGACACTCGTTTTGACATCCATACACCTCCTCAATCATCCCGCAAGATTCACACACAGCATGATGATGGTGGGGTTTGTGTGCACTTTCAAAATCAGTATGTCCATGTCCCACATCACAGGCTAACCAAATTCCTTTCTCAACAAAATCGGTAGCCATACGATACAGTGTCACATCGTTAATCTTGGGAAATTCTTTTTTCAAAATTTCTATTCCAACAGGATGCTTTTGTTTTTTCACATAGAGAAGCACCCTGATGCGATTCTCCGTCGCACGCATCCCATTTTTTCTAAGCAAATCTCTTAATTCTTTTTTCTCCATAGACGTTTCAAAATATCGAAGATGATTGCTTTGATCAACCGAAATAAATCTTTGATTTGCCAAACGATGATAGCAAAGATGGGAACAGATGCCAATGCTTGCGCCACACTGACAGCAGTGATGACTTCTTGTTGAGTTTGAACAGGATCCCCGCAAACCATGCACATAACGATCGTTTATAGATGATTATGTATAGGAAGATTTTCGTCCTGCCAAGCAAGAATTCCCCCCTTAAGCGAATACGCTTCGTAGCCGAGTTTTTTCATCATGGCTGCAGCCCGCTTGCTTCTTCGGCCAAACGGACACACGAAAATGATCGGCTTATCAGGACAGAACTTTACATCGTTTTCTAGCCATTCAAAGAGTGTTTCTTCGGGTATATTCAATGACCCATCGACATGGATGGTTTTAAACGACGCGTGACTTCGGCTGTCGATGAGAATCGCGCCTTGCTTTATTTTTTCTAATGTCTCTTGGGGTGTCAGCTCATCGACATTTAAAAGATCTTCTTCCGTTAGCTTCTCAGCAACACAGGAGGGTTTTTCGATCCCGAGCAGGTCTGGACGGTACTTGGTAATGTAGCTCACATACCATTCCATCCGATCGCAAACAATGAAGACAACATTCACGGGCTTCTCTGCCGGATACTGCTGAAAGTATTCTTTTACAGCCGCAAAAACGGCCCCACTTGTCGGACCGCACAAGACACCAGCTCGTTGTATAAGTTCAATTTCAGCATCAACAGCCACTCCGGGATTTACCTCAAGAATATGCGTGTAAAAGGTGGGGACGAACAGTCCAACCTCAAGCACTTCATCACGATTGCGAATGCCTGGAATATAGCCTCCCTTTGATGCAACGACGCCGATAACTCTCAGTTCTCTATCACGTTCTTGGATGCGCGTTGCCGTCCCACGGGTTGATCCAGATGTACCAACTCCACCGAAAAAGAAATCAACACGGTTAAGATCATTCAACAACTCTTCTCCTGTTGTTCTGTAATGCGTGTCTATATTCTTTTCGTTGCTATACTGCGATGTAAAATATACCTTGCCGGGATGTTTGCGAATTTCTTCATGAACATACACAAGCGGATCATTTGGATCATTTGGGTCGTGACAATCACTTTTGCCAGGAAGTTCTTGGATTTCCGTTCCCATGATGTTGAGAATGTCCTTCACCTCAGGAACTTTGATGCGATTTGTGATCGTTTTAAACGGAATACTGTGAGCGGAAGCAATGCCCTGCAGAGCCTTGGCGGTGTTCCCACTCGACATTTCAACAATCGTCTGACCACTTTGTCGAATGAAATCGATATCATCCTTCAGGATACCCCAAGCAATTCGATCTTTCACTGAGCCAAAGGGGTTGTAATACTCGAGCTTTGCATACAGGTTTACATTTGGGATTCTGTGAACATTGGGATCAATCTCAAGTAACGGGGTGTTTCCAATAAGTTCTGTTATGTTTCTGTAGAGCATACCGTGTTGTCTTTTACGATGATTGTTCTCGCGACAGGTTGACCAAGCGTAGCGCTTTCAGCGAAGTTCATGTTGTAGGCGCCTGTATTTACGAATACGAGTAGGTCCCCTCTTGATGGTTTGTGAGGAAAAAATGTTTTGTGTCGATAAATTAAGTCGCTATGAAGACAGAGATTTCCAGCGATGAACGCTGATAATGGCTCGTCATGATCATCTTTTTGCGACACGAGCAGCGGATCGGACATGAACTCCATGTCGATGGCGTTAATATTGGAGCGATTCATGTCAACAATGACAACCTGATCTCCAGATGATGTTTCTTTTACATCAAGTACTTCGGCGATGGTTACGCCCACTTGATCGAGAAGAGAACGCCCTGGTTCTATTGCCAGACCAATGAGCATCTCATTCAAAATCGTTTTGACAGGCTGGTCATACGTGGGCAGTTTTTCATTCAAAAGATCTTCCAACTCACGTTCTTTTACAAGTGTGCGATAAAACTCGCCAAAATTCGGACCACCCTCAAGGAAGCCACCACGATTTTTAAATCCTAACCCCGAGTCATTCCAGGAGAGACGCTCGCCGTGGCCTAGCACAGATTGTTTGAGAGCCGAGACATAATCATGCCACTCTTGTTGATGTGCAAGATAGTTAATGTGAAATCCTCCGCCGATATTTATGAACTGTGGGTTCAGTCCGAATTTTCGTGCCGCAAGCGTGCACTCAATGGAATTTTCTATAGCGACCAACCGTTCCTTTTTGTCGCCCGCATTGATGTGAAATGAAAAGCCGATCAACTGGATGGAATCTTTATGGTCAATGAGTTGCCGTAAAATAACCGGCAGGTCTTTTATCAGAATGCCGAAACGAGACTCACTCCAACGTACGTTGGTATGTTGTGCAGAAAATCCATTCAGTCGCAGATAGACTTGTGTTTTTTTGTTTTGATATTTACTTTCGGCAATAACGAGCTCTAACTCCGTGAGGCTATCGATATTGAAAACGATCTCAGTTTGTACACCTTGCTTGATAAGCAGGTCGTTTTTAGGACCCGTTGCCTCGATATATTTAGGATCGATACCCATCTGCAAGGCATTGTCTAACTCATTGAGCGACGCGACATCAACACCAACGCCCGCAAGTCGTACTGACTGAAGGAGTTCGACGGATTTGTTTGGTTTGTGAGCGTAGTAGATCTGGCTACGATCCATGTTCCGTTCAAGAACCGCTTGAAAACAACCGATAGTGTGTGACATTAATTCAGGAAATAGAACATTGAGCGGTGACCCGTGATGCCGAATCAATTCTAATAAACGATCTTGATTCTCCAAGAAGGTTGCGACCTCCCCATGAACAAGTGGTGTGAGTTTCAAACTCATAGCTGTACATCCTTCACTGAGAAGTCTGGGTCAATTTGTTCGGTAAGGTCACCGTGGCGAGCCACGATGTAATCGGCTTGCGCGTGCTTGCGATGGAGGTAATGCAAGATACTGATCCGACGATCTTCTGTTTCCATATTTCTCCTTGTGATTTCTGCAATGCGATCAAACACGTCTTCAACCCCTTCAATTTTCTCGATATCAATTGTTTCACCTAATTGTCGTGATCGCTTGAGATATGACTGTCGACCAAGAGACCCGACCAACTTGCTGCCAACATTTGATTGCAGGTATGTAACATCTTCGTCATCATCTACTTTATTTCCAATTACATAAATGTAGTCGTCTACTCCCGCCACCTTGGCAAGCTCCATATACTGTTTAAAAACGCTTACGCCTTCAGGTGTCGGCTCAACAACCAGAGCGATCGCATCAAACTGTGCGTGAAGTGTACCGGCAAATGCGTCCGTACCAGCCACCATATCCGCCACAAGCCACTCATTTTCTTTCAGAAGTGTGTGAGAAAGGAGCGATTCAAAGATGGCTAAGTTGGTGTGATAACAACTTTCACCGATTTCATCTTTATCGTACGTGCCCACATGGAGCAAAAATCCAGAATGGCTGATAGAAGTCGCAAATGAAGAGAGAACGAAATTATCTGCATCGCAAGTTAAAAAACAGGATCCCTGACCGGGTGGAGTAGATTTTACAATCGAAAATGCATCTTTAATACGCGTATTTGATCCTTTGAGATACTCCTTCACCTTCAAGCTGTTTTCTGGAAGAGACAAGGCCTGGTCGGGATCGATAGAACATCCGAGCAAAATCGGCAGGTGAATATTTACGTCAGCGTCCACCGCTATAACTGATAGGTTCTTCTTTTGAAGGTATTGTATGAAAAGGGATGAGATGGTGCTTTTTCCCGATCCACCTTTTCCCACAAACGCAATTTTCATATTTATGTTAACGCAATTTAGTTGCGTTTAAATTTAGCCGAGCCTTTCCTTTTTGTCAACGTTAAAACACCAGACAAGCTGGTGTTTTAACGTGGTGACCCCACGGGGAGTCGAACCCCGCTTTACAGGATGAAAACCTGTCGTCCTAACCGATAGACGATGGGGCCATATTTTATTATGGCGTGAACTGTGTACGGTTAGGACGACTGTGTCCTAACCGATGCGTGAGTGAGCGAGTGGAGAGACCAAGCTGAAAGCTTGGGCTATCCCGAGCGAGCGAGCGCAATATGGCCGCTCGGCTTGCCATCCGGCCATATAGACGATGGGGCCATATTTTATTATGGCGATGACGGAAATGCGTCAGAATCATACGGGTTTTCTGTGAGTTCGTCAAGCGTTTCGTTGACAAATCCATTACGGTTTGAAAAACTGTGGTCGCCTACGCAGGAGGAGAGCCATGCAGTTCCCCGGCGAATTCATGTGCGGATGGAGAGTCAAAGAGGCAAACGGCTATGTGGTCGGAGTCGACGTCGTCACCTCGCCGTCCCCGCATCAAGTGGTCACCCAGGCGCTCGGCCAGCTCGGGCTGGGCCTGAGCGACGTGTTTGCTGAATGCAACGAGATTTCGGTTCGAGCACCCATCGGTGCGGACCACATCTCGCGCGTTCAGCTCCCCGCCTCGCTAGATCATCTCCCCTCCGACGTCCGCGAACGCATCGCGTACACGGCACTCGTTGGCTCACACGATCTCTTCATCGTCGTGCAATACATCAAGGCGCTTGAGAATCTCGTGCGCAAGCTGGTTCCCCGCTACGTGGAGGCGAATCATCTCACTCTGCGCGTCTGCGTCGAGCACCAGCCGCTCGTCCAAATCATCGACACGAAAGATGAAGCGGCTCGATATCGGGTGGAACAGCAGAACGTGATACGCATGCGGCCGAGCGCGCAACTGGCTGAACACGAAGGAAGCATGCGCCTGCGCCTCATGGGATTCCACACCACCTTCCCGCTCAGGCAGTGGGCCCACAACCTCGTCCCCACCATGGTCTCCTTGCTCATCCTTGAACATCTCTCCGGCGCGCACTTTGTCGCCGGAACCGACTCGATCAACTGAGGACCCCGTCCTCTTTTTTCTTTCTGAAAAATCCGGAACAAGGTAAAGTAATCACGTATGCAAGCCTTTCCACAACACATGACCATTGAAAAATGGTTTTTTCTCCTCATTACGGCAGTGGTTGCCGGTCTCTTTTGGAAGATTATTCAACCGTTTGCACTCGTGCTTTTAAGCGCGGCTGTCTTCGCGATCATGCTCTCACCGCTCGATGCCCGGCTGAACAAATTTCTTAAACATCCCCGCATCTCCGCCGCCATCATTTCCATCGGCGTCGTGATCCTCGTGTTTGTTCCCCTTCTTCTTCTGTCGCTCGTGATGGTACGCCAAGCATCAGACCTCATTCAAAATTCATTCCATGAAACCGGTTGGATCGAAGGGATCCGCGCATTTTTGTTACCGATTATTTCACTGCTTCCCCAACATGTTCAGGAATCGATTCTTTCCTACGACGTGACCCAGCTTGGAGTGACAATCGCCACGTGGGCGTTCAATAATATCGGCAACATTTTTGAAAGTGCGACCAATCTGATCCTCAATACGTTTCTGTTTTTTATTGCGCTTTATTATCTTATTGTCGATCGCGAAAAAATTTATGCCGAAGTGCTCGCGCTTTCCCCACTCAAAGACAACGTGGATGTAAAAATCCTTAAACGCGTCATCGGCACGGTGCGTTCGGTGGTGTTTGGTGTGCTTATCTTGGGATTCGTTCAAGGTGTATTTGCCGCAATCGGCATGAGCATCTTTGGCGTGCCCGGTGCGCTCATCTGGGGTGCGGTCACGGCGCTTGCCGCACTTGTCCCACTTGTCGGATCCGCGCTCGTGCTCGTTCCCGCCGTCTTGTATCTCTTCTTTACCGGCTCCACCGCCGCGGCATTTGGGTTGCTTATCTGGTCGGTCGTTGTGGTCGGACTCGCTGATAACATCTTGGGGCCTTATCTCATCAAAGGCACCACGCACATGCACGCATTTCTCGTGCTCATTTCGGTGCTCGGTGGCATTCAAGTGTTCGGGTATATCGGCGTGATTGCCGGCCCGACAATACTCGCCGCCCTGCTTGCGCTTATTGAATTGTATCAGTCGGGTATTTTGACGAAAGGAAGAATTACGCAATAAGACCTCTGAAAAACTAGTGGATTTTTGTTGAACGGGCTGTCGAGCTCGCGAGACGTAGGTTAATCTTACGTTGAGCGAGTCGACGGGTACCCGTGAGACGAAAAGACACGGTTTTGCAGAGGTCTTTGAAATTAAAAAGCAGGGTTCACGAGGGAACCCTGCAAGGGAAGTTGGCGCCTACGCGCCGAAGCCCGACGCAGCGGTCTGACTGAAGCCGGCGCCGCCCTGGCTGGCGCGCACCGCCGACTGGGAGACGACGGCCATGGCCGCGCGGATCTCGCTGGGCGTGTTGCCCGGGGTCAGGACGAACTCGCGCGGGATCCCCATGGATTCCGCGACCTTGTGGAAGTCCGTGTGGCCGTCCTTGATCCCGATGAAGAAGACGAGGTGCGTCTCGCGACGCAGCATGTCCTCCACGATCGCCTTGACGCTCGCGGGCGTCTGGTGGCGGGAGTGCTCGTCCATCTTGGGGCGGTAACCCCAGATGCCGGCGTTCTTGGGATCGAAATGTTGAGGCATCGGAAGCTGCATGACGTTCCTCTCTTTTTCCTTTGAAGCCTTGGTTGCAAGCAACAACTTTTACGTGGGCTACTCAACCACGGTTCTGCACCCGCCTCAGGACATCTTCAGCAGGTGGATCTCATCTCTGCGGATCACGTAGATCCCCTCCTTCGCGTAGAACAGCCGCGAGGAGGCGTCGACAAAGGGCTCCGTGTCGGCGAAGTGGCGCGTCTGCACGATCCCGGTAGGCTCGGCATCCACGCATACAATCCCTTCATCCGTCGGCACGAACAGGACGTGTCGGATCCCGCCACCCTGCTTGGGCAGCGTCACGGCACATCCGCCGCGAATGTCACTCAGCCACGATCCGTCGCCGTCCGTAGCCTCATGGCTCGCGATCACTTTCCCGTCTGGTGCGAGCACCGTGCAACGGTTGATCAGGTTGCCGAGGTGCTGGCTCTTGGTGAAGAACCAAACTCCGTTAGACGAGAAGACGGCGTGCGCGTCCACCAGCTGCCCGGGGATGGGCGGCAGGTTGACACTATCGTTGAGCGACCGCTTTGCCTCGTTGAAGACGAACGCCTGGAAGAGCGCGCCGGCTCGGTAGAATCCGAATCCGAACGCCGGCCCCGTCCAGATGACCGTCTGTCCGCTCAGCACGTTACCGATCAGCTCGGTGGTGTCGATGCCGAAGTTACCTTCGCGCACGAGCTGTCCGCCCTGAAGACGAAACAGCGTCTTGGCGGTGGTGTCGAACATCGGCTTGTGACCGAACGTATCGACGTTCAACGCCTTGGGTGCCTCGCCTGGTTCGATCGCAACGAGCCGTCCGCCAAGCCCGATCAGGGTACGCGTTCCGCTGATGCGCAAACGCATCTCGGGGCGTGCAGGCTGTGTGAACACGACGGTCGCATCTTCGCGACGAATCTGTCCGCCCTCTTCGTAGAGGTAGACGAGCTTTCCGTCTTGCATCGCGACCTGCAGAATCCGACCGTGAGCACGCCCGTTGGGGAACAACCTAGTAGCTGTCACCTTTCCACGTACGGTCACATGCTGCGCGATCGCCGCCGCGGCCACACCGCACTGCGGACAAGTCCGCCGTGCGTGCTCGAAGCCGCAGTCATTGCACTTCGTCCATCGCAAGTTCTCAAGCAGACTCGCCTCGACCTCGCCGCGGCGATCCTTCTCGAACACGTCGAGGAAGAACTGAAGCAGTTCGTCGGGAAGTAGCTTGGGGCTGCGCGCCGGCTTGGGGTAGATGACGTCTGCGCCAAGCACGCTTGCCCGCCTGAGGCTTCGCGCATCATGCGCGATCCTTTGGCTGGCTTCTTTGGGCTTGTGCACTCCCCCGTACGGTCCGGTCCACAGCAGGCTCTCAAAGAGCATGACCAGGAACGCGAACCAATCGGAGTTGGTGGTGTGCGGTTTGATGAGCATCGGCTTGGTCGCCGCGGGATCGCACAGCATTGGGTCGACGAATCGCGCCGTGAACATCGGACTCAGGAAATTGCCGAACTGCATGGAGTCCGCGTCGACGAGCATCGGGATTGCCTCGGGCGTGCCAATCTTTTGGATAAGCACGTTGAGGTCGTTGAAATCCGCGATGATGATCCCCGCCTTGTGGATCTGCGCGACCAGAGTGCGCAGACGCAGGAAGAAATGAACCAGATCCTTGGGCGCGATCTGCTTGCGCAGACCTTTGTCGTCGTGTAGAGCCATGAGCTCGCGTGCATCGACGATAAGGGGCATGGTGTAGCCGTAGATCGCTCCCTTCCTGTCGGTCGCAAGGTCCACAGGCGCGATCAGACCGCTCGGCAGGTCCTTTTTGGGGAACGCCGCCAGTTTTGTCTGATGCGTGGCGATGCGCTGTCGTGCCTCCCGTGCGAGCCGTTCACGATCCGGCCCCGGCGGAAGCGACACGATGTCGGGGTGGTCGGGCGTCTTGAACACCTTGAGTGCCTTATCGCCCAGCCGATAGACGTCGGCTTCACCACCTTTTCCGAGCACCATGGCCGGATCCAGACGAACTCGGTTTCCGGCGACGATCAATTCGGTAAGCATGGTTACTGCCTCCGTCCCACGATCAGCGTCGTGTCGTCCTTGAGATGACCTGCTTCGGTGACCAACCGTCGTGCGTCCCAATCCGGCAACACGGAGGTGAGGTTCGCCAAAGCCAAGCGTCTGCGGATGTTATCCGTGTTTCTAAAGAACCGCTCTTCCTCCCAGAACTGGGACAGCGGGCCGACGAGCTGATCTTTGCCGGGCAGGCGCAGCTGGCTTGCGCGCACGAAGTGGCGCAAACCGTCTGTCCCGACCAGGAAATGATCCAGTCGTTCGGTGCTGACGACTTGGAGGATCTCGAACTTGAGCGACTCCGGCTTCACATCCGCAAGCGACGTGTCCACCAGCGCGTACGCCAGATACACCGGCGCGTTTCCTGCTTCCGGTTCGATCCAGAACTCCTCGCCGTTGATGATGATGAGACCGTCTCCGCGGGAGAAGAACACGCAGAACTCTTCGGTCAGAATCGCGCCGACGAGTGTGAATAGGAAGTGCTCGTTGATCGTGGACGAATAGGATCCACCCATCGAGAGCGCAAGTGTGCGCATCTGTGCAAGCACATCCTGTCGGGCACGCTCCAGGATCTTCATGAACTGCATCCTGGGTGCATCGTCCGTCTTCTGCCAACGCTTGAGCTGGAACGCGAGTGCACTCTGCAACAAGCGCACGCCGATTTTGGCGCCGACTTCGCTGTGTGCACCGGAACCGCACCCGTCCGCCACGAGGCAGATCTGTGTGGAACCGAACACTGATTCGCTGGACGTGATTCCATAGGCGTCATGTCCATTGGATTCTTTGAGCGCCTGACGATGATCGGTTCCAACAACGGAACCGGCAGCCAATTCGAACATGTCGTCGACCTCCAATGAGATCTCAATAAATGTCTCGGTTGTAGGGAACGGTCGAGGGAGTGTTCCACTCGTTTTTAACCCCGAATCTTGGGTCAAAAACCAACGGAACAAGACCGCGAACCTTACGCGTTTTTTAGAATTTTGTCAATCTTCATCCCTCGCTATTTACTTAGTGTAATATATACACATAGTAAAATCTTGTCAACCAATCAAAAAAGGCCGTTTGTTCGGCCTTTTTCTTTTAGAAAAGCATTTTCGCGACCGCTGCAACCGCAGCACGAGCGTGCGGTTCCAAGCGCGGTGGAATCTGAGATGGCAATATTTCCGGACCAAGAATACCAAGCCCGATCGGCTTCATAAACTCAAGTTGGAGTTGAATGATCGCGCTTACAACCGCCTGCCCCATCACAAACCCATGTTTGGTTTCTCCGCGTTCGATGATGCCGAGCGTTGCGACTCCATCAATATCCTCACGCATGAGTAGTCTCTTGATCGCAAGCGGTTTTTCAATTGAGCCGGGAACCCATACTTCTTCCGCGATTTCTAAATTGTGCTTTGCGGCTTCGTCGCGTGCCGCCGCGAGCATAAGCTCAGCTTCTTTTTTGTGGAAGGATCCAAGAACGATCGCAAGGCGTTTCATAGATAGTTTATTCAGTATTATTTTGCATTTTTTAAAACCTGCTCGACGGTCTCCACGATCGCTTGTGTCATCGCGTCAATTTCCACATTCACCTGATCTCCCACTCCCTTTTCTCCAAACGTGGTGAGTCTCAGTGTCTCCGGAATAAACCACACCTGAAACGTGCCCTTTTCTTTGTCTGCATCCACCACGGTCAAACTCGCTCCATCGAGCCCGATAAATCCTTTGGAAAAAATATACTTCATCCAGATGGGATCAACTTTAAACGTAACGGCTTTGTTATTCTCCGGCATCTTAACCGTGACAATCTCCGCTATTGTTGAAACATGTCCGCTCATGACATGCCCGCCGATTTCGTCCCCCATCCGTGCAGAGCGTTCGATATTCACCAACATTCCTTCCGACAATTTGCCGAGCGTTGTTTTGCGTAGCGTCTCTTCCATCACATCGAAACCGATTTCGTTTCCGTTCAATCGAGCCGCCGTTAGACAGACGCCATTAACCGCAATACTCGCTCCGAGTGCGACTCCTTGAGCAAGCTCGGGAGAAAGCGAGACGTCAAAGCGCCGAAGACCAGATTGATCTTCCAGCCGCACGACGGGAAATTTTCCCTGTACGATTCCTGTAAACATACGCCCATACTAAATCAAAAAAGACCCCGAAGGGTCAAGGTGCACACACGTTGTGCTCGCGCAGGAAGCTGTTGATCGCAGAGGCGATTTCGTCGGGTCCGCGTGCGGATCCGTTACCGCGTGCGTTACCAAAGACGATGTCCCCGCCACCGAAGTGATCGGCCGGATCCTCATCACGATTGAGAAACGCGCAGATTTCCGGCACCGGAAACCACGTCGCGTATGTACTCTTGCGGCAGACGGTGTACACCCAGCGCCCATCTCCCTTCTGTCGTGCGGAGACAAACGCCCGAATGCCGTGACGCGCCATCTTCATGCGCGCATGCGGACCAATCTCCCGCACCATGGACCAGTTCTGTCCGCCGCCGAGGGTCTCGTAGCGATCGTCAATGTCCAGATTGTGCCCACGACTGGCCACGAACTCATTGATGCGCGAAACGATGTCCCAGAGCACACCGATGTACGCAGCGGCGTTCTTCTGATCGATCGCTCCGCTCATGCGGAAGTTCCAGTACGGCTCGAAGATCCATGCACTCTGGCCGACGATCGGCATGTCACGTGGCACAGCGAGCAGTCCACTCGACTTGTCCATGGATTGCACGTGACCAAAGAGACGATTGACCGCCGGATTCACCGGATCGCGCACGATGTAGTGATGGGTGAGCGCGTACCAGGAAAGGGCGACGTCCGGATCCGGATCGTTCATCCAGACCAAAACATTCTCGTCGCCCCGCGGCATCAACAGTTCAACGAAATCATCTGTGCGAATCTGCTCAAGCACCTGCACGGCCGTGCAGTGCATACAGCTGCGCGGAGGACCGGCGTGGTGGTCGAAATTGAACTGGAGCCGTGCGACATCGATCTGCGGGGGACCGTACACGAAGCCATCAAGTGCGATCGAACGCTCCGGCATCTGCGTTTGGAAGTGCTCCCAGGTCACCACACGACCCGGAAGCATGTGAGGAACGAATCCCATATTCTCCTCCCTTCTGAGAATTTCACGCTATCAATCATCTGTCGTTCTGTCCATCTTTTGGGTATACTAAAGATACTATGCCATCGTTCTTCATCGCCGCACTTGTGTTATTTATTGTGTGGCTTGTCCTCTTTCTCTTTTCCAACTCCACACGACGCGAACAAGTGATGATGAGTATTGTGGGACTTGTACTCGCGCCCGGCGCGCTCATCGTCGTCTCAAACGATTATCGTCACGTTATTTCCAACACCATCGCAGGTGTTGGCCTGGAGGATCTCCTGTTTTCCTTTTCGCTTTTCGGAATCGCCGCTGTGGTCTATCAAGTGATTCTCGGTGCGCATGTACACAAACTACAAGGCAAGCGCTGGACCCACGAACATCCGGCCGTCCATTGGTACGCGCATCTTCTGGTTGTACTCGGACTTTGGGGTTTCATTTCACTCTTGCTCATCCATGTCTTTGAACTCGCATCTATCCGCGCTTTGATCGTCGGTGGTTTGTTGGTGGGTGTTTATGCGATTGCCGATCGTCGAGATCTGTTGCTTGATGCGCTGCTGTCAGGACTCTTTACAGCTACTCTTGTTTTTCTCATCGAACAAATTTTCTTTGTGCGCCTATTCCCGGAAGCCGCAGAGGCGTTTTGGCGCTTTGACCAAATGACCCTCTTCCTGATTGGGGGCATCCCGTTGGAAGAAATCATCTGGGCGGCTGTGATCGGATTTACGATCGGCCCCATGTACGAATGGTTGCGCAGGTACGAGCTGAAATAAAAATCACCCGAACTTCACGCCTAGAATTTTTTCTTTCCAGTAATCACATAATAATAAGGAACTGTCCGAATCGGATTCAGTTCTTTTTTGTATTGTTCAATACCTTCATCCCCCGCACAGGAAGAGCCGAGGGTAAACTCTTCAAATCCTTCAAACAATTTTGCACGTTCATGATGGAGCCAGCGACTGAGGCCCTTATACGTATAATCAACTTTCAAATGCAAGCCAACCCATCGAGTTTTATCAAACGCGGCACCCATCGCAATGCCTGCAAGCTTGCCATCAATTTCAACATAGAGCGTTTGAATTCGATACGGCTCTTGATGTTCAAAGCAAAACCAAAAAAATTCTAGACTCTGTTCATACGATACCGTTTGTTCATTTTGTTTGGAGTGCCAGAGCGTTATGAACGCCTCGAGTTTCTCTTTTGGGTATCGCAACAATACAACAGGATGATATCGACGCTCCGCCAGGGAGACCTTTTTTCGAAATGCGGACCAGGAACTTCCCGGCATTTCAATAAAATCCGATGTGCGATAATAAAACTCCTCAACAAGAGGAAATTCTTTGACAATCTCGTGCGATGTCAGGATGTGATCCCTTTCTTCACGGGTCGCAAATGAGATGATCGAGTGCTCCAAATTTTGTTCATGCCTTGGTGGATACAAATAGGGAAATTCGTTGGGATACAACACATCTTGTGTAATGATGTCTTGTGTTCCGTTACGCGGTAAAAGCCATCCAGCAAAATCTAGAAAGGCGTTGTGACAATCATACCTAAACGGCCGATCAACAACAGATCGATCTGGACGCGTTGAGTCGTATCGATAAATCATACGATTCTAGTATACAAGCAAAAGGAAAAACCCCCACGAGTGGGTGGGGTTAGTGAGAGGATTCCGAGAACCACAGACGCTCCTTGAACGCTTCAACCACCTTGTAGTGATCAAAGCCGAGCAGGTCGCGCGTGAGGTCGCACAACCGAATGAGATGGATGCTTTGCGCATCGCTTCCCGCGCGTGCTTTCGTCAGGAGGTGCTGTGGAATGCGCATTCCAAACACGTAGCTGATCCGCCTTCCGGGACGCGGATCGCGATCCGGAGCGTCGAGGCGACAGATGAACTGGAGATCATAGGGAGAAACTTCGATCCCTACTTCTTCCTTGAGTTCACGCGCAGCCGCAAACTCGAACCGCTCGCCTTCATCGACATGCCCGCCCGGAAGGACAAACTTGTCCTCGAACGGGGGCTTGGCACGACGAATGAGAAGAACGTTGTCGTACTCGTCGAGCAGAAGGATGTCGACTGTCATGATGATCTTTTTAGTACTTTGCATGTGGCACCGGCCAAAGCTGAGCATGACAGTCCTTGCATGTACGCCAGGCATCACCGGCGTTGTCCCGACCGCTCGCCTGATTCTTGTGCGGACAGTCGTACTTGAGCTTCTCGAACTCGCGATCGAGTGCCTTCACCTGTAGATCAAGCGTGATACGCTTACGCATCAAATTGTCATATGCATCACGCACCTGTTCGTCCGTCAGCATGAGCGTCCTCTTTTATCGGGAATCCCCGAATAGTTCGGCCCGTCGTAGTCGATGTCGGTCTCTACTCCGCAGTCCGCGCAGCGGAACGTCACGTACACATCGTGTCCTCCACCGTAGTCGTAGTGATGCGTGTGGTAGAGATCCGGGAACTCCACGAGCAGTTTCGCTCCACACCCGCCTCCGCCGTTTCCCCTGCCGGTGCAGGTGAACTCCTTGGCCCATCCGCGCTGTGGACGACCTTTCTCAAGCACCTTCATGACCATCTCCTTGTAAGGAACGTTCGCGAGTTTTCCTCGTCACTCGCACGACCATCATGCCGCGCCTCAAAAGAAACTACGATGAAAATAAGGATTTAAATCCTAAGTCACATAAAATTTTTGCTAAAATATTTGACAAAGTGGTAATAAAATACTACGATTTATTTCGTAGTTATGAATGAATCCCAAAAACAAGAGCTCAAAGAAACTCTTTCTGACTTTGGACTGAATGCAAAAGACCAAATCGTGTATCTTGCTTTGCTTAAAATTGGAGAGACAACCCTCTCACCGCTCGCACGAAAAGCCGAGCTTCCGCTCACCACCGTTCAGTCCGTTATGCCACGTCTTGCACAAAAAGGACTTATCCACGTTTCCAAGCGCAAATCTCGACATCTCTACGAAGCACACGACCCGATGGTCTTCAAAGACATCCTCAAAGAGCAAGCAACCGCAATCGCCATGGCACTGCCGATCCTGCAAGGAATAAAAAGCAGTGCTCTCTCCGAATCCCGCGTGCGTGTATTTGAACGAGAGCGCATCTCCGAAATTCTGAACGAATCGCTCAAAGCAAAAGATAAATGTGTGTACGAAATTGTCTCGGCCGGACCGTTTCAAAAACTCCTCGGAGAAAAATATCACTATACCCGTCGCCGCGTTCAAGCGGACGTTTCTCTCAAAAGCCTGCGCGTTCGATCAACGGAAATCAAAAAATACAACGCACGTACACACCGATCGGAAAAGCGGGAAGCGCGTTTCCTCCCAAAGGAACTCACGTTTGAAGCGAATATCCTGTTCTGGGATGATACAGTCGCGATCTTGAGCACCAAATCGGAAGGTGTTCATGTCCTGATCAAAAGCAAAAGCATTCGTGTCATGTTTGCACAATTGTTCGATTTGCTTTGGTCGGTGTCTGGCAAGATGGAGACGCTGGCAGAAAGTGATGAATCGAAGTAAAATGGCTCTTGAATCAGTTATGGCGACGGATCCAAAAGCAACAACCCATTCGTTTCTCGACTCAGACTGGCTTTCCGTTCCGGAAGGTCAACTTTCTCTTGATGTGTTGGAAACCCCCACACAGCTTATCGTCCGTTCCGCCATTGCGGGCATCCGGGCGGAAGATCTGGACATTACGCTGACGGATGATACATTGACGATCCGAGGATCTCGCCACGCAGAATCTCAATCCGTGCGCGGAGAACGTTACCATCTCAAAGAATGCCATTGGGGAACATTTTCCCGTTCGGTCATTTTGCCGGCTCATGTCGACCAGGATCAGGTGGAAGCAACCTTCCAGCGGGGCATTTTGACCATCACGATGAAAAAAACGGAAATGGATCGCCATGTTCCCGTTCTCGACCTCGGTGATTTATAAGCTATGAACCTCCAAGAAGAAAGTCACAAAAAGGCGATCTTGCTCGTCATGATCGGATTTGTCGCCTTTTTTATTTTTACCGTCGCGGCAAGTTACGCCTGGGCTCGGCAATTCGATGACCGCATTGCCCCGCGTGTCTCCATGGGACCCGTGGAAGTCGGCGGAATGAAACCTGAACTCGCACGCCAACTCCTGGAATCAAAAATCGACACGTTGCTTGTGAACGGAATTCCCGTCATGGTTGAAAGCGAAACAAAAACACTCCCTCTTTCAACACTGGTCTCAAGTGATCTGATCGAACAGGTGAATTTTTCTCTTGAGGAGGCCCTCGTCCAGGCGCAACAGGCGCGCCGATCTCCAAATCCGCTCATAGAAACCTGGCTTTTCCTGCAATCGTTCTGGGACGAAAAAACGGTTCCAATTTCGGTCACACTTGCGGACGATGCGATCAAACAAAATATCTCCGAACTCTTTCCGGAAAAAGAGCTGCCGGGAGAAGACGCGCGATTCGTGTTTCTTCAACAAGCAGGAGCATGGGAAATCAGAACGCTTCCAGGAAAAAATGGTGTTGAGTTTGATTGGATAGCATTCTTCAACCAACTAGAGACACAACTCGAACGATTTGACGGATCCGCCATCACACTGACATTGAAAAAAACACAGCCGAATGTTTCACTTGCGCAAGCAGATGCACTCAAAGAAGAGGCACTCAATAAACTGTTTTTTGCGCCCTTTACTTACTCCTATACCGACGAGCGGTCACAGACAACTTCATGGGTTCTTTCTCGGGAGACCTGGTCATCCATGCTGATTCCACAAACAGATGGATCGGTTGGAATCGACAAAGACAGCTTTCATGCTTTTTTGGATCCCCTCGCTGAAAAAGTCGAGCGACCGGCCCAAAATGCGCGTCTGCAAGTGGAAAACGGACGGGTGGTTGAATTCGTGGAAAGTCAAGCCGGCCAGCGGTTTGATCGCGAGTTGATGTATCAGGAACTTCTTACCGCTTCCGAACAAGCAACGCTTGAAATCGCATTCCTCGTTGAGGAACCTGCCGTGCAAACCGGCGATGTGAATGATCTTGGAATCGATCAAATTCTCGGCGTCGGCACTTCCAGTTATCGAGGAAGTCCGGTCAATCGTCGTAAAAATATTCAAAACGGAGTGGATTTGTTAAACGGCCGACTCATTGCGCCGGGCGAAACGTTTTCACTTGTGGAAGCGCTTAAGCCATTTGAAACGGCAAACGGTTATCTTCCGGAACTCGTCATTAAGGGAACCAAAATCACGCCTGAACTCGGCGGCGGTTTATGCCAAATCGGAACCACAACCTTTCGCGCCGCCATGAACTCCGGACTCCCGATTGCGGAACGACAAAATCATTCGCTTGTCGTTTCATACTACAACGATCCCTCCAATAAAAATCCCGGAACCGATGCCACGATTTATGATCCAGCTCCGGATTTCAAATTTGTGAACGACACAGAACACTACATTCTTTTTCAAGCGGAAAATCTTGTGGAGACACAGGAACTGCGGTTCACATTTTGGGGAACCACCGATGGACGTAAAGGTTCCTATACACCCCCTGTTGTCAGCCGTTGGATTCCGGTCGGCGAGACGCAATATATCGAGACTCCAGATCTGGAACCCGGAAAAGAAAAGTGTCAGGAAGCGCACATCGGTGCCGATGCCTCGTTTGATTACACGATTGTCCGTCCGGACGGAACGGAGGAAATTGTTACGTTCACATCTCACTATCGACCGCTTCCGCGCATTTGCTTGGTGGGAATGACACCGGTCATTCCAAGCGAACCGCAAACAAGCGAAGAATCGGAAGAATCTACGGACACAAACCTATCCACAGAATAATCTTGCAGAAAAAACTCACGCGCGTAATATCGAATCATGAGAAGCAAGCAGTTGGACTTTCCATATTGGATGCAGTTTGAACGCATGGGTGTCAAATCGCTGAGCTGTAGCAGCGCTCCAGCGAAGCGATTGACGGGTCCCATAAGTTCAAAATGCGCCAATATGGAAAGTTCCAACTTAAAAGCAGTGAACTGCAGGCAAGAAATTTCAGTTATGGTAAGGTCAAGTCCGTAAACCTGAAACTTCCATAAATTGAAATCCCATGCTTGTCGTGCCTGCAGATCACTGCTGTTAAGGATGCTAAATCAAGTTTGGAACACCCAAGCTTATCAGGGCGCGCAAAAATTGTCAAGCATCTTTACCAAAGTCATGGTAACCCATCTGAACAAGATAGGCAAGAGAAAGGGCTTCTCCTTGGGAAAAGCCCTTTATTTTTGTCTCTTTTGATTGAACAATCCACCGTTTATCCCACGGTTTTCCCTATTTTATCACCTTATCAATCAAACCGTACTTCATAGCCTCCTCAGGATCCAAGAAATAATCACGCTCGGTATCTGCCTCCACTTTTGGAAGTTTTTGACCCGTGTGCTTTACCAAAATCTTATTCAAACGATCCTTCATTTTCAAAATTCGCTCCGCATGAATCTTAATGTCCGTCGCCTGCCCCTCAACACCCCCAAGTACCTGATGAATCATCACTTCTGAATTTGGCAACGCAAACCGTTTCCCTTTTGCACCCGAGGTGAGGAGTACAGCACCCATAGACGCAGCCATCCCAACACAAATCGTCGACACATCAGGTTTGACGTATTGCATAGCATCGTAAATCGCGAGTCCGGACGTCACGGATCCGCCGGGTGAATTGATATACAACTTAATATCTTTTGTTTTGTCCTGACTTTCTAAAAACAACATCTGTGCGATGATGAGATTGGCAACCGTATCGTCAATGGCCGTTCCCAAAAAAATAATGCGATCCTTCAGGAGGCGCGAATAAATATCGTACGCACGCTCGCCCATGTGTGTTTTTTCAATGACGGTTGGAATAAGAATAGACATATAATTGACTCAAACAGTCTATCACTTCTCCCCCTTCTTCTCAACCCTCCAACATCCATCTGTTCCGCAGACCAATCGGGCATGCTTTACGGTATACCCTGCAGCCTTCTCGTGCCCACCACCCCCATGTGTGCGTGCGATCGCACTGACATCGCGCGAAGAAGAACGCATACTCACTTTGACATGTCCATCCGAGGTTTCGCGCAGGACATATAAGGTATCCGTATCAGTCACCAAACTCAAAAAATTAGACAAGCCTTCCATTTCCTCGTCGCCAATTTGATGTTCATTGATATCTTTGCGTGTAATACAAGTGACGACACAGTCATAATCCGGGTGATGATGCAGGCGTTCAAGTGCAGCTCCCCATACACGCAAAACCGGCACTGAACGGTTTTTGAACATGGTGCGAATCACGCTTTGTGCACGCGCTCCGCACAGGACAAGCTCGGAGGCAACCTGAAGCGCTCGATCGTTTGTTGCGGAATTAGAAAAGGCTGTTGTGTCATAGCATAAACCAGTCAAAAGGCATGTGGCCGCCTCACGGCTCGGAATGAGTCTGTTTGACTCGTAAAAACGATAGACAACTTCCGCGGTCGCGGGCGATTCCGGCACGACCATGTTCACATGCCCGTAATGCGGGTTAGTCTTGTGGTGATCAATGTTGATGACGCGTGGCGAAGATGGGCACATGGAAACAAGGCGTTCAACATATGCGCCATCCGAGCAATCAAACACCACCACCAAATCAATGGTCGGATCAAGAAAGATGCCCGCATCTTGCGTGCAGACATCGATATGGGGAAGATGCCGATAGACGTCCGGTATCTCCGCACTCACGTACACACGAGGACGCGCCCGTTCGTGCTGTTTGAGGATATCGACAAACGCGAGCGAGGAACCGAGACTGTCTCCATCAATCCGCTCATCGCATACAAAAACCGGACGCTTCGCGGCGAGCAATTCTTCATAAATTTGCTTGTGCTGAAGACCATCCATAGCCGCCCATCCTACTAAAACCAACGGGGTGCGTCAATCGTGATATACTTTGTATACTCTATCAAAACCTACATCCTGACATGGTCACATGGCTCGTTCGAGTGCTCGCAGAACGAGCCATGTGACCCACCAAACGTTGGTCTACCACAACCCCCTATGCACCTCGAGCGACTCGAAATTCAAGGCTTTAAAACGTTTGCCAAAAAAACCGTCCTCACCTTCCTTTCGCCCCGCGACCATCGTTTCCCGCTCACCGCAATTGTTGGTCCAAACGGATCCGGAAAATCCAATACGGCTGATGCAATTCGCTGGGTTCTTGGAGAACAAAGTTTGAAATTGTTGCGTGGCAAACAATCAGATGACGTCATTTTTTCCGGATCAGAAGGCAAGGTACGCGCCGGCTTCGCGGAAGTTTCCATGACACTCAATAACGAGGATCGTGCCATGCCGATCGAGTACGCCCGCGTGGTCATCACCCGTCGGTTGTATCGCGACGGCACATCCGAATATCTTCTCAATGAAGCAATGGTGCGTCTCGCGGATATTCAACTTCTACTCGCGCAAGCGAATATCGGACAACGATCCTATTCGGTTGTTGGCCAGGGAATGATCGACCATATCCTTGTTGCCTCACCGGAGGAGCGGAAATCTTTCTTTGATGACGCAACGGGAGTGAAGCAATTTCAGATCAAGCGCCACGAGGCCATGCTGAAACTCAAACGGACACTGGAAAATCTCGCGGACGTGGAAATGGTCCTCAAAGAAATCGAACCGCGCATGCGCTCGCTTAAACGCCAAGTTTCTCGGCTTGAACAACGCGAAGAAGTTGAACAAGAATTGCGAAAACTCGAACGCCATTATTACGGAAGCCTTTGGTGGCAACTCGCCGACCAAAGAAACGAGGTTGATAAACAATTGGCGCAAGCGGACAAAAAAATCGAAGAAGTAAAATCGGAAGTGGCTGTCCTGGATGAAAAAACACGCGCAGTTGAAGATGCGGACACAAAAGACGAAGGGCTTCTTGCCCTTCAGGCGTCCTATCGTGAACTCCAGAAAGCGCGGGACAACATTCGGCGCAAACAATTCGAAGCGGAAAAAAACATTGAACTCGCAAAGGTGAAAGCACAGTCGAATTGGGCGCCGCTGCCGCTGTCGAAAATCATTGAGGAGGTGAAGAATATAAAAGAGAAACTGGAGAAGTTAAAGAAGCTGAAAAAGTTGGAAGAGGCAACAGAAGAAATTGAAAAGGCATTCGCTCATTCGGTCACGCTCCTTTCACGACTCGAACGTCCGAATCCTGAAGATATCAAACCGGACCCTGCCCTTGTTGCCGAATTGCACGAGCTGAAAAAAACCGAAACATTGTTCGATCATCAGCTGAAGGATTTGGAAAAACAGATCGACTCCCATGCGACCAAAGAACAGAAAGTGCGTACGGAACTCATCGAGATTCAACGCGCGCTACGCGCCAAGCAGCAAGAGCTGCACGGGCTTGAGCAAGAAAAAAACGGGTATGACATCGAGTGTGCACGACTCGAGGAACGCACTCAGGCGCTGCAACGAGAGATGGATGAATTCATGAAAGAGGAGGGTGCGGAAGTGAGAAACGTGAAAGAGACGGGAAAGGTCGGAGAGGAAACATATGCCGAAATCCAACGGTTGCGGTATAAACTGGAACTCATCGGCGGAATTGATCCGGAAATAATCAAAGAGTACGAGGAGACGAAACAACGATTCGAATTTCTGGATGGGCAAGTGACGGATTTGCAAAAAGCGATCCGATCCACCGAAAAAATCATCATCGAGCTGGATGAGAAAATTGAGAAGCAATCACGAAAGGTCTTCAACGACATCAACAAACGGTTCCAGCATTATTTCAAAATTCTGTTTGGCGGCGGCAGCTGTGAGCTCGTGAAGGTTTCCAGCACTGTCATCCCGACTGAGTCCCAACCAGAATCTCTCGATACGCTCGAGAGGACAAAAAATGAAGGCATCGACATTCAAGCAACCCCGCCCGGCAAGCGCATGAAGGCGCTGAACCTACTCTCGGGAGGCGAACGTGCACTCACCTCAATCGCGCTTCTGTCTGCCATCATGGATGTGAATCCTTCTCCGTTTGTCGTGCTCGACGAGGTGGACGCCGCACTCGATGAGGCAAACACGATCCGCTTCGCAGCCATTCTTGATGAGCTCGCACAGAAAAGTCAATTCATCATCATCACGCATAACCGCGCAACCATGGAAAAAGCCGATATTCTCTATGGGGTCACAATGGGAGACGATGGGATTTCAAATCTCCTAAGCGTTCATTTGGAGGATATTGCACAAGGTGGAACGGCCAGACGATAAAAAAACAGGCGCAAACCTGTTAGGTAAAGACAAAGGACAAGCAGAGTGTTGCAAGGACGGCATAAGCCGCCAGCAGGATGGGGAGGATCAGTTTCGCACGCCAATCAAGTTCGTTGTGCATTTCCAAATACGCAGAGCCGCCGCAGAGGAAGCCGATCACGAATCCGACGCCCAGAAGAAACATGAAGACAGAGAGAAACGCGAGGAAGATGTTGAAAAGGCATGCAGCCATGAAGCACCTCCAAGAAACAAAAATGTACCTGAATCCAAAAAACAAAACAACCCCGCCGTGGGGTTGTTTTGATTCCTGAACGTTCGATGTTTCTCAAAGGCTCGGGATTGTTGCCAAGAAGCGTAACTTGGCGAGGTGGGATCCGATCAAATGACCGGACGCTTTTTGTGATCGACTAGTAGCCGACCGTGGCGACGACCTTACCGGGCTTGACCTCCACGGTCTGCAGCACCAGCTTCGCCGCCCGCTCCTTGAGGGAGCTCTCCTTGAATGTGTAGACCGGAATGTTCGGTGTCATCTTGTCGAGCGTCCCTTGCACGTAGTCGGTGACCATCTTCATGGCGAACTGCGGCACGCCGTCGAGCGTGATGTCGGCGATGCGCAGCTCGCTCAAGTAGAAGGTTCCGTTCTCCGGCCGGTACGCCAACTTGCCCGTCGAGGTCAGACTGCCCGTACCCGTGCGGCCGTAGGCGGAGACCTTCAGATCGACCTTCAGGCCGACCCGATTGCCTTCCTCCTCGAGCAGCACCTTCGGGTTGTTGAACACGACGGTGTCCCCGAACTGCCCGTTCTCGTCGACGTACCTCTCCACGCGCTGCTGAATGTCCTCCTTGCTGAACTCCACCTTGGTGGTGAAGCCGCGGAGCGAGTACCACAGCACGAGACCGACGACGGAACCAGCCATGAGGAACCCGAGCACTCTGAACACCCGGCCACTGACGACGAAACGAAACTCTCGCATTTTAGAAGCCTTCTCCCATGTTTGCGACATCGGCGTCGCGGGCGCATGGGGCCCACTCTTTGAGGTTTCCCTCGCCTGAAGGTTCGATCTTCATCGAGCACTCAGGTGAAGCCCGATGGACGATCGGGCAGTTGTTGATGCACAGCGCGTGTCCGGCGCACTGTGTGAGTCTAGAACCCGATCACCAGGATGTCGACGATCACGACCTCAACGTACTCCATGAAGAGGAACGTGCCGTCCGACAACAGCGCGAAGCCGTTGCTCGGAACCTCGCCGTCGGGCGGTGTGTCTCCATTCCAGTCGGGGTGCACGTCCATGTCCCAGACGAACACGGTCTGTCCGTCAGTCGAGAACAGGAATCGGTCCGTCCCGTCCATCTGGTTCGGCGTGATCTGAACCGTCTCGAGACCGGACTCTCCCAAGATCGTAATAGCTACGAAGCTCTGCATGAGATTCTCCTCACTGTTCACCTCCCATATTGGGGAGGGTGCCTGGTACACCACTTCACAAAAAAGACCGATTACTAAATACTTCGCTGGGAAATACCCAATAATCGGTCTTAAACCTCGTATTGCCTTCGATCCCGCTAAGCGGGACTAACCCAGCTCAGCTGGGCAAGCTCAGGCAATACTGCAGTTTGGCACTCTCTCCCAAGAGTTTCTTTTACTGTATTGTACGCAAACTAAGATACCATATTTTAACACTTTTGTCAAGATATTTTGACAATTTTTATACTAAAATAAGCGAAAAACAAAAATTGTTCTCGAAGAACAAACAGGCGTTGACAAGTGATACGTCATCCTGTACGATCAGCGCACCGTCAAAACGCTCGATAATTCATACCTCTCGACCAGCTCGAGGTATAACGAGATTATGTTAACCATTCGATTCTCACGCGTTGGGAAGAAAAAGGCGCCGGTCTATCGCATCGTCGTCATGCCAAAACACAAAGACCCATGGGCTCCTTCTACGGAAATCCTCGGGCACTACAACCCGCGCAAACAACCGAAAGAATTCGTTGTGAATGTTGACCGGGTCAAATACTGGCTCTCCAAAGGAGCGGAAGCGAGCGACTCTGTTTGGAACCTCTTGATTGAACAAAAGGTCGTGGAAGGAAAAAAACGCTCGGTCACGAACATCAGCAAAGTACGCGCCGGTAAACTCGAAACAAAAGCCGCGGAAGCCAAGGCGAAAGCCGAAGAAGCCGCTGCGAAAGCCAAGGAAGCTGAAGCGCCTGCCGAAGAACCAAAAGCTGAGGAACCAAAACCAGAAGAACCCGCCGCATAACGGCGAGTTCTTTATTTTTGAAACGATTGCTTGACAACGAAGAAAAAATAAGGAACTCTCTGTTGCCTGGAGGCAGGAGGAACACATGGCTTTTGCTCCCGCTCGCATTATCCTGACGCGTGTTCAGCGTCAGATTCTCGTCGATCTCGATCGCATGGCAATGGCACTTAACTCCGATGACTCGGTCCCCTTCGCTCTGGCTCGGTTCGTGGCAAGTCGACACGGAACCATCCATGCACATCGGGTCCTGATCGGACTATGTCAGAACGGATTTCTTCGTCCGAACCACCGTGACGAGTGCTACATCCTCACCGACAAGCCCGTTCCGCCGGAGCGGGAGTGTCCGAGGACAAGCGTTCCTGTTGCGACACTTGACGTCTCTTTCTTCGAACAGGTGGCCGCGAAATGGATCTCCGGCGATCGCGCGGTCGAAACGTACCTCGTCCGAGACGACGACCCGGAGTCAACGCGCTCAAGCGTGAGTGAACAGTCGATCGAACGTACACTCACCAAGGCGCGGATCGCGGTAAACGGGAGTACGAGTGCCGCAACGCCATGGGGGACAATCATGGCCGATCATCTCCTCCTTGAGGAGCTCAATGGCGGCGGACTCATCGGTCCACAGTCTGTTCGTCTGATCGCCATGCACTACCCTCACTTGGGAGCACCACAGAGCAAGCAGACCGCGATGCGCGCCGAAGGTGTGCTCGATACAACAAGAAAAGCGGGCCTCAAGGGCGGCCTCTGGTCTGTCAGTGATCTGGCTGCGCACGTCATCGCGCGTCTGCGGATCCAACCGTCGCTCACCCCCGATCAAGCTCGTGCATTCTTGGACTCCTGAACGTCATCGCCACCGACCTTGTGGCGATTTTTATTTTTCCACTCGTCTATCTTTTTGTGATCTCCGGAAAGCAGCACTTCCGGCACCTTCCATTTTTTATAAATCTCCGGTTTTGTGTACTGTGGATATTCAAGCACCCCTTCTTCATCATGCGATTCACTTTCAAGCGATTCTTTTGATCCGAGCACTCCGGGCACCATGCGCGCGATCGCATCAATCATCACGAGCGCGGGCAGTTCCCCGCCGGTCAAAACATAATTCCCAATCGAAAACACTTCATCCGCAACATGTTCTTCCACACGATGATCGACGCCTTCATACCGGCCGCAAACAAAAATCAACTGATCATACTTTGCAAGCCGCCGTGCATCTTTTTGGGTAAAACGTTTTCCCGAAGCCGCTGTCAAAATGACACGTGTGCGAGGTCTGGGACCCCCCCCTGTTTTTTTGCGAATGGATGCAATCGCTCTCTCTATCGGTTCCACCTTCATGAGCATTCCCGGTCCACCACCGTAAGGTGTGTCATCCACTTTTTGATGGCGGTCTGTCGACCAGTCGCGCAAATTATGTGCAGTGATTTTCAACAACTTTTTCTTTTGCGCCCGACCCAAAATCGACGCGTCTGTGTAAGGCGTAAGCGTTTCTGGAAAGATGGTGAGAATATCAAATTGTCGTCGTTTGGCCTTGGTCATAAACAAAATCAGCTACGCGTTAGCATAGCTGATTTTTATTCTTTTATCTAGATTCCGAGGTCATCTACAGAGGCTTCGTCCGCGCTTGAAGCATAGGCTGGCGCTTCCGAGCGTGGGCGTGGACCGCGGGATCCTTCCGGCTCATAGATCTTCAAGTTGACGCGTGCATTTTCCTTTGCGCCGACGATCTTGAGCAGGGTGCGAACCGCGCGGGCTGTTTGGCCTTGGCGACCAATGACGTAACCCATGTCCTCCGGATTGATGTGGAGGGTGATGAGCACGCCGCGCTCGTCGACGATACGTTCGGTGCGGACATCACTTGGATGATTGACGATCGCGCGCACGACGTATTCGACGAACTCTTGGTCGAACTGTTTGTCTGCCATATCAGTTTCAACAATTTACAATTCGTTTCTGATCTCTGTACGTCTGTCGACCAAACGCGCAGAGCGCGTCAGACAGAGACACAGAACACAAGAAAGGATACGAAAAAAATTACGTCTTGTCAATCGACTTAGGCGGCTCTTGTTTGTTGATACGGACGCCGAGTCGCCTTCTGATAAAATTGTTCGAGTGCCCGTGTGGCAACGTCTTTTGCTTTTAATCCATTGACGCCCTGAAGAAAAAATTCCGTTCCTCTGCGATCCCGCAAAAAATCCTCCACCATTTTTGGATCACGCAACCGTTCGAGCACTTTTCCCAACTCCGGTTGTGAAAATTTCCAAGAGAGAAGATTTGAGGTCATCTCTGCGAGCAACTGATTAGCATCTTCCATTTTTTCTCGTTGCTGACGCTCTCCTACAGCCATGCTCGGTTGTGTATGTGCACGTTCCGGAGCCGGTGCCTGAGAGCGTTTCGCTTCTGTAGACTCGAGTGCCGCCAGTTCAGCCTCAAGTCCCCTCCGCCTTTCAATGGCAGCGAGACCTTTTTGGCTATTCTTTCCAAACGTGGCGGTGACTTCGTTTGCTTGGTCAATCAAATCTTTTAGCTCTTCCGCGCTCCGAGGCGCCTCTGCGCGTCCTGTTTCTTTATGCATATAATTATGAACAATTTAGCACAAAAACGAGAAAAAATCAAGTCGAAGCTATCCCCTACTTAAGGCCTTGACAGCATTTCAAACCTTTTATAAAATGCGACCGCTACTTGTCAGAAGCACCCAAATTTGACGAGAAGTTCATTCACAACTGAAGAGATCACACAAGAATCAACTTCTCTATTGTGTGATTGCAACGTTTGTTCCAATAGCAGAACTTCGGTTCTGCACAACACAGAGTCTTGATTACTCAAGATTTATACTGAGAGTTTGATCCTGGCTCAGGACGAACGCTGGCGGCAGGTCTAAGGCATGCAAGTCGAACGGGCGATTTTTTCTTCGGAAGGGATCGCTAGTGGCAAACGGGAGCGGAACACATTGGTAACCTACCTCGTGCTCGTGAATAATTCACCGAAAGGTGGACTAATACACGATATGGATGGGGGGACTTCGGTCATTCCCATTGAAAGATTTATCGGCACGAGAGGGGCCTATGTCCTATCAGCTTGTTGGTGAGGTAATGGCTCACCAAGGCTATGACGGGTACCGGGCGTGAGAGCGTGGCCCGGCTCACTGGGACTGAGACACGGCCCAGACACCTACGGGTGGCTGCAGTCAAGAATATTCCTCAATGCACGAAAGTGTGAAGGAGCTATGCCGCGTGCCAGAAGAAGGCCTTCGGGTCGTAAATGGCTTTTATGAGGGACGAACAAATGACGGTACCTCATGAATAAGGGGCTGCTAATCACGTGCCAGCAGCAGCGGTAATACGTGAGCCCCAAGCGTTGTCCGGATTTATTGGGCGTAAAGCGTCTGTAGGTGGTTTGGTAAGTCGTGCGTTAAATCTTCAGGCTCAACCTGGAGGCCGCGTGCGATACTGTCAGACTTGAGGACGGGAGAGGTGCACGGAATTGCCGGTGTAGCGGTAAAATGCGTTAATATCGGCAAGAACACCGAAGGCGAAAGCAGTGCACTGGAACGTATCTGACACTGAGAGACGAAAGCGTGGGGAGCGAATGGGATTAGATACCCCAGTAGTCCACGCTGTAAACGATGAGTGCTAGGTTTCGGGAGTATCGACCCTCTCGGAGCCGTTGAACCAAGCTAACGCGTTAAGCACTCCGCCTGTGGAGTACGATCGCAAGATTAAAACATAAAGGAATAGACGGGGACCCGCACAAGCGGTGGAGCGTGCGGTTTAATTCGATGGTAAGCGAGGAACCTTACCTGGGCTTGAAAGACAGCTGCAAGCCTGCCGAAAGGTGGGCCGCTTTCGAAGGTGCTGTCTAGGTGCTGCATGGTTGTCGTCAGCTCGTGGTGTGAACTGTTCCCTTAAGTGGGGTAACGAGCGCAACCCTCATCCTGTGTTATACGTGTCACAGGAGACTGCCTTCGCAAGAAGGAGGAAGGTGAGGATGACGTCAAATC
>CAYMBX010000002.1:0-48901 GCA_964388785.1 uncultured Gammaproteobacteria bacterium
ACACGCTCAAATCGTTTGTGGGACTGCCTGGACGGCAACAATTGCTTGGGGAGATTGAGGGAGTGATGTATGTCAATGACACCACCGCGACCTCACCGGAGGGGGTTATGGCCGCGCTCAAGCGTTTTGGCAATGGAGGAAACATTATTTTGATCGCCGGTGGTTCTACGAAAGGGTTCACGTTTGAGGAAATGGCCGAGCTTGTGCGAAAGGAATGTCGATTGGTTGTGTTGTTTGACGGAACGGCATTTGCTGATTTGTCAACCGCCATCGGAACCAGTACACCGATTATCCGCGCCACGTCAATGGAGGAGGCGATGAAGGCTGCAACCGCCGAGGCAAAACTCGGGGATGTTGTGCTCTTGTCGCCCGGCACGTCGAGTTTTGGTATTTTTAAAAATGAATTTGACCGCGGAGATCAGTTTAACGCGGCTGTTGAGGCACTCAAAAAGAACGCGGGAGTCCGTGTATGATCAAGACGTTTATTCGTCGATTCGTTCCGGAGCCGCTCATCTCGCTCTATCATCTCGCACTCGCGCATATAGCTGCGATTCTGTACGGACATCCAAGCGAGCGCTTAATCGTGGTGGGGGTGACCGGGACAAACGGAAAATCTTCGACCGTCCAGTACATTGGCCGCATCCTTGAACAGGCGGGATATCGGGTAGGTTGGACGACAACTGTGGGATTCAAAATAGGAGAGCGGGAATGGACGAACGACAAAAAAATGACCATGCTTGGCCGGTTTCAAACACAGCGTTTATTGCGTCGCATGGTGGACGATGGGTGTACGCACGCGATCGTGGAAACTTCCTCGCAGGGAATCTCCCAATTCCGTCATGTCGGAATTCATTATGACGTGGGGGTGTTCACGAATTTGACACCCGAACATGTGGAAGCACACGGAGGATTCGAAAATTATAAGCGCGCAAAAGGAAAATTGTTTGAGGCGATCGCGCATGCGAGAGAGAAGGTGATTGACGGGACACTCGTGAAGAAAGCAACGATTGCAAACGCCCTTGATCCACACACACCCTATTTCGCTTCTTTTCGTGCGGGCGAGTTGTTTCTGTTTGGGCGCGAGGCACAGGACATCGAAATGAACGCGTCGGGAACGCAATTTTCCATACAGGGTGTTCGTTTTTCATTTGCACCGATCGGCCGATTCAATTTTGAGAATGTCCTCGCGGCGATCGCAACATCCCAAGCTCTTGGATTGTCGATTAAACAAATCGCACAAGCCGTTTCTCAGCTGCAACCGATTCCGGGACGGCTTGAGTCGATTGATGAGGGACAGCCATTTCATGTTATCGTTGATTATGCCCCGGAGCCGGCCGCACTTCAGGCGGTTTACGATGCGATGGATCTCATTGGATATGCTCGTTTGATCCATGTGCTCGGTTCCACCGGAGGAGGGCGCGATGTGGCGCGGCGGGCCGTGCTCGGGAAAATGGCTGCGCAAAAAGCCTCGTCTGTCGTTGTGACCAACGAAGATCCGTATGACGATGATCCGATGGAAATTATCAACCAGATTGCGGATGCGTGCGTGGCTGAGGGGAAGCAGGACGGCGTAAACGTATTTCGTATCCTCGATCGCCAAGAGGCCATTCAAAAAGCCGTTTCGCTTGCTCGGGCAGGGGACGCGGTGTTACTCACAGGTAAGGGATGTGAACCCGTGATGGCGGTTGCGCATGGGCGTAAAATACCCTGGGACGATCGCGAGGCGGCCCGCCAAGCGCTTCGGAAGTTGTGACCTTCTCCCTCTTCGTCAGCGACTGTCGAACAAGTGGTGAGTGATGGATGGGCAACGAAGATGACCAACGTTTGGTGGGTGATAAAGGCTTGTTCTGCGAGCTCTCGAACAAGCCTTTATCACCGTGTCAGGTTGGGTGTCAGGGATCACTAAACCGTTCATCCTGACGGACAGTGATTCTCTCAGTCGAGTGCTCGCAGACTGAGAGAATCACTGTCCACCCAACGTGAGTCGTTCATCCAGCTAGCAACCGCCTCACCTCTGAGAGAGGGAGAGAAGAAAACGTTATGAAACAACCCGTGTTTGATCTCAAACCACATGAAGAAATTTTGGCTGTCGTTCGACAGTCGCTGATCCCACTTTTTTGGAAATTTTTGTTGTTCACGTTGTGGTTGATCATCCCGTTTTTCTTTCTGTTTCCCCTTTTCAGAGAAGGTGTGTGGGGCGTGGTAGTTTTCTTTGCGCTGGTCATTTCAGGATTTGCGCTCCTCCTGCGTCAATATATGCGATGGCATGGTACGACGTTTATTGTCACGGACAGACGCGTGGTCGATATCGATCAAAGAGGATTCTTTGATCGGATTGTCACAGAAGCGCCCTACTCACAGATTGACGAAGCGAGCTATCGAGTGAAAGGATTTTGGGCGACGGTCTTTCGGTATGGTTCCATCCGTCTGGATCTCGCCGGATCCGCGGCGGATATTAAATTCGAACGCGTCTACCGTCCTGCCCGCATCCACAATTTGATTAATGATCTGAGAGAGGAATCAAGAAACCCAACACCTCACACCTAACACCTTTCCTCATGCCCCAACCACGCGTTACCGTGTTTCAACGATTAATCCGATGGCGATTTCTCTTTGTCGTCAATGTGCTGATTTTGTTTTTTTTGGGGATGACGTTTGGAAGGGAATATATTCGAACACGTGAGATTCAAAAGGAAATCGAGCGACTTGAAGCCGAGGCGAATGAACTCGCGAGCCGCAACATTTCACTCAGCGAGCTGAAAACTGCTGTGCAAACGGAATCGTATATTGAACGCGAAGCGCGGTTGAAACTGGGTATGAAAAAACCTGGAGAGGAAGTAGTGGTGATTCAAGAGATCGGTGCAGGAATAGAGGAAGGAGAACAAGGGGAGACAACACAAGACAAAACAGATCCGCTCGGACTTGTTTCGATGAAGAATATCAACGATCCACAAGTTGCGAATGCGACAAAATGGTGGTATTACTTCTTCGACAAAACCGCTTTTAACGGACTGCGTGAAAAATAAAACTATGCAAGTTGAAAAAGAAGATGTGACACCCGTTCAGGAACAACCGTCGAATTCGATACAACCAAAAACAAACAGGCTTCCCAAGCCGTTTATTATTTTGTCGGTCTTTGTCGCTCTTGCCATCACGGTCACCCTGTTGGCCTATCAGCTTCCGATTACCAACCCTGTCGCACGTTCCATTGTTCGTCTCATCCCATATCCCGCCGCGATGGTGAATGGGAGTATGATCAGTATGGAAAGTTATGCGAATGAACATGATGCGTTATTGCGGTATTTGGAATCGACCGGATATGAAGAATTGCCATCCGAAGAGACGGTACGCCAAACAATTCTGGACGCGCTCGTGAATAAAGCCGTCATTCGTGAACTTGCGTTTCGTGCGGGGATGAAAATTGATGAAGAACGCGTCGAAGCGTTTTATCAGGATGTGATTGAGGGGGAAGGAAGTGAGGAGGCGTTTATTGAGGAATTACGCGAAACGTTCGGATGGACAAAAGAAGAGTTTAAAACGCGCATTATTGAATCGATCGTACTCGCACTCCAAATGAGTGAATATGTCCTTGCTGATGAAGAACTCCAAGCGGAAGCGCGTACGCAAATTGAGACGGAACTTGCAAACCCGGGAACAATACCCGAAGCAGATCTCGGAGTCGTGAGTGTGGCGAACGTTCCGGAGGCGTGGACAGAAATTCTCCAGCTTCCAGACGGCGAACGTTCCGGTATTCTTGAAACCAGTTTTGATTTTGCTATTGTGAAGGTTCTTGATCGAACGGAAGATACCGAGACGGGCGAAACGCAGTTGCATCTTTCGGGTGTCGTGGTTCCAAAAACGACGCTTGAAGATTTGGTGGAGAACTATCTGGCAGATGCGCGTGTACGGTATTTTGTGAAATGATTGACCCTCCGGCCGTTTTTTGGCATGATACTGGCGCCTTGCCGATGTAGCTCAGCTGGCAGAGCAATGCTTTCGTAAAGCAGAGGTCGCGGGTTCAAATCCCGCCATCGGCTCCAGAAAAGAAAACCGACTTCGGTCGGTTTTCTTTTAAAATCGATTGACGCAATCATCATTTATCGCTACGCTTAAGCCGTTATTGACCTAAATTTATGAAAAAGAAACACGTGATTTGGGGGAGTATTGGGCTGGTCATCGTATTGATTATTGCGGCGATCGTTTTTCGTCCAAAACCGGATCCACTTGCCAAATACGAATTTGAACCCGCGTCCGTTGACGATCTTACCCAAACGGTCAGTGTCACGGGAACCGTGGTGCCCGCATCCGATGTTTCACTTGCGTTTGAATCCGGCGGGAGGATCGGATACATCGTCGGTCCGGTCGGAACGCAGGTGTGGCAGGGGATGGTCCTTGCCTCGCTCATTTCCGCAGATCTCGCTTCGGATCTCGTGAAGGCGCAGGCGGCGGTGACAAGCGCGGAAGCGTCGTATGCTCAGCAGGAGGCGGCGGTCGAAGCACAGTATGTGAAATTGGCCGAACTGGAAAAGGGCGCACGTCCTGAAGAGATCCAAATAAAGGAAACGGAACTGGCACTCGCGAAAGAAAAACTTTCTCAGTTGCAGTCCACACAGACGAACCTGCTGCTCAACGCACAGTTGCAGGCCGAGGATGCAATCAACCGACTGACCGATGATTTTTTTGACAACGACCAATCAAATGCCGTGGATTTTCGATATCAAATCGGCGGGTCTGTCAGTCCTGACACGCTGGAATCGCAGCGCGTCTATATTCGCAATCTGCTTCTTGATTTTAATGCACAAGACATCGGGTTTGCGAAAGCACAGCTGCTTGAGATCAAAGCCTTTCTTTCACTGCTCTCCGGTGCGTTTGATTATGTCATCAGTTATAAAGATGGTTCGCCTGTGTCAAGCACCACAATCGAAACAAATAAAACATCTTTGAAAACGGCGCTCGCAAACGTGCAAACGTCGATTGATACGTTGACGGATCGCCAGAATGCGATTGCGAGTCAAAAATTAACGATCAAACAAATCGAACAGGAGTTAGCTCTCAAGAAAGCACCGCCGACGGCTGAACAAATTGCGGCCCAGAAAGCCGCGATCAAGCAGGCAGAAGCGTTTCTGCTTGTTCAGCAGGCGAGTATCGAACAGGCAAAGGCGGCCGTCCAAAGTATTCAGACGCAGTTTGCGAAAAAGTCGATCATCGCTCCATTCAGTGGTGTTATTTCCAAGCAAGACGCCAAGGTGGGCGAGATTGTTGCCTCCAGCAGTCCTGTGCTTTCTTTGATTTCCGCGTCGGCGTTTCAAATTGAGGCAAACGTCGCGGAAGTCGATATCGGACTTGTCGAGGTTGGGCAGACGGCAGCGATCGAGGTCGATGCATACCCGGAAGAGCGTTTTACCGCGCGTGTTATCAAAATTGATCCGGCAGAAACGGTAGTCGAAGGCGTTTCAACCTATCTTGTTCGTCTGGAATTTCAACAAGCAGATGAACGGCTCAAAAGTGGAATGACCGTTGACATTGATCTTGTCACGGATGAGAAATCATCCGTCTTAAGCATCCCGGTGCGTGCGATTGTCACTCGGGAAGGAAAGACCTTTGTTCGTGTCAAAGCCGGAGAAGGAATTGAAGAACGTGAAGTCAAAGCCGGAATCCGTGCGGGCGGACGTGTGGAGATACTCTCCGGTCTTGTGGAAGGGGAGGAGGTTGTCGTGAGAGAAACCAATTAGCGGACACTATGGAAGAACGTCCACTCATTCGCACACAGAATATCCGAAAAGTTTACGGAGTTGGGGAAGGCCAAACCGTCGCGCTTGACGATGTGTCTCTGGCGATTCGGCGCGGAGAGTTCGTTGCGATCATGGGTCCTTCCGGATCGGGAAAATCAACCCTCCTTCAGATTTTAGGGTTTCTCGACAAACAAACATCGGGCATATACGAATTTGACGGAACCCTTTCGGATCAATATTCCGAAGATGCATTGGCAAAATTGCGCAATGAACAGCTGGGTTTTGTGTTCCAGTCATTTAACTTGCTGCCAAAGACCAGTGTATATGAGAACGTCATGCTTCCTCTTGTCTATTCCCGCGTGCCGCAAAAAGACTGGAAGGCACGTGTGGAACGTGCGATCGAGTCTGTTGGGCTTTCTCATCGGACACACCATGAGTCGGGCATGCTTTCCGGAGGAGAAAAGCAGCGGTGTGCGATCGCACGTGCATTGGTGATGAATCCGGTGCTACTCTTTGCCGATGAACCAACAGGAAATTTGGATTCCGCATCCGGACAGATGGTGATGCAAATTTTGCAAAACTTACATGATGCGCATGGTCACACGATTGTGCTCATCACTCATGAACAACAAACAGCCGAGCATGCTCAGCGCATCATTCAGATCAAAGACGGTCGCATTGAACAGGATCGCCTTGTTGAGAAGCGTAAACGTGCTCAAGATGGATTCCAGAAATAAAGCCTTATGCAAATCACGCATGCACTGACCACGGCTTATCGCGGCATCGTCCGAAAAAAATCGCGCAGTGCGCTGACGATTTTGGGAATTGTGGTTGGCGTGACATCGATCATGATGGTTCAAGCGACCGGCAAGGGGGCAGAACAGCTCATTTTGGGACAGATCGCAGGATTAGGGAGCCGAACGATCGCGATCGAACCAGGACAGGAACCGCAAGGCCCGTCGGATTTTGCTTCATTTTTTCTTGATTCGCTTACTGAGCGTGATGTGGAAGCACTTCTTGATCCTGACAATGTTCCGGATTTGGAGGGGCTTACGCCGGAAGTGTTTGTACCCGGGTCTGTGAGTTATGGGGCGGAAACGGTTGATGCCACCACGCTTGGAGCTTCCAGTCTGTTCGGTGAGATTTTGGGGATCCTTCCGGATCAGGGGAGTTATTTTTCCGACACGGATATTCAAGCGCGTGCGTCTGTCGCGGTCATCGGCGATGAAATTCGAAGGGAGTTATTCGGTGCCTCTGATCCCATGGGCCAGAAGATTAAAATCAAAAATCGTCCATTTGAAGTGGTTGGAGTCTTGGCCAAAGCGGGGCAGGTGACCTTTTTTGATGTGGACCATCTCATCGTGATTCCGTACACGACTGCACAGGAATATTTGCTGGGGATCGATCACTATCACGAACTGTTGGCGCAGGCAAAGACCGAAGAGTCTGTAGGTGCGGTTGTCTCGGATATCGAAGCGACATTGCGGGAAACACATCGAATTTCCGATCCGTCGAAAGACGATTTTCACGTCATGACGCCGGCAGATGCCGCGGAGCGTGTTTCGACGATTACAGGTGTTCTGACGATTTTACTCAGTGCTGTTGCGGCCATCTCTCTTGTCGTGGGTGGAATCGGTATCATGAATATTTTGCTGGTCTCTGTTTCAGAGCGAACACGTGAGATTGGGCTGCGAAAGGCTGTCGGTGCCAGAAACAGTGACATACTTTTCCAATTTTTGTTTGAGTCTTTGCTGTTGACGTGCGTAGGCGGAATCATCGGCATTTCGCTCGGCGCCTTTCTTTCGTTTTTGGTCTCGCTGATTTTAGATCGGTTTGTGCCGTTTGGATGGGAATTTGCTTTTCCGTTTTCCGCTGCGCTGATCGGGATCGCAATGGCCGCGTCCGTGGGTTTGATTTTCGGCATGTATCCCGCGCGCCAAGCATCAAAAAAGAGCCCAATCGAAGCGCTGCGTTACGAGTAATAAAATAAGTATCCCGCCTCCGGGCCAAGTGACTATCGCACTTGTTCCCTCCGGCGTGATACTCATTTTTTGTTTACACACATCATTTGATGGAGCGGGATACGGGAATCGAACCCGCGTCTCAAGCTTGGGAAGCTTGCATACTACCATTGTACTAATCCCGCGTCTGGAAAACCGTCTCTTGTTCATCGTCGCAGCGCAGGGTATCATAGAGATGGATGCTATGACAAGATTCTCTACGCGCGCTTTCTTCATTCTTATTTTGTTCCTGTTGTCCCCTCAGATCACTCAAGCAGAGTCTCCGGAGGTGGTTGTCTCAACGCAATTTGATGCGCAGACAATCGTCAAGGGATTCACGCTGGAATCTTCGGATCAACGGATGCGCTTGGGCATTCGTCCGGGCACGCTCAATGTTGCAACTCGTGTGGACGTCAAGACGCTGGATGATTCCTTGATGGAAGAGACCCTTCCTAAGGACAAACAACTCATCGGAAACGTCTATCTGTTCGACATTCTCAATAAGTCCAGTTACGACGGGAAAGATTTTTTCTTTCTTGAGATCAAGTATCCGGAGGAGAGCGATACCGACTCCAAATTGCATGGCCGCCGGAGGATTTATTTCTACAACAAACCGAAATTGCAATGGGAGGAATTGCCATCTGTCGACAATGCCGAAACACAATCGGTGCGCTCATTGATCCATTTGCCCTACGCGCGCCTCGCGATTTTTGAGGAAACGATTCCGGAAATTGGGAAGGCGAGTTGGTATGGATATAAAAATTGCGATTGTGCAGCATCACCGGATTATCCGAAGGGTACTCTGCTTGTCGTGACGCGCGCAGATGATCCGACAAGAACAGTTACGGTGAAAGTGAATGATTATGGTCCTGATCGTTCCGTTCATCCCGAGAGAGTGATTGATCTCGATAAAGTGGCGTTTCAGAAATTGGGATCGCTTGGAGCCGGAATACTCGACGTTCGTGTCCAACTCCTACAGTAGCTTCTCCACTTCTTTCCATGATCACGTTTAAACACGTTTCAAAAATTTATCCTCCCAACATTGTGGGAGTGGAGAGCGTCAGCTTGCATATCGAGCCCGGCGAATTTGTTTCGATTGTGGGACAAAGCGGAACGGGGAAATCGACCCTTGCAAAATTGTTGTTTGCGGAAGAGAAACCCTCGCGCGGAAAAATCGAAATAGGAGGGTGGGATATTACGACGATCCGTGAACACGAAATTCCGTTGCTTCGTCGGCAAATCGGAGTTGTGTTTCAAGATTTTAAGCTGCTCCCACGAAAAACCGTTTACGAAAACGTGGCGTTTGCGCTTCAAGTGGCCGGAGCCGCGCCACGTCGTGTGCGGGAAGTCGTGCCGCTCGTGCTCGGCATCGTCAATTTGGAAGACAAAACCGGCCGATACCCGCACCAACTTTCGGGAGGTGAGCAGCAGCGTGTGGCGATTGCACGCGCGCTTGTGCACCAGCCAAAAGTGGTTGTCGCTGATGAACCAACAGGAAATTTGGATACGTTGAATGCCCGTGAGATTTTGGAACTGCTAAAGAAAATCAATGAATTTGGAACGACGGTCGTGCTTGTGACACACGATCGAGATCTTGTGAATCGTCTTAAACGGCGGGTGATTACGCTTGAGGGCGGAAAAATTGTTTCGGATGTGGAGGAGGGGAGATATAAAATTTAGCTGCTATGCTGTTCGTTTCATCTTATCGCGTGACAAAATTTGCAGTGCAGAATTTCTGGAGGAATTTTTGGTTGTCTTTCATCACGATCACCATGCTTGTATTAACCTTGCTCACGGTGAATATTCTTCTTGTTTTGAATTTTGTGACGGATCAGGCTATTCAGGCGGTGGAAGATCGCGTGGAAGTTTCGGTGTATTTCCACGCCACAGCGCCGGAGACTTCCGTACAAAATGCCGTTAGTTATTTGCGCTCGCTCCAGCAGGTGCGTGATGTCCAAACGATCACGGCGGACGAAGCGTTCGAACAATTTGTCACCCGACATCAGGAGGATGAAACGATTATGAAATCGATTGAAGAAATCGGGACCAATCCATTTGGGCCGTCGTTGATCGTGAAAGCCCATGAGGTTGCCGATTTTGAACTTGTTCTTGAGGCGCTCGAAAATCCTCAATTCAGAGATGACATTCGCGAAAAAGATTTTTCCAATTATGAAGAGATCGTTTCTCGAATCAAAGAAACAACCGATCGTATCCGTGCATTCGGGATTGCCTTATCCGGAATTTTTCTCTTTATTGCCATTTTGATTGTATTTAACACCATGCGTATGAGCCTGTTCATCCATCGGGAGGAAATTGGCATTATGAAATTAGTGGGAGCATCCAACTGGTTTGTACGTGCCCCGTTTTTGCTTGAAATTATTCTGCTCAGTTTGATCGCCTTGGCCGCAACGTTGATCATTATCTATCCAACGCTCGCCGTGCTTGAGCCGAAATTCGGATTTTATTTCGGCGGAGAAACGATCGGGCTTATTGATCACTTCGAACAAAACGGCTGGCGTATTTTTGGTCTCCAACTTGCCGGCCTGGTCGTGTTGACTCTCTTTTCGACGTGGATGGCCATGCGCAAATATTTGAAAGTGTAGGTATGGATTTTGTGTCTTTCGGATTGATTGTGCTGAACGTGGCGACATTTGCCCTGGTGCTCATCGACAAATTATTTGCTCAGTGGCGTGTGCGACGGATTCCGGAGCTTGTGTTTTATGTATCCGGTTTTTTGGGTGGTTCAATCGGTGTGTTGCTTGGGATGTTCGCATTTCGCCATAAGACGCGCAAAACGTCCTTTCAGTTTGTGCTCGGGATGCTCATTTTGATTCAACTGTTGCTTGTCTGGTGGTTAACAGAGAAGGAGCTATTGAAATTTGGATAACAAAAAACGGCTGCATGCGTTGCTGGCCGTGAGTTGGGTCTACTGGAGGCCACCGGGGTCCTTCCAGGAGTCGTAGTCGAGCCACGCGGTGTACAGCGGCTCGGTCACACCGTCTCGCTCGATCCAGAACAGGAACGGGCGATCGATGCGGTAGTCGTTGGGGATGCTCAGCGTCCTCATGACGATGGTCGCGGCGCTCTGCGCACGCACCCCCTCTTCGTTCATGCGCAGGCGGTTCATCTGGACCGCGCGCACGACCGAGGTGGGCTGGTTGCCGGCGAGGGCATTGTGAGTCCACAGGCCGATCAGCCACTCGAGCTCCCGCTCCTCCTCCAGGTGGATCATGGGGAAGATGAGCGAGTCGTACCAGCGACCACTCTGGCGCCTGCTCTCGCTGAGCGCTCGGGCCGTCTCGATGAGGCCGAACTCGCCTTGGGGTTCTTGGTCGAGCATGGCCAGGAAGACCTTGGAGCGATCGTCCTGGGTCGGCACCTGGACGATGATGCCGTCGTTTGGTCCTCCGGGGAAGCGCGTCTCGTAGTACTGGACCGGGCCGCGCATCTTCACGCCGGGGTAGCGGTTGCGGTCGTGGCCGAAGGTCTCCGTGCGCTCCGCCGTCCCTTCGAGCCACTTGAGCAGCACGTCGAGCACGCTCGCGGCGCCGAACTCGTTGGGACCGAACGGCTCGATCTGGATGTTGAAGCTGCGCTCCGCGAGCCAGCGCATCACCTCGTTGGCGCTCCTCGAGGACATGGCCTCGAGCACGTCGAGTGGCACACCGCGCGTCCTCGCGAACGGTCCGTTGAGGAAGTGGGTTTGTGTCTCGGTCACCGGGGACCAGACACGGTCAGGACCGACGAACTGCTCGGCGGCTACGAGGCAGCCGGTGATCGGCCATGTACACTGGGCTCTGCTTCCCATTGAGGTTCCTCTTTCTTCCAGTTGGAGTTCTCATTGGCGCTCATCTGACACAGATGTAGGTGTAGGCAAACACCAAAGAGACGTCAATGTAGCCAATGAGACGTTTTTTGTCAATCATTGCATTGACTTTTTAGACCATTCGTTTACTATGAGTTCCTACCTCATGTTCAGACATCGAATGAATCGATGCGCGAGGTAGGGGGGGACAAGATGACGATGATGGAACGTCTGAAGTCGGTGGTGCGAATCGCCATTGCCATCGTGTGTGGCGTCGTGCTGCTCGATCATGTCCTATTCGCGGGGCGCAAGCTGGTCCCGAAGGACTGCGAGTGCACCTGCACGCCCAAGGAGGTTCGTGAATGAACGACAACGTACTCCCACCCAGATGGATCCTGATCTTCATCTACGTCATGGCGGCTGTCGTCCTCGTTCTCGGGGTTCTCGCGAGGATCGACCACAATCGTCACTACGTCGCGGAAGAGGCACATCGTACAGCGATGAAAGCCTACCAGACGACAGAAGTTGCACGCTGGGAGCAGGCTTGCGGTCACTACCGGTGTGAATCCGGAAACCGTTGTGTGCTCACAGAGCGTGGCGCTGCGTGCCTCAAGTAGGGCACTGAATACAACGACCTGAACACGGTCGTTTTTTCTTTATTAAGATTGACAAAAATGATTTTTTGATATATCGTTCCGTTCTTCCGGATCCACGAGGGATGCCGGTTGCCGCAGAACGTTTGATCTCAGGAGGAGATCATGGACACCCTTCTGGCACTGTTCGCTGGTTCCTTGTTCGTGCAACTCGGCGTGGTGGTGATGATGACCGTGATCGCGATCATGCGGACTTCGCGGGTCGCGGGCGTGATGACCATGATCAGCCTGACGGCCATCGGGGTCTTCGCGCGTACCCACCTGGCCATGCCAGGCATGACCCTGAGCTGGGCCGGCTATCTGATCCTGGCTCTGCTCACACTCATGTTTCTGACCGTCCTGGCGTCCATTTACGTAGGGCGTCAGGCAGAAGCCGAAGCGCGGCTCTCGACCTGAACGTTCTTCATACGACCATCAAGGTCGTTTTTATTTAATTGACCAATAAGATCACTGTAGATTGTCTAAAGGATAAATCACAGACAATTTGGCGACCGATGGTGTTACCCAATATAAAACTCCAACCGATGTTGGAGTTTTATATTGGTTCCCGGGCAGGGATTCGAACCCCGATACTCAGGACCAAAACCTGATGTCCTGCCGTTAGACGACCCGGGATTGCGACGACATCATAGCGTCCAACAAAAAAAGAATCAAGTCATATCGATAAACAAAAAATCCGTCTATGCAACGGATTAAGCACGCAGGAAGAGAAGGAGGAGCATAAAGGACAACGAGGCGAACGCGCGGAACGCGTAGAGAATCGCGAGCCTATCGCGCGCGAGTATGGCCGAGGAGAGCGCAAAAGCTCCGCCGAGCCATCCAATCATCCAACTGGTCATCGACTCCGGCATTCCCGTTGCTGTAAGCAAACTGTAGAAAGTTGGGAGATATGCCACAACCATGACGATCTGAATGGCGATGTTGGCCACGGTATGCTTTCCGCTCATCCGCCACCCAAGCAGGATCGCAAACGACGCGATCAGGCAGAGCATGTCGATGAGTCGGAAGAGATGACCACTTTGTGTCCCCAGAGCCATGAGACAGACGAGAATGCTCCATGTGAGGATAAGGTCGACGGTATTCGCGATGTTTCCCGCGAAGCTGTGCATTTCTGTGGACCAGTAGGTCCAAAAGCTCAGCGAGCACGCGATACTAAACAAAAGCCATGTAGACAGCGTCGGCTGGATGGTGCCAAGTGCGGTAAGCACGATGTAGTGCACTCCGAAGGCACTCATGCAAAGAACGGTGAGCAATGCGCTTATGCGTTTTAGCCTTTTCATTCTTTTCTCCCGCGCAGGTGGAGATCTCACTCTTTTTTCTCTGAATTGTCAATGCATTATTACATGTGGGTTTACATTGACAAAATGCCCATTTTGTGCTATATTTGGTTGTTCAATGACAACAATCAATTATGAAGAATATCAACAAAATTGGGCTTATTGTTCCGTCCCTAATGCTTCTCTTGGTTGTGGCTGTGCCGGTTGATGCACAGACGAAACAAGCAAAGGAACGCCTTGTAAAGTGTGAAAATGAGGCAACGATTTATTCGGTGATCGATGACAAAACCGCAAAGGCGTTTCCGGATGCACAAACGTTTTATTCCTACGGACATGAATTTACGAAGGTCGAGACTCTTCCATGTGAGACGGGACTTCCGTTCAAGATGAACGGAAAGATGCAAAATAAACACGGAAAGGGATTCCGTCTTGTGAAAAAGATAGGCGATCCGGCGGTGTTTCAATGCGCATACAAAAATTCCTATTTCTTGTGCGACAAGGTTGCAAATGAACAGGAAGCCGAAAAACAATTTGGAAAGAATTGGCCGAAGCAGGTGTACGAAACGCAGGCTTCGACCATGGATATGCTTGTGTGGCACTGGAAAAAACAAAACATAGTTACTGCCGCGGCAACAAAATAATCATGAATGAAAACCGTCCTCGCATTGGCAGGACGGTTTTTGCTTTCCCTCGACAAATATTTAAGTCAATGCTATTTTTACCCGGCCACTAAACGGAGGTGAGAGTATGTCAGGTGCACCGGCAGTCACGGCGGTGGCTGCAGTTCTGGAAGGGGCAGAGGTTACTGAACCGCGGTCGACGCATACGGCGACGGCGGAGAGTGATCACGCGATCATCATCGGAGGAACGTCCGGTCTGGGGCGTGCGCTCGCCCTCGAGTGCCTACGTAGTGGAATCACGCCGATCGTGATGGGACGGAGCGTGAATCGCCTCCACACGGATCCGGAGCTGGGTCGCGTACCGACCTTCAACCTCGACCTGTACGATCCACGCTCGTTCTACGCCCATCGTGCCCGCTTCCACCGTCTGCTCGGAACAAAGCCGATCTCGCACGTGTTCTGGGTCGCGGGCAAGCCCCAGCAGAAGCCGTTCCTCGAACTCGAGACGCTCGAGATCGCGAACCTGCTGGGCGTTCATCTCGAGGGGCCGCTGCTCGTGCTCAAGCATATCTTCGAGCTCCTCATCGTCCGCGGTCAGCCCGTGCACTTCGTGGTCATCTCTTCCACTTCGGCGTACAAGCTGCGCGAGGGCGAGGAGATCTACGCAGCCGTGAAGGCCGCCAAGGCGATGTTCGCTTACCAGATGGCCGGCACGCTGCGCGACCGGCTGCCCGGCAGCGAGGTCACGCTCATCCTGCCCGGTGGCATGGACACGCCGTTCTGGGAGGGAAGTGACCGCATGGCCGGGGTTCGTCTCATGGATCCTGCCGCGGTCGCCGGCATCATCGCCGCACAGACCATCGGAACGGATCGACGGATCGACGTGCACTCCAACTTCCGCTCGCTCGCGATCGAGCGGGATGCGGAAGGTCAACCGATCCTGAAGCGACGGGTCCCCTCGGACCGGCGCTTGCCCTCCGACCTCATCTACTAGCCCTTCTGGGCTTTTTTTGTTACCCTGTTTCCGTCTCTCTAGTGAATAATTTATTGAACAAAAGACACTGTTTCCTGCCGCAGGGAACAAGCGCGATAGTCACTTGGCCCGGAGGCGGGAACACGGTGTCTCCCCGAATTAAATTATGAAATCCACCTGTCTTTTCATTGGCCGCTTCCAACCCTTTCATATTGGTCATCTTATGGTCGTACAAGGCATGACAAAAGTATGCGGTCGTATTGTGATCGGTATTGGAAGCGCCGATCAAAAGGGCACGAGTGAAAATCCTTTTTCGGTTGCGGATCGAAAAGAAATGATTCAGCGTGCGCTCCAGGAAGTCGATATTATTCCGATGTTTGATGTTGAATTTATCGAACTGCCTGATCATGCGGAAGACGAAGAGTGGACGAAAATGGTTCTTGAAAAGGCCGGCAACGTCGATAAAGTTTGGACCGGGAACGAGCAAACAAAAGCTTGCTTTGAAGGCAAGGTCGAAATTCAATGGATCAAAGAAGTTCCCGGATTTGATGGGACTGAGATTCGCGAGATGATGAAGAAGGGTGGTTATTGGGAAGAAAAAGTGCCGGATGAGGTCGCGAGCTATCTCAAGCAGAATAATTTATTGAAGTAGGCAGTGCGTTGACAAAAATGAAATCTCGGTCTATTTTGAGCCCTCGGTTTATGCCGAGGGCTTTCGTTTCCTTCCACCCGCGAGAACGGAGATGAAGAAATTGGCCGCTTCGCAAGACGTCATTGGTGCCGTACGCGCGCTGCGCGATACTGGCAAGCTCATCTACGTCGCAACTACAGGTGCGATCGGAGGTCTCATGGAGAACCTCTGGCTCGTGCCGGGCGCTTCCGAGAATATCCTCGGCTCGATCTTCTGCTACAACCGCCGCGCGCTCGTTGATTTTCTGGGCTTCGAGCCTGTGTCGTTCTGCAGCTCGACGACTGCCGAAGAGATGGCGGCCCGTGCGTATTGGCACGGCATGGAGCTTGCGCGTCGTGACGGTCGTGAGAATCCCGACGTGATCGGCATCGGCATGACCGCCGCAGTGGCAACCGGTCGCGATCGCAAGGGCGCCGAGCGCGTGCACATCTGCGTGTACACACCCGACCGCGTCGAGAACCGATCGCACACGTTCGACAAGGAGCCGCCGGGTGCGAACGATGACAGTCGTCTCGCCCTGCGCGAAGGGCAGGGGCAGGCGTGCGACATGATGACGCTCAACGCGCTTCTGTCGTTCGTGGGGATCCCGACCGTCGGCGTCTGCGCCGAGCTCGAGCGCACCGACGGCTCCGTGCTCTACCACCTGAGCGCATATGTGACCGGCAGCCGGTTCCCGTTCGGGCTGGTCGCCTGGAACGGGCGGGAGCCGGAAAGCGAACGTCAGGCATTCGACGAGATGCACTACCGTCCGTCACTCGACAAAGTGGCGGATCAGGTCATTCTCCTGCCCGGCTCGTTCGATCCGCTCCACCACGGCCACATCGGTCTCGCCGAGATGATCCAGAAGATGACGGAACGTCTGGTCGTCTACGAGATGACCAACACCCATCCCAACAAGGGGATCATCTCCGCAGATGAGCTCGGTCGGCGTATGGAACAGTTCCGCGCATTCGCGCCGGTCATCGTCGACGACAATGCGCCGCTCTACATCGACAAGGCCCGCCTGCACAAGGGTGTGCCGATGGTCATGGGTGCCGACGCTGCGCTCGAGCTCCTGGATTCACGGCACTACGGCGGGGACATCATGGAGCTCTACAAGGTGCTCGCTGAGTTCCAAGAGCTCGGCACCATGCTCTACGTGGTCGGGCGTCTGGTGAAGCGAACGGGCGCGTTCATGACGCTTAGCGATCTGCCCATCCCAGACCGCTTTCGCTCGATCTTCCGCGACGTCAGCTTCCGCGAAGACGTCGCCTCCTCGGACTTGCGCCTGGTCGCATAGTTCCACTTCACAGGTTTGTCCTGTGATTTTTATTTATTCTGTCATCCTGAGGCCAGCTGAGCTGGCCGAGCGAGCGTTTGTCATTTCGCCGAGGGAACTCCAAGTTTCTCGGGATCCCTCCACTCACCGGTCATTTGACCGGTTCGGTCGGGATGACAACAAAGTCACATAAAAAAAGAAGGGCAGGATTGCCCTAGTTGGTGTTGCGCGAGCCGCCGAAGATGGGTGCCACGGTCGGCTTGCAGCCACTCGTCGTGTCCGCAATCGATCCGTTGGCGCACTGGAGTGCCTTCTCCATCGACGGACCTTCCTGCGTCTCGCGAACGTTCGCGTTGCACGAGATGTAGCCATCACCGTCGGAATCGGAGCCCGCACAGCTTCCGCCGATGTAGATCCAGCCCATCTCCTCCACGTACTTCTTCATCTCCTTCTGTGCGTGCTCCTTGGAGCCGCGTCCACAGCCGGTCGAGACCAGAACGGTAATCACGAGCCCGATGAGTATGAGTCCTTTGCGCATGGCGGATAGCCTCCTTCTGGTTTGAGTACACCAACACGCGGCTGGATTCTTGCAGTTTTTCCTGAAAATGTCAAGGAATATGTGATAGGCTGGCTTGACCAAAAGAGAAGTTTAATGTACGTTCATTCCTCAGGATTTTCTTGAGGCCGAGCATGGCGGCTGTCCGTGCGGGTGAGGTCGAAGGACGTTATGCATTCTGATGATTCGACTCTGTTTGACGAGGTAGGAACACGGTTGGTACAGGGGAGGCTGTTCCTCCGACCGGTCCCTCCCGTCCCCGGACGTGAAGATATGCCCCGCACGCTCATCATGGGAGTCGTCGTAGGCGAACAGCTCGTCCTTGATCCCGATGTCGAGGAGATGATCGAAGTCGAGGTTGAACTACGCGTCAGAAGGCGATTTCGCGACACCATGAGACAGTTCATCGAGCACAGCCACGGCAGCGTGCTGATGGAATACAACGACGAGCAGCGCTACGGCCAGGTCTGTGAGGCTGACGGCAAAGTGCTGACCGAACGCAAGCCTCGCCAGAGAGGTTCCCTCAAGAAACAAGCCTGACACGGTCGTCCAAAAGGACGATTTTTTAAAAGCACCTTCACAAAGGAAGGAGATAGCAATGGGAATTGACCTGATTCTGACCCCGTTTAGTCAGACGGACGAAGGCGGACGCCTGCTGGATTTGGCGGATCGACTGGCCGAGAAGATCGGGGTTGGTTCGTTCGCACTCGCGGACGTCCCGCTCGGGGAACGAACACAAGAAGTCGTCAAGCGCATACAAGCCCTTCGTGGGTTACGAGTCGTCTATGGCCGCGCCTCAGCGGTTCCGGCAAAGTCCGGGACGCTGTTCATCTCCAGCGATCCGGTCGACCGTGACGATCTTCTGATCTTAACGCCGGCGGGAGAAACCGAGATCATCCTCTCCTCGGATCGTTGCATGATGATCCCGTTCGGTTCCCGTGAATCGGGACAGTTCGCGGCGAGACACGCGCTTCCAATCGCCCGACAGATGCGCTTACCGGTTCTCTTTTACCACACCACTTGGAGGAATCCCTCGGTCGCGGAGCGCCAGCCGAATGCTCATATGGATCCTGGCGCGCGTGCGGTCCTCACAGAGATCACAGAACAGGCAAGTCGTCATCGCGTGAACAGTCGTGTCGTGGTTGAGTTCGCGGACGATGTCGTCTACGGGATCATCCTGGCGGCCATTCGCGAACGGGCGTCCGTGATCGCTACCGCGCGGGGACTGGAAGTCGAGCGCGGAAGCTATGCGGAGCGTCTCGTCCGTATGAGCCCGGTGCCGGTTCTGACGGTTGGTCGCAACATCAAGGAGGAGACGCGATGAAAGGCTTCTTCCAGAATCCGTACACCGTCATGGGTGTTGTCCTCGCCATGTACGCCGTGAAGGTGGCGGTGAAGCTCATCGTCGGCCACGAGATCAACTCGCCGGTTTTGATCGGTGACGGCTTCCACAACGCCGCAGACATCTTCGAGGCACTGCTGGTAATCGCCACGATCTTCTTCTCACGCCTGCCGGATAGCACCCGCTATCCCTTCGGACGCAAGAACATCGAAAGTCTCTTCTCAGTGGCGGTCGGGCTCGGTCTGTGTCTCATGGCTCTGCGTATTTCACTCGACTCGATCGTTATCCTGGGTCGACTCGGCGCTTATTGGATCGGTTTTGCCGAGCAAACGGTGAACATCCCGCTCAAGATGGGTGGTCCCTACGGCTGGCTTGCGGCCGGCGTCATGCTCGGAAGCGCACTGCTTTCCATAAACGTAAGCGCGTATCAGGTACGCATTGGCCGGAAGACCGGGCACCAAGCCTTGGTCGCGGACGGGGAAGAGACGCGCAGCGACGGCCTCATCGAGACCGCGGCGTTTGCCGGCATCTGCGGCCAATACCTCTTTGGCGTGGCTTGGATGGAGTACGTGATCGCGCTGGTGATCGCCGGCTTCATGGTTCGGACCGGATGGGAGATCTTCCATCGAGGTCTCGGCGCGCTTCTCCAACGCTCAATCGGGGACGAACACGAGGCGGCGATCCGACAGATCGTTGAGCGTGTCCCGGGCGTTCGGTCTGTGGCTCAGATCAAGACCTTCCAGACCGGCGAGAAAGTAATCATCATTCTGAAGTTGATCACCATGTCCGACGCGCATGCCCAGCGCCTGCTCAAGCATGGCATGGTTCCGCTCATCGCCGGATACTTGGCTGAGCAGGAGTTCAGAGACGGGGAGTTTTTTATCCGTTTCGACCGACCGGATGCAAAGCGATATCGCACAGCGATCGCACTGCGTAAGGTCGGGGACGGATACGAGATCGCTGACGGCATCGCAGACGCGACACACGTCGCGGTCTGCGACCATGAGTTCGGAAAGATCGTTCGGGTGACCATACACCCGGCGTATCTCCAGCTCGACGACCTCGTGCGTTTCCTTGCGGTGAAGCGTGTCCGCACGCTTTTCGTCTTCAACCCAGAGCTCGATCAAGATCGGATTCCAAACACCGACATCGAGCTCGCGATGGCTCTTTCTTTCGTTCCCGCTTCACTTGGCATGTGAGCGGGATTTTTGATTGACAAGCAGAGCTTTTTCCTGTACATTTTTTCCTCTTTTGCACGTTCGTGCATGAGGGAAAACGCACCATTTACTGGTACAAGGAGATCGAGTCCATGAGAGCTTTCTTGGCGATACTGAGCCTGCTGGCCGTTGTTTCGACGGCTCAGGCCGGCCCGCTTCCCGCGCCACAGGTTCACCCCGGTCGGTTCGTCTACACGATCCCCGGGCATTTCGATCCACCGCTCATCGGACGTGACGGGATCGAAGAGATCCAGGCCGCGCTTTCGGATCTGCACTATCCGTACTACGTGGTGCTGGTCGATCGCATTCATGGACCAACCGACGAGCATGCCGCACAGGCGATCGACGGGCTGGTCGAGGACTGGCAGACACAGCGCGGTTTCGATGTCGCGAAGTCCTCCATCTTCCTGCTGGCTTACGGACCGGAGCGCAAATACCGCTTCTTGGCAGGTGGACGATGGAAGTCGGAACTCGGTTTCGAGCGCGAGGCTCACAGACCCTACACGCGCATCTTCGAAGAAGCTGTGAAGGGAACTCCCAAAGATCCCAAGGGCGGCATCATCCGCATGGCTCGTGCCGTGGACGCCTTCCTCTTCGACCAGACCGATCCGGTCCGGATCGCAGAGCGCAGGGCACAGGCCGAGCGTGAGGCGCGTGAACGACAGCAGCGCGAAGCGCGAGCTGCGCTGGGAGAGCAGATCGGTCGGATGGAACGTCTGCTCAAGAAGACCGATGCGCTCCCCGCGGATGTGAGTGCTCAGAAGGGCGCTCTCGCGCATGCCCGAGAGATCTGGAACACCGATGACACGGTTGCGATGGGTAACGAGGCCACTGCCTTCAAGCCCGTCGTCGACGAGCTTGATCGTCTCGTGACTGCCAAGGAGCGGGAGCTGTTCTGGCAGGGTTTCTGGAACTTCGTGTTTTGGTTGACGATCGTTCTGATCATTCTGGGGCTGGTCTTTTGGCTGGTCCTACGAAGTCGCAAACTCGGGCGTCTGCGTTCAGAGCTCGAGAAGACGCTCGAAACTTGGCGCACGAAGATTCAACGTGCGAGTGCTCGCTACGTCGAGTTCTTCGGCGAGCGGGACGACATCATGCTGCTACATGATCAGGCAAAAGGCGAGACCGCCGCGCTGCTCAAGAGCGTCACCGATCAGGTCAACAGCATCTTCGTCGACGTCCAAGCAATGGAGCAGCACATCACTGAAATCGCCGGGAAGGCGGCGGCTGCGCATTTATTCAACCACGCCCCGCTCATTGCTGCCCTGACGGACCTGGATGAGCCCTTCGACTTCGACACTGGAGTTCTCAATCCCCACGATCTGTTCGGGGCCGAGACGAAGACCGTCCGCGTGTCGCCGTCCGGGCTTGAGCGTGATCTGCAGAAGCGATTCGAGAAGGCGATGGAAGGTTGGGGGGAGCTCAAGCAAGCCGCCGAGCTTCAGAGCACGATCGCCGAGGATCATCTCACTCAGGATGAGCTCGATGAGCTGTTTGCACAAGCCGACCGCAACGGGATCCCGCGGCGCTGGCTACGTGAGCATCCGCTCTTCGGGGACGATCAGGCCGACGCGGTCTTCTACGAGCAACTGAACGCGTTGCGCCTGACCGATCCGCTCAAGTTCAAGCGCGAGATCAGTCGCTTCGATGCACTGGAGGAACAGATCGGCGAGCGTCTCGATGCCTTCTGCAACCTGCTCGCGCAGGTGCGCGAAGTGAAGCGAGATCGGTTCGAGAGTTTGGGGGTGGTGATCGGGAGTGATGACGACCCGAACCTTACCCTGGATCAGGCACGAACGGCCGAGGACGAACTCGCGAGTGTGCTTCACACGAGTGATACACCCGATGACGTGTACCTGCAGATTCGCCGTGTACACGAACTCTACAAGAAGGCGATCGCGCAAGACGCAGCGATTCGTAGCGCGATCGAGCGTCTTGACGGAGTGATCCAGTCGGCGGAGGAGGTGCTTGAGACGGCACAGACCGACGCGAGAACGGCACAGGACACGCACGAAGCCGCGGTGAAGATCCACAGCAAGGTGGAGTCGCAGTCGTCCATCACGGCCGGCAACGAGAAGATCGAGACGGGCAGACGCCATCTTGTCCGTGCTCGTGAGCTCAGAAGTACCTCACGTCTGCTCGATGCACTGCGTGCGGCCGAGTCGGCTAAGGTGTCCTTTGCGGATGCCACCAAGCAGTTCAGCCTCGCAGTCAAGCACTGTGAAGGTCTGGACAAGAAGAAGGCGGAGTTCGAGAAGGAACTCAAGCGGATGGCCGCAGTGCGCGAGGAGGCGGAGCGCAAGATCCGGGGCTACGGAGGGGTGACCTCTCGTCTCGAAACGTACAGCTCGCCGACGATCAACGGCGTGGCCAACTACGCACTGCTGTACGCGGCCATCGAAACGCAGCAGCGGCAGTGGGACGACGAGGTGCGCAGCGCCAAGCGGGCGCACGAAGAGCGTGAAGCCGCGAGGCGCCGCGCGGAGGAGGAAGAGCGGCGTCGCGAAGCTGCACGTCGACGCGAAGAGGAGCGCCGGCGGAGCTCCTACTCGTCTTCCTCTGGGAGTTCCTGGGGCGGGGGCGGTAGCTCTTCGTCCGGCGGCTCCTGGGGCGGGGGCGGCAGTTCTTCTTCCGGAGGAAGCTGGTAGTCCACCAGCAGCAACATCCAGCGACAATACGGTCGCTGGTTTTTTGATGTAAATGGCATGCGAATAAAAAACGGACAAGAGTCTACTTGTCCGGAAGAAGAGAGTGGGTGCCGGGGCCGTGCGGCGTTGTGAGAGATCCTTTGTCCTCTCCGATCAGGGCGATGCTCGCGAGCACGCTCTGGACGTTTGCGGCTCCGTGTCGAGTCGGGAGCTGACGCGATTTCAGATGAGAGGTGAACAGATCGAGCTGCCCCGTCTTTGCAGCGATCGTTCCGAGCATGACGTCGACGATGCGTCGTGCGTCCGAGATTGGCACGATCGATTCGTCCCGCGAAAGCATGTGTTCCCAGTAGGGACGGATCTGTGCGTGTTCGGGACGTCCTTTGTAGGCGTTGGTCTCGAACAGAAGGGTCAGCACATGCATCCGTCGTTCGAGGGCCCGGAAGACCGCCTGTGCCTGGCTGTACTCCGCATCGAGTTCGAGATCCAGCCAACGCTTTGTCAGTCGCGGATCGACGTGTGCGCATCCCGCTTCGTCTGTGATGAACCAGACGTAAGCGTGCTGGGCCGTGCGCGTGTCTACCTGCTTGAGCAAGTAGTAGGCAACCAGTTCAGGCGTCTCCGAACCCTGGCCGCCGCCTCCGCAGTTCAGCGAGAACGACGTCAGTATGCCATCGAGTTCGGCCCCGCGGCCGAAGCGTGCGATCTGTACTGCGTGTTCGTCAGTGCGAGCGTCTCCGAAGACGATGAACAGAATTTCTGTGTCATCGCTGCCCAGGTATGTGCACGCTTCCTCGTACATGAGTGGAAGACGACGGAAGATTTCTTTGGGATTGTCGCCCATGGAACCGGTCACATCCGTGATGACGATCAGGACGTTTCGTGCGCTGCTCTTCAGGGTGTGTGTTGCCGTCGGGATCGACTGGATCCCCGTCTGATGTGTGGCCTGCGCAAAGCTCACGCGCGACGGTTGCGGTGTGGCCGGCCGTTGGTAGATATTTTTGGCGTCTGAGAATCCACCCATCGCTGTATGACGCGTTGGCGCGCTCTGATTGTCATCGTTTCTGGCCCAACCAAATGCTCCACTCATGAGGTTACTCCTCGAAGCCGAAAGGCTTCCGTTGATTGTGTTCTTCCAAACGCACGTTGGCGTATCTGTGTTAGTTGCCGATTGAGTACGCGCGCATCCTGGGGGCGTGCGAGCGGATCGCGTCGAATCATCGAAGCGATCAATGCACGAAGATCGGTATGCATGTCCGTAGGCAAACTTCCGTTAAGAATGTTGCCACCGGAGATGAACACAGCCGTCATTCCGAGCGAGTAGAGATCGCTCGCCGGAATCGGGGGAAGGGATTGTTGGAATTCTGGTGGAAGATAGAACGGTGTTCCGCCTTTGGCTTGCGAACGGGCGTTCGGGTCCTGGAGCGAAAGACCGAAGTCGACGAGCACCGCGTTGTGGACGGGAATATCAAGGACGATATTGGCCGGCTTGATGTCGCAATGGACAATCCGATGGAAGTGCAAATAGCTCAATGCATCCAACACGCGCTGGAGGATCCAACAGATGTGTTCATCGTCGATCGCTCCTTGTTCGCTCACGATCTTTTGCAGATTGTCACCCGCAATGAATGACATGACGGCAACCGCGCCGTAATCAGATGTTTCTAGATACTCCTTGAGGGTGGGGAGAGAGGCGTGGTGGATGTTCCAAAGAAGCTTGGCTTCCTCGCGGAAGAGCCGAATATACGTGGGATTACCGGTTTTTTCTTGCTTGATGCAGACGGGTTCACGCAGGAGTCGGTGTCGTCCTAGAAACGTCCGACCGAACGCCCCTTCCGTGATTTTGTGTTCAACCGTGTAGGATCCGATGTTCATGCTTGTCTCCGAAGCCGTTTGATCGAACGTGTGAGATTGCGCTTTGCGCGCGCCTCCAAACGATTGTGTAGATCTTGTGTGTGGAAAATCGGATCACGTGCCAGAAAGCGGCTGAGGATGCAGAGCCGGGCTTCACGGAATTGATCATCCGGGACGAAACCGTACTCTTTGCGGATGTTGGTTTCGTAGCGACCGAACGTACGCACATCAGCGCCGAGAATCGACAGATCTATGTCGATGAGTAAACGTGTGTCCGACTGTGCCGGAACGCCCGTGTGCATCGTCGCCATAATGAGCGCGTATACCCGCGGCGACTTCAGGAGTGTCTGGGAGAGTTCTGCACTCCGTTGTTCGTTGTCGTGTCGGCTGGGATCGTAGATCGCGTCGTGGAACCACCAGGCGAGCTCGAGCAGATCCGGTGCTTTTGCGAGATGACGAATTCGATCGAGTTCTGTCAGCCCATGTTCGATATGTTCGAATGTATGGTAGTGACGGTGGGACTCGCGGTAGTGTTCGACAAGTCGGCGAAACCACGTATGCGCATCACCACTTAGACCCAGTGCACACCACAGTCGAATCCATCGTTGTGTCATGTTCATAGAACCTCCAGGGTGGGGAATAGGGTTGTACGAATGGTCGTGAGTAGTTGCGCGATTCGATCGTGGGCGTCCACAGAGACACGGTTATCAAATGTCAGAATCTGACCGTGGCCGTTCGCATCCACATGTCGCTGTAGCTGGTTGACCTTCCGCTCCACGCTCCACTGCAGTTCGGCCATTCGCGCCAGCTGCTGTACCTCAATGCCGCGACGCTCTGCGAGTTGGGCGCGATCGCTTGACTCAACTACGAGGACATTGTGGTTAGTCCAATGACTCACGTGCATCTCGGCAAGCTGCGCCCATTCGATCAGGATCAGACCACGGGCGTTCGACAGTGCGGTTCGTTGCAAACGTTGCACGTGCGGTCGCACGTGCATTTCCACCTGTCTGCGCAATTGGCTTGGTGTCTGGGGATCGAACAGGACGGAAGCCATTGCTGTGCGATCGATCTCACATCCATTCGCCGTCAGGATTCTTGGTCCTAACAGGCGTCCCAGTTCTTCGCGCAATCGTTGAGCCCCCGGCGTCTGTTCGCGGTATAGATCACGGATGAGCTGGTCCACATTGATCAAATGGACGGGAAGACCGACCGCTCGTGCTTGTTCTGCAAGTTGTGCACAAACCCAGGTTTTCCCTGTAGCGATTTCACCGGTGATACCCAATTTGAACTGTTTGTGCATGCGTTCCTCGATTGCTTGCTTCACAAACACGGGTACCATCGTCGAGATGTCTGCGTGGTGGCTCGCAAAGGCTTTGACGAGTGTCGAGGAAATGTGACGAAAATCCGGTGCAGAAGGCAGATAGACTACTGCATCCGCGAGCGAAGGGTGGATCATTGTGTGATAGCTCATTTGTTCTTCTTCATAACGTTGATCCGATTCATTGCGGATACCGCGATAGAGGACGTCGCATCCCTGCTCCAGAAAGACATCAACTAACAGTCCGCGCGAACACACGACAGACACCGTGGGCAGGTGTGCGGTCGCGCGTGCTGCCATGGCCATTCGTTCCTCCAGAGAAAAGAGATACGTGCCTTTCTTGTTGTCATTGTTTGCGATGAGGACAAGAAGTTCTCGGCAGCAATGTCGTGCCGAGTCAATCAGATGGAGATGACCGTTCGTGATCGGATCGGCGGAAAGGACGACTAATCCTTTGTGGTGATCGGCGCTCATGATGCCTCCAGGTTGTAAGGAGCTAATCGCAGCATAAATCGAATAGCAAAATTGAGGGCGTTATCTGCTCATTTCAATTGACTTTTTTTCAAATCGTTGGACTTTTTGTTTAAATTTTGACGAAAATTTTCGTCAACAGTAGCATGTTCTCTATGCCCACTTCCGTAGAAACACTTCTGAAGGATCTGCACCTGACCGAAAAAGAAACCACGGTGTATCTCGCTTCTTTGCATTTGGGTGAAGCGACGATTCAACAGATCGCACACAAGGCGAAGTTGCCACGTACGACCGTCGCCAGTATTTTGAGTCGTCTCAAAGAGTTGGGATATGTGACCGCGCACCGATCAAAAGGGAAGTTGATGTATTGGATCGAAGATCCGCATGTGCTTGTGGAACAGGAACGTGCGAGGTTTGACGTCGTTGAACAACTTGCCGCTCAACTCCACACGCAGTACCACAGTGCAGATAAAACACCACAGGCATTTGTCTACGATACAAAAGAGGCACTGACGAATATGATCGTGAAAGTAGTCGATGAACTGAATAAAGGCGACGAAATTCTTGTATTTGAAGCACCAGCCGGGGAACATTATCAAGCGGTCATCTCAGACGAACTTTTTCGATCGCTTGCGGAAAAGAAGATGAAGCGTGGCGTTCGTACGCGTGCACTGATCCCTGGGGCACAGAAATCGTTTGTTCGTGCATGGACACCCAAATATAACGTCTTTCTTCGGACACTTCCGGCCGGATTAGGATTCGATTTCTCCCTATGGATTTTTCACAACTCCATTGTGTTATTTTCAGGAACACACACGTTTGCCGTTCGTATCAATCATCGTCACATGAAAGAGAGCATGGCCTCTTTGTTCGAACATTTTTGGGAAATAGCGGGACCTGTTTAGCGTTTTACTGTCTGTTCGACATTTGTTCGTGTCATGTGTTATGATATTGGCACAACAAATCTGATCCCACCCCTAGGGTAGAACAACCCGAGGGGACATTCTGGTTTTATGCAATTTAAACTCCACTCTGAATATCAACCTGCTGGTGATCAACCGAAAGCCATTGAACAGCTCGTGGCCGGTCTTAAAGTCGGGCATCGTGCCCAAACGCTCCTTGGTGTCACGGGTTCCGGGAAAACGTTTACCGTGGCGAATGTCATTGAGAAAATGCAAAAACCCACACTGGTTATCGCACACAACAAAACGCTGGCGGCCCAGTTGTGTAATGAGTTTCGTGAATTTTTTCCGGAGAACGCGGTGGAATATTTTGTGAGCTATTATGATTATTATCAGCCGGAAGCGTACATGCCTCGTACGGACACTTATATCGAGAAAGAGGCTATGATTAACGAAGAAATAGACCGTTTGCGCCATGCGGCTACGCAGGCGTTGCTGACGCGCCGCGATGTCATTGTGGTGGCGAGTGTGTCGTGTATTTATAACTTGGGAAGCCCAGAGGAATATCAGAAAACAGTGTTGCATTTGGAAACAGGAAAAACGCAACAAACAAGAGGGAGAGAGGAAATCATTCGACAACTGATTGAGATGCAATTTGAGCGAACCAATGCGGATTTGACGCGTGGGCATTTTCGCGCGCACGGCGATGTGATCGAAATCATGCCGATGAACGAAGAAACGCTGTATCGTCTCCTGATTGAGACTGACGAAATCATCTCAATCCAACGTCTTGATCCCCTCACGCGAAAAGTGATTGAACCACTCCGTGACGTGTGGATTTTCCCCGCGAAACACTATGTGGCTTCTTCGGACCGCCAAAAAGATTCGTTGCGCGCAATCCGTCAAGAGTTAAAAGACCGTCTCGAGGAATTCGAGAAGGCTGGGAGCGTGCTTGAAGCGGAGCGACTGAGTCGCCGCACGCGTTACGATTTGGAGATGATTGAGCAGATCGGCTACTGCAACGGCATCGAGAATTACTCACGTTACTTTGACGGGCGGGCGCCTGGTGAAGCGCCACAAACGTTGATTGATTATTTTGCCGACGATTTTTTGACGATCATTGATGAGTCGCATGTGAGCATTCCCCAAATTTACGGGATGTATAACGGCGATCAGGCTCGGAAGAAAACATTAATTGAACACGGATTTCGGCTTCCGTCCGCGCTCGATAATCGACCTCTCAAATTTGAGGAGTTTGAAGAGAAGATCGGTCAAGTGATTTTTACGAGCGCCACGCCGGGTCCATACGAAAAAAAGGTCTCGGAAAAAGTTGTTGAACAGATCATTCGTCCGACCGGATTAGTGGATCCTAAAATTACCATGCGGCCGGTAACTCCTTCCGATGGATCAGTTGGACAGGTCGAAGATTTGATTGAAGAAATTCAGAAGCGAGCGGCAAAACACGAACGTGTGCTTGTCACAACGTTGACGAAAAAAATGGCGGAAGATCTCACGGAATTTTTGAAAGAAAAAGGAATGAATGTCCAGTATCTTCATTCAGATGTGGACACACTCGATCGCATTACGGTTTTAACCGATCTGCGCAAAGGTTCATATGATGTTTTGGTGGGGGTAAATCTTTTGCGTGAAGGATTGGATTTGCCGGAGGTGACACTCGTGGCGATTTTGGACGCGGACAAAGAAGGATTTTTGCGTTCCGAAACCTCGATTATCCAAACGATTGGTCGCGCGGCGCGCAATGTGGATGGAGAAGTGATTTTATACGCCGATGAGATCACTGGTTCGCTCAAACGCGCGATCAAGGAGACGGAACGACGGCGGGAACTTCAACTTGCTTATAACACAGAACATGACATCACACCCCGTACGGTCAAAAAGAACATCGGTGATATTCGTGGAATGTTAGGTGGGGAGGAAGAGAAAAATATTCAAGGGGTGCTTTCACTGGAACTCACGGCCGAACCGCACGAGATTGAAGAAGTGATTGCGGAGAAAGAATACGAAATGCGGCAGGCCGCGCAGAAACTTGATTTTGAAACTGCGGCGATTTTGCGCGATGAAATTGCGTTCTTAAAGAAAGAGTTGAAGAAAAAATAAGATATGCATGACAAAATCACCATCAAAGGGGCACGGGAACATAATCTCAAAAATATTTCGCTTGAGCTGCCGCGCAACAAGCTGATTTGCATAACAGGCGTCTCGGGTTCAGGCAAATCCAGTTTAGCCTTCGATACGATTTTTGCGGAAGGACAACGTCGTTATGTGGAATCATTATCCGCGTACGCGCGGCAATTTTTGGGACAGATGGAAAAGCCGGATGTCGATGAAATCGAAGGATTGTCGCCTGGGATTTCGATCGACCAAAAAGCGCATTCCAACAATCCTCGATCAACCGTGGCAACCATTACCGAGATTTATGATTATTTGCGCGTGCTCTACGCCCGTGTCGGACAGCCGCACTGCGTGAAATGTAAATCCGTGATTCAGAAATTGACGAACGAAGAAATGGTGGATGTGGTGCTGGAGGGAATAGAGAGTAGACAAGCGGTAAAGGGAGGAAAAGGAAATATCAAAATTCTTGCGCCGGTGGTGCTTGGACGCAAAGGGGAGTATTACCAACTGCTTTACGATCTGTATAATAGCGGTTTTGCGCGCGTGCGTATCGACGGAAAAGAACATCGGTTAGATCAGTCGATTAAACTTGCGCGTTATCAACAGCATACGATTGAGGTGGTGATTGACACGATTCCCATTGGACAAGACAAGGCGTTTCGTCAGCGATTGGCTGAGGCGCTGGAAACAGCAGTGGAGCGAGGGAACGATGTCGCGACCATTGTCTATCCGGATGGGATCGAGCAGATGCTTTCCTCAAAATTCAGCTGCCCTAAGGACGGATTTTCCTTTCCGGAAATCGAACCACGTCTGTTTTCGTTCAATTCTCCTTATGGAGCTTGTTCGCAGTGTACGGGGCTTGGAACGGCAGAATTGTTTAGTGAAGAATTGTGTGGAAAGTGTTCCGGCGCTCGGCTTCGCGAGGAAGCGTTGCATGTTTGGTTGCCGACCGCCGTTTCGATTGTCGATGTCACAAAGATGTCCATCGATGAGGCGGGAACGTATTTTCAATCCATCACGCTGACAGAAAAACAAAGAGAAATCTCGAGTTCTATCCTCAAAGAGATTCAAAGTCGCCTGCAATTTATGCTGGACGTGGGCTTGCACTATCTCACACTCGACCGTATGGCCGGTACGCTTTCAGGCGGGGAAGCACAGCGGATTCGTCTGGCGTCCCAAGTTGGGACGCGGCTCGTCGGCGCAATGTATGTACTCGATGAACCGACCATTGGCTTACATCAGCGCGATAATGATCGTCTCATCCAAACACTCGAACAACTGCGTGATGCCGGGAATACCGTCATTGTCGTCGAGCACGATGAAGATACCATTCTTGCGTCTGACTATATGGTTGAAATCGGGCCGGGTGCCGGAATTCACGGCGGACAGGTGATTGCGGCCGGGACAACACCGAAAATTTTTGAAGACAAGAAATCGCTTACCGCTGCCTATTTGCGTGGAGATGAAAAGATCCCTATTCCAGCAGAACGTCGAACTGTCGGGAAAGATGCGATTAAAATAAAGGGTGCGTCCCAGAATAACCTGAAAAATATTGATGTCGAAATTCCACTTCGTCGGTTTGTGTGTGTGACCGGCGTGTCTGGATCCGGGAAATCAACATTGGCTTACGAAACAATGTATAAAGCGATCGCCAAACGTCTGTACGGAAGCAAACATACTCCAGGAACTCACAGGTCACTTCTAGGAATTGAATATATCGACAAAGCGATTCTCATCGACCAATCGGCCATTGGAAGAACGTCTCGATCCAATCCGGCAACGTACACGGGTGCGTGGGGACCCATTCGAGAACTGTTCGCCGCAACGGCCGAAGCGCGATATCGAGGGTATAAGCCGGGTCGTTTCAGTTTTAATAGACCTGGCGGTCGATGCGAACATTGCGAGGGGCACGGCGTCATTGCGATTGAAATGCACTTTCTCCCGACGGTGTATGTGAAATGCGATGTGTGCAAAGGTCGGCGATTTGATCGTGAAACGCTTGAAATAGAGTACAAAGAAAAAAATATCTACCAAGTGCTAGAAATGACGATTGAAGAGGCGGCGGAATTTTTTAAAGATATTCCTTTTGTCTATGACAAACTTTCCACTCTCAATGAGGTCGGTTTATCGTATGTAAAACTTGGGCAGCCTGCACCAACACTTTCGGGCGGGGAAGCGCAACGCGTCAAATTGGCGACAGAACTCGCTAAGCGTCAAACGGGTCGTACCCTCTACTTACTTGACGAACCAACGACAGGTTTGCATTTTGCAGACGTTAAAAAATTGCTTGAAGTTCTGCATACGCTCGTCGACAAAGGAAATAGTGTGATTGTGATCGAGCATAACTTGGACGTGATTAAAACCGCAGATTGGCTCATTGATCTTGGGCCGGAAGGTGGGGATTTGGGAGGGAAGGTGGTCTATGCCGGCACGCCGGAGGAAGTGGCGCGGCATGCAAAAAGTTATACAGGACAATATCTCAAGCGAATGCTGAAAAAATGAACGTGGAACATTACTTCACCACCAGTGTTCCTTCCATCCCTTGCGCCCGGTGTGAACCGATGTCGCAATAAAATGGATATGTCCCCGGTTCTTTTGGAGCGGTGAATGACAGGGCCTCGCCTTGCTTTACCGCATGTTTAAGACTAATTTCATCGATCACGAATGTGTGAAATCCCACATTTTTTGTGAACATGATTTGGACTTTCTCTCCGGCGTTCACTTCAATGTTTTTTGGGGAGAAGGAGAAGTTTGTGGCTTCCATGTCGATTTTTGTCTTCGCATCCCCAAGAACGAAATCAACTACAGGAACATCCGCATCTTCTTCCGCAGAAACAGATTCTTCCGTTTCCACGATAATTTCGGCTCCTTCATCGGTCTTGATCGTCGTTTCCGTTTTCAACCCAGCTTTTGTTTCCACGGACGCATCCGGATACTCGGCAACCGCTTCTTCACCACCGTTGTCTGCCGTCGTATCCGTTGATTCTGTCTTGAGATCGGTTTGAGAAATCGTCTTTGCCGTACAGCCAGCACCCGCGAGGATCAGGAGGAGAAAGAGGGCAAGATATTTCATAAAAGAGGTTTTAGGTGATAGGTTTTAGGTGATAGGTAAATTAGCATATGTCATGATTCCCGCCAACGTACAGATCAAAAATCACCATTTGCCCGATGAGCCCGGGGTGTATTTTTATTACGACCAAAACGGCGTACTTCTGTATATTGGGAAGGCGACTTCACTGCGGTCGCGCGTGGGTTCCTACTTCACCAAAGCTCACGAGAACCGTATTGCAGAGATGGTTTCCCAAATCGCGCACATTGATTATCTCGTGACCCCAACCGTCATCGAGGCGTTGGTACTTGAAGCAAACCAGATCAAAGCGAAAAAACCCAAATACAATATTTTAATGCGGGATGACAAGAGTTTTTTATATCTTGTGATCACCAATGAAGATTTTCCGCGCCCGCAGTTGTTGCGTGGCCATGAGCTCGAACGAATGGGAATCGATCCGTTTCGTCCAACACTGACAAAACAGACGGCAAAAAAATTTGTGCGCGTTTTTGGGCCTTATACAAGCAGCGCGTCGCTTAAAAAAGCCATGGATCTTATCCGGCGTGCGATTCCTTGGAGTGAGTGCGAGCCACCCGAAGTGAGCGGACGGACGCGTCCCTGTTTCAATGCTCATATCGGGAAATGTCCTGGTGTGTGCACGGGGAAAATTTCCAAGGCTGCCTATCGCGCAATCATGCGTCAGTTTATATTGTTTTTTGAAGGTAAAAAGGCACAATTGGTGCGTTCGATGCGAACACAGATGCAACGCGCGGCGAATGAACTGCGTTTTGAAGACGCGGCGGTGATTCGGCGCCATGTGTTTGCGCTCGAGCATATCCAAGATGTCGCCTTGATTTCAAAAGAAGATGTGGTGCTTCCGTACGCGTCCGTCAGGACGGAGGATTTGATCGATTTGAACGGACGCATCGAGGCATATGACATCAGCAACATTTCAGGAACGTCCGCGGTCGGATCGATGGTCGTGTTTGAAGAAGGGAGGCCGGCAAAAGCCCAATATCGAAAATTCAAAATCAAAACCGTTCAAGGATCAAATGATGTGGCGATGCTCGCTGAAGTGATCCGTCGGCGTCTCGCGCGCGCGCAGCGTTTTCCGATGGCGTGGCCGTTGCCTCAACTGCTGGTGATTGACGGAGGAGAAGGGCAAGTGAATCGCGTGCAAGAGGTGCTTGATGAACTGGAAGTTGATTTGCCGATCATTGGAATTGCAAAAGGGTTTGATCGCAAACAAGATCGGCTTGTGTTTGATCGAGGAAATCTTGAATTATTGCGTGTGGCAAAGCGAGGAAAAGAGTTATTTCAGCGGGCTCGAGACGAAGCGCACCGTTTTGCGGTACAATATCATCGTAAATTAAGATCAAAGCATTCGTTGGGGTGAGAGAAAAACTAATTCTCTGTTCTATGCTCTCAAAAAACAAACACGCCCTCGTCGAGGCGCTTGGGTGGTATGGAGTTGGGGCGATTTTGGTTGCGTACGCACTGTTAAGTTTCAACATTCTTTCGGCGGATGAACCAATGTATCAACTGCTCAACCTCTCAGGAGCACTCACGATTATTCTTGATGCCTGGGTCGATCGCAATTATCAGCCGGTCGTGCTGAATGTGATCTGGTTGGCCATTGCGCTCATTGCGCTCGCCCGTATTTTTCTGTGATACGTAATTTTTTTCCACGCATTTCGTTTCAAACAGCGAGCGACTTTCTCGGCTGGTGTTTGTTGGCGGTGGATTTGCTCGGAGGGGTGACCCGTGTTCCTCAACAACAGGCAACGGAAGACGATCTTGCCGTGCGAATGTCGCGTGGGGATGATCGGGCATTTGAAGAATTATACGGACGCTATTTTGATCCGATCTACGGTTTTGTGAAACGGCGCGTGGGGACGCAGGAAATCGCAGAAGATCTCGTCTCAACGATTTTTTTAAAAGCGTTTGCTTCGCGGTCGCGTTTTACCAGAGGTTCTTTCAAGGCATGGCTTTATTGTATTGCAAATAACACGATCATTGATTATTACCGAACTAAGAAGACTTGTTCCATGCCTTCGGATGAACTTCCCGATCTTCCCAACGGGGAGCCATTCGTGTCAGACACGATCGACAATCAACATCTCCGGTCCATCCTTGAAACCGCAATCGCGCGTTTGGACACACGCTCTCAACGTGTGCTGCAACTGAAATTTTTTTCGGAACTTACGAACGATGAAATTGCGGTGGCTCTGAAGATTTCGACAAATCATGCAGGCGTCCTGATCCACAGAGCACTGAAGAAATGTGCGAAATTTCTTCCAAAAAGCATCACACTATGACCGACCGTAATGAAAAATTTGAAGAATCGTTTCAGAAGGCAAGCGAGGCGTTAACTCGCATGTCTCATGATTCAGATTCGCCGTCGCGGCCGGGATTTAAAGAAGCGCTTAAGCAGCGCATCCTGGACGCTCGGCAACAACCTGCTATGTCTGCATTTTCTTGGATCAAAGCTATCCCGCCAAAATTGACGGCGGGCGGGACGATCGCGCTGGTTGCGGTCGTCATCCTCATGCTCGTATTGAATCCGTTCTCGTCTTCCATCCCGGTCGTGTATGCGCAAAACAACTTTACGCTTGTGGCGGAAGAAGAAGATTCCCTCGGTGTTGATCCCGAAACGAGTTTCATTTTGGAAAGTCGCGAGCCGCTCGACCTGAATTTTGTCAAAGAATACCTTCGTTCCGATACCAATCGATCGTTTGAGATCGAACGGATTGATGAATTTCGCGCGCGGATCGTGTTTAAAGAAAAGCTCTCCAGCGGGCAATTGGTTCGATTCCTTTTGCCGACACAAGCCGAACAATCCGACGGGACACTGAAAGATCGTCCATACGCCTGGGCGTTCCAAGTGAAAACTCAGTTTCATGTTTTACATTCCATTCCGGGAAACGAAACCGCAAATGTTCCTCTTGATGCGGGGATCGAAATCGTCTTCAGTCATGAAAACGTCGATCCCGTCGATTTTGAGCGCGCGTTTTCCATTGAACCGGCCCTGACGGGTCATGTCGAAAAAAACCGCAGAAGTCTTGTGTTTGTCCCGGACAAACTTGAACCTTCTACGGTCTATCGTGTGACAATCGATGAAGATTTGCATCCAGCAAATTCAAGTGAGTCTCTTGGAGAAGATTACGTCTTTCGATTTGAGACAGACGATGCTCTTCAACGAGGGAGTGATATGCGATTTTTGAAGACGTTTCTCACCACGATTCCCAACGAATTCGCACAGTTTCAGATGTCTTTCGATTACAGCAACCGCATTCCGGATGAAACTTCCGCGTTCACCGTGTACCGTTTCCCAAATTTTGAGAGTTTCAAATCCAGCTTTGAACAATCGATCGTCGATGCTTGGCGGGATACACGTCCTCTTAGCAGTTATGTTTCTGTCGATACACTTTCTTCTGTCGGAACATTTAAACCGAATGTCATAGAATCCGGATATTATCCCGTGTACCAGGTTCCATTTGAACTGGAAGAAGGCTATTACGGTATTTTGGTGGAATGGCAAGGACAGCAAGCGTTTGCGTTTCTTCAGTCCACGACGGTGAGCGCCACACTGGTTGAGGCGGAAGGTACATCTCTTGTATGGGTTCACGACACATCCACGAAATTGGCGGTGAATGGGGCACAGGTCAAAACGGATTCCGTGAGCGCAAACACAAACCAAGAGGGGATCGCACGCATCACGCTTCCTGAGACGTTTGAAGCTCTGGAAGTCCGTTCAGGAAATCACGTCCTCCTTTTGCCAAGCACGGATGGCTCGTATCTTTATGAAGGATTCGGTGGTTGGTGGGGGAACCGTACGTCTGTGGACGAAGATTATATTGGATATGTCTATTCCGATCGTCCGGTTTACAAACAAGGTGACACCGTTCACCTTTGGGGATTTTTGTCACATCGTGACAAACAGCCGCTTCCGTCGGAGGTGACAGTGCGTATGACTACGTCCGTTTACGGATATGCATACGGTGGAAAGTATCAGGATGTGGAATATGTCCGTGTTCCGGTCTCCATTTCAGGCAACGGGATTTTTTCCGTCAATTTCAAGCTTCCGGATGCGGCGACGGGATATTACCGTATCGGTTTGCATCTCGGCGACAAAGAGGTCCTTTCACGGTCGATCCAACTTCAAGAATATCGCAAGCCGGTTTATTTCATGGAGCTTGATGTGACGGAAAAAGCCGTGATTGAGGGTGATTCAGTTCATTATCGCGTGGCGACAAAGTATTTTGATGGAACGCCTGTTGTGGGAAAAACAATCGTCGTTTCCGCGGGTTCTTCTTCTCAAACAATCACTCTGGATGAAACCGGTGTTGCGAACGGAACGATTCCGGTCTCTGGAGGCTATTATGCCTATGGATTCGTGCGTGCAGAACTTGATGAGCCTGGGTTTGAACCAATTGGAGCAACTGAATATTTAACCGTCTATCCTTCCGCCATTCATATCAACGGCGAATTGACGATTGAAAATGGGTCGGGAACCGTTGCCATTGAAACAAAAACAGTTCACATCACAAACGGAGATGATCGATCTGAAGATCTCAAAACGATTCGTCCGGGCACGTCCGTGAACGTACAGGTGATCGAGTCATATTACGAAAAAATTTCCGAAGGGACCTCTTACGATTTCATTCGAAAAATCGTGCGGGAAAATTATCAGTATGTGCACCGTGAACGTACGGTTGATCAACAGACAATCGTGACGGACCAAAGCGGAAAGGGAACGTTTTCCTTTGCGGCGCCAAATACGGAATCTTGGTATCGCGTTGAACTTTCAAGCATCGATGATCAAGGTCGGAAGGTGCTGACAACCGCGTATCCAAAATGGACGGGAAACTTGGGAGGATTCCGCTACGACAGTTATGACAGTACGCTGCATCTCGCCATCAAAAATCGGGAAGAAGACGGAAGTGAAAAAACCCAGTTTTTGGAAGGAGAGCAGGTGCAGATTGAAGTGCAGCAATACGGCGAACGGTTCCAAATGGTTCAAAACGGCTCGTTCCTTTTCGTGCAAGGACAACGAGGGATTCAAGAATATAAAACCGTCAACACGCCGGAATACGCTTTTCCGTTTGAGAGCCGCGATATCCCGAATGTGTACTTGTACGGCGTGCTGTTTACTGGCGAGGGATATGTGATCGTAAGCAGTGATGCGTATTGGACATCCGGAAAGTTTGTAGGGTTCAAAACTGAATCTCGGAAATTGCAGGTGGAGATTGAAACGGACGCGGCGCAGTACCGGCCGGGCGGGGAGGTCGATGTGAACGTGTTCGTAAAAGATGTTGAGGGCAAACCGGTCGAATCTTCCGTTAACGTCAGTGTTGTCGATGAAGCGTTTTTTGCGCTTTATCCGGACACGCCGGATCCCATTGGTTCTCTCTACCACTCATTGAGTAGCGGCATTCACGACATTATTTCAAGCCACGAAACGAAGGTTATGGCGCTTGGGGCGGAAGGTGGAGGAGGAGGAGATGGAGAGGTGCGCAGCAATTTTGTCGATACGGCTGCCTTTATGAATCTGACGACCGGCCGCAATGGGCAAGGGAACGCGCGTCTTAAACTTCCTGATAACGTGACCTCTTGGAGACTGACCGTGCACGCGCTCGATGACCAACACCTCCAGGCCGGGGTGAATACGAAGAAGATTTCGGCAACGCTCCCGTTCTTTATCAACGCCGCGATTCAGCCAACCTATTTGACGGAAGATCAGCCGGAGATCATTGTGACGGCTCAGGGAACGGGGGTACGTTTGGATGACACGATCCAATATCAAATTTCCGTTAAAGATACGGAGATCGGATTTTCAACCCAATCGACGGTTGGTCAGCGTGTTTCTTTGCCGTTGCCAAATCTTCCGGAAGGCGAGCAAACAATTTTAATTGAAGCGAAAACCGGAGACAAAAAGGACGCGATTTCTCAAGTGGTCCGTGTCGTCCGTTCCCGACTCACCATTCCTGTTGTGGAAGAAAAGTCTCTCGATGCGTCAGCGACATTGGTTGGGTCGGATGCGGGATTAACGTGGGTGACGTTCCTGGATGGGAATCAAGGAAAATTTTTCGGTGATCTGCGACGATTGTCGTGGCGATATGGCGATCGTGCGGATGAATCGGTTGTGCGGGTCCTGGCAACCCAGCTCATGAATGAACTGTTCGGCGCGTCGGAATTTGTGCCCGACATGGACGCCGCTAATTACCAGTCTTCGGACGGTGGAATTCGTCTGCTGTCTCATGCGGATCCGGACCCGATTCTCAGCGCAAAGATAGGTATGCTTGGCGAAACGCCGTTTGATGAAGAACGACTTTCGGCATATCTGCTTGATCGGCTGTATGCCACACAAGAAGATCGTCAACTTTCGCCAGAAGAAGCGGCGTGGGCGTATGTCGGACTCGCCGGGTTGGACACGCCAATTCTCTCGGAGCTTAAGCGGTTTGCACAGCAGCCACTTTCCGAAGAAGCGCGTGTAGCGGTGGCTATTGCACAGCTACTTTCAGGGGATGCCGAAGGTGCGCGCGCGATTTATGAACCCATGATGAAAGGCGCGAAGCGAGAAATTGGGTACGTGTGGGTTGAACGAGAGATTCCGGAAACCGCAAAAGAACTGAACGCCGCCCTCTTTCTTCTCGCATCCGGACTCAATGAAATTCAGGATCGTGATGGACTGAAGGTGTATCTTGATCGAGAAGCGAAAGGTGAAACGTTGGTTCTCCTTGAAACCTTGAGTGGATTGAAACAATCGTTCCGGTTTTTGAAACCCGGTGAATCCGAAGTGACCTTTACGCTTCGAGACGAGACAAAATCCGTGTCTCTCGAAAAAGGTGCGCACCTGACCCTCGCGGTCAACAAGGACGAACTACGTTCTCTCAATGCGCGTGCCACGAAAGGGGATGTCTCGGTCATCACCTCCTACCAACGACCGATTGCTTCACTTCCTGAGACATACAACAAAATCCGTGTGCAGCGGAAATATTTGGGCGCGGGAAATCCCGATTCACCCGTTTTCAAAGCGAATGACTTGATTTTGGTGGAACTCACTTATACGGTGGATCCATCGCTTCCGGGTGAATACTTCCAAATTACAGATAGTATTCCTTCGGGATTGACGCCTGTGACTCAGCGAGGAGGCTCTGAGGAGTACAACACATGCATAACGTATCCGGAAACCGATACGGATCAAACGCTTTCGTTCTTCGTCTACAGTGGATGGAACTACAGCTACTGTCCGCCCAACACCATTCGCTATTACGCGCGCGTGATGAATACCGGGACGTTTAAAGCGGAACCTGCGGCGATTCGTGCGGTCAAAATTCCATCACTCGTCAATTACTCGAATGCGCAGACGGTTCAAATCACTCCGTAAGATCAATCCAAAAAAGGGGGCGCTGATCGGCGCCCTCCTTTTGGTTTTGGTCCTATCTGTCATCCTAAGCGAACCATTTTCTGTCATCCTGAGCGATAGCGAAGGATCCCGAAGATCAGCGAATCAGATTTACACGCTCAAAAACATTCCAAACATCCATTTTGTTCTTGATTCGGTCGGAAAAACACCACTGAATTCCCACGATCGTTTTTCTCCTGTCCACGCCGCCATTCTCCCTCACCACACGGATATTGGTCCTGACATTGATCGTTTTTGGGCGGAGATTGCCCAACACACGAAGCCGGATGTCGTGGTTGTTGTGAGTCCGGCCCATTGGGATCAGGGGCAGTCGGTACTTCAAACGACAAACGGAGAGTGGCAAACCCCCTTTGGTTCTGTAAATTCGGATGATGCGTTCATCCATCAGCTCCGCAAAAAATCGGAAATTGCGATTGAACCCGCTTCGTTTGAAAACGAACATGGGATCTCTGTTCACACGCCGTATCTCGCCCATTATTTTCCGGAGACGCCGATTGTTCCGGTGATCGCGCAGTCAAAAGCTGGTTCTCAAGCTGCATGGGCATTTGTGAATTCGGTGCTTTCGCTCGAGCGAAACGTTCTATTTGTATCGAGTATCGACTTCAGTCACTACCAAACAAATCAGGTGATGGATCAGTACGACGAAGAAACACGACGGATCATGGCGGCGATGGATTTGGCGCGTATTGATCAAATGGGACCGGAATATGTTGATTCTTCGTTCGCACTTCAATCTTATCTATTGTGGCATTCACTGACAGGCTGCCGTTCTCAAGAGCGTTGGCACGATCGCAATCCCGGCACGAGTTATTTTGTGTATACCTGTAGCGAACGTTCGCCGCTGAGAATAAGCGCTGTTGGTGATCTCATGCTCGCTCGCGGTGTGGGAAATGCACTTGATCGCATGGATCAGGCCGTCAAACAGGCACTCACCCGAACCAATGATTTGTTGAAGAGTACAACAGCAGACAGCGACCTGACGTTTGGGAATTTGGAAAGTGTGCTCTCAACGAAAGGCCAGGCATTGCCAAAAGCCTATGTGTTTCAAGCATCTCCCTTCGTCGTGCAGTGGTTGAGTGCGTGGCGAATGTCCGTGCTTTCCGTTTCCAATAATCACAGTGAGGATTATGGAAAAAGCGCATGGGAAGAATCTGTGGATACTCTCCGATCACACGGGATGACAGCTGTCGGGGGATATGCGAATGAGCCGAACGTTTCGACGGTCATCGCCGGGGGTAAAGAAATTGCGTTTCTTGCCTTCCAAACCCTCACCGTTCCTTTCTCAGAAGAAAAGGCGAAACGTGCGATCCAAGATGCAAAGCAACGTTACGATTTGGTGGTTGTATCTCTGCACTGGGGAGAGGAATATAAGACAACGCCCGAAGCTTCAACCGTGCTTCTCGCGCACGCCCTTGTAGACGCCGGAGCCGATTTGATTCTCGGTCACCATCCGCACGTGCTTCAACCCGTGGAAGTCTATAAAGATAAACTCATTTTTTATTCACTCGGAAATTTTGTGTTTGACCAAACAGGTGAAGCACAAAATGCAAGCATCATAGTGAACGTTGATGTGTGGGATGACGGATGGCTGACGTATGTTCCCACACCCGTCACAATCGATCGTTTCTTTCCGCGGCATGTTTTTGAACCGGCGCCGTAATTGATATCTTGGAGTGAGTTATCCACATCATCACGCGTACGCGTGTTTTTTTTCTTATTTTCTTGGTCTATTTCATGGAAGCAAATGGGAAAGATGTGTTGACCTGTGTCAGAGAGTGGAATAAAATGGGTGTAGGTGGAACAAAGTGGGGATTGGAACAGAACAGTTCCAGTGCTCACTTTTTATTAAATCATCGTGAGCCTTCTACCTCGCCGCACCCTATGTTCATAGGCGAGTATAAACACTCGTTAGACGACAAAGGACGCATTGCGATTCCGGCAAAGTTTCGCAAGCAACTTGCAAAAGGGGCGGTCGTGACCAGAGGTCTAGACACGTCCCTCTTCCTGTTTCCCAAGGAGGAGTGGGACAAGCTTGCCGAGAAGCTCGCAAGTTTGCCCCTGGGACAGTCCAATAGCCGTGCATTCGCCCGTCTCATGCTTGCGGGTGCAATGGACGTTTCATTGGATAAACAGGGGAGGGTCGTGCTGCCGGAATACCTCCGAGAGTATGCCGGAATCAAAAAGAATTTGATTTTGGCCGGTTTGTTCAATCGCTTGGAGCTTTGGGATGATGAAAAGTGGGAAGCGTATAAGAAAAAAGTCGAAAGCGATGCGGATAGTGTGGCAGAGAAATTGGGAGAGTTAGGATTTTAACGTGGGCCGCGGACCGTGAAGCAAAGGAGAGTGCTTTGCCGTCGGCTGCCCACACGCTGGTAGTTGCCAGTGTGTAAGGAGGACCTGTGACCCAAATATGTCAAAACATATTCCAGTCCTCCTCAATGAGGTTCTTGAGTACCTCAAACCGGAGCCGAACCAATCTTTCATTGACGGTACCGTGGGGCAGGGGGGACACGCCGAGATGATCCTCGAACGTGTCACCCCTGTGGTCCGTCAGTCTGCCGGACGGTTGCTTGGCATCGATCGTGATGCACGCAATCTCTCGGTCGCGAAAGAACGTCTTTCCCGCTTTGGCAATGCGGCCGTGCTTGTGCGCGACAGTTACGCAAACATAAAACAGCACGCGGCCGTGCATGGATTCACTCAAGTCCATGGAATTTTGCTCGATCTCGGATTCAGTTCCGCACATGTGGACGATCCGGAGCGAGGATTTTCCTTCCGTACGGACGGTCCGCTCGATATGCGATACGACAGATCCAGTGGGCAGACCGCAGCGGATCTCGTGAACACGGAGAGTGAAGACGAGCTTGCACGCATCTTTCGCCAATTCGGAGAAGAAAAAAAGGCTCGCCAAATCGCGCAGGCGATTGTGGTGCAGCGACAACGTTCTGCGTTTACACGCACGTTGGAACTCGCAGAGTGTGTAGAGAGAATCGTTCCGAGAACCGGAGCGATTCACCCGGCCACGCAAGTGTTTCAAGCCTTGCGGATCGCGGTGAATGACGAGTTGGGTGAATTGTCACGAGCTCTTCCCGAACTCGTGGAACTCTTAATTCCCAACGGACGTCTCGCGGTAATCACATTTCATTCATTGGAGGATCGCATGGTCAAAACGTTTATGAAAGAGCGTTCTGATCTGCATGTGCTTACAAAGCACGTGGTCATTCCAACTGAACGGGAAGTGAAGCAGAATCCGCGCGCCCGCAGTGCCAAACTCCGCGTCGCGGAAAAAGTAATATAGGACGCCCCCACCGTACCCTATGAATGCATTCGCTCACCAACCATCACTCTATTCTTCCCGTCGTTTTTCATTTGTCCAATGGATGCAGGTTCACAGTTCTCGTTTGAATCTCCTTTCGATTTTGTTGCTTCTCACACTGTGTTTTGCCTACATTGTCCAAGTGAATCACGCCGTTTCAAAAGGGTATCAAATTCGGGATTTGGAAACGCAAATTCATGAGCTGACTCTTGTCAATGAAAGACTGGAGGTGGAAACGCAACAGGCACAAGCGCTCACAAACGTCGCACGTGCGACGAAAATGCTCGGACTCGTGCGCGCAGAGCAACCGGCCTATGTTCAAGGAGCCGCGCCTTCTTACGCATTAGCGGAGTAGTGTAGTGGATAATGAGAGCGGATGTGATATACTCGATGCATTAAGGAGGTTATGCTACAAGCCGCCATCATCGACACGGATCAAGCGGTACGTGTCTTTCAAAACATCAATTGGCTGCAACCGAGTTGGGACTTGTTTATTGTCCTTTTTTTTGTAATCGCGTCATTGCTTTACGGAGTCTCTCTCGGGCGTGATCGCATTATTGTCATCCTCGTGTCCATCTACATGGCGCTCGCGATCGTGAACTACATTCCGTTCATTAATGAGTTCACGGCAAATATATCCGTCAACGATGCATTCGCTCTTCGGGTCTCTGTTTTTCTCGGTATTTTCATTTTGCTTTTTTTCTTTCTTTCGCATTCGGCGCTTCTGCGGACCTTGGGCCATGCGGCGGCCCAAGGTCCGCTTTGGCAGGTCATGATTTTTTCGTTTCTACATGTCGGTCTGCTCATTAGCGTGACTCTTTCATTTTTTCCTGCAAACCTCGCCGGCGTACTCTCTCCGCTCACGCAAGGGTTTTTCACAAGCGATCTTGCCCGTGCTGTTTGGGTTTCGCTGCCCGTGTTGGCAATGGTGATGATGGGGAGAGGCTACGATGATTGAGACCTCGACAAAAATCGCGATCTTTACTTTTACGGGCGCCCAGTCACCTCACTCAACGTACGTTTCAGTAGTTTCGTGAGGATGCCAGCCCGTTCAAGCAAATCTCATCGATTTTTGTCGAGGTCTTGTGTCTAAAGCCTGGATCCTTATGGCCTGAGCTTGTCGAAGGTTATTTTTTTGTTACAATCCATGCATTATATGTCTCTTCATCTCTACAACAGCCTCACGCGAAAGAAAGAGGAATTTTCGCCGCTCAAAAATGATTCCGTTCGCGTTTACGCCTGTGGACCAACCGTGTACTGGTTCGCCCATATCGGGAATATGCGAGCTTTTTTATTTGCCGATTTGTTGCGCAGGACTCTCACGTATAATGATTTTTCCGTGCAGTTTGTCATGAACATTACAGACGTCGGACATCTGACAGATGATGCGGATGAGGGCGAAGATAAAATGCTTGTCGCGCTCAAACGTGAAGGAAAAACCGCTTATGAAATTGCGGAGGCGTATACGCAGGCGTTTCTGGAAGACAGCGGGCAGCTCAATATCTTGTCTGCCAATGTGTATCCGCGAGCGACCGAGCACATCCAGGAACAAATCGAAATGATTCAAGCAATTGAGCGAAACGGCTTTGCGTATCGAACGTCCGACGGCATTTATTTTGATACCTCAAAACTTCCACAGTATGGCGTTCTTTCCGGTCAAAAAGCGGAAGAAAAAAAAGCGGGGGCACGTGTGGAAATGAAAGAGAAAAAGAACCCAACGGATTTTGCGCTCTGGAAATTTTCGCCGGAAGGAGAAAAGCGTGAAATGGAATGGGAATCTCCCTGGGGAAAAGGGTTTCCGGGGTGGCACATCGAGTGTTCTGCCATGTCCAAAAAGTATTTGGAATTTCCGTTTGATATTCACACCGGCGGCGTCGATCACATCCCGGTTCATCACGAAAACGAAATTGCGCAATCGGTTGGATGCTGCGGGGTAAACGAAGCGCGATTCTGGATGCACAGTGAATTTTTGACAGTGAATGGTGGAAAGATGAGTAAGTCGCTCGGAAATTTGTACATCCTGCGCGATTTGATCGGAGAGGGATTTGACCCCCTCTCTTATCGGTATTTGGTGTTGGGAGCGCATTACCGATCCACGTTGAATTTTACATGGGACGCCCTCCGAGCGGCACAAAACGCCTGGTTCCGCCTTCAGGATCTTGTGCGCGAATGGGAAAAACCGAGCGAGGTATCTGACGCGTACAATAAACGCTTTCTCAACGCCATAAATGATGATCTTAACACGCCTCAAGCGCTTGCGGTTTTGTGGGAATTGGTTGAAGACGAAGCGGTTTCAACGGCGATGAAGGCCGCGACACTTTTGAAATTTGATGCCGTGCTTGGATTTGGACTTGACCGTTTTGTCGCGGTTCCGCTTGCGGTTCCGGAGACTGTGCGCGAACTTGTGTTAAAACGCGAGAGCGATCGTATGCAGAAAAATTGGGAAGAATCGGATCGTCTGCGGGCGGAGATTGAGGATTTGGGTTATCTCATTGAAGATACGGAGAAGGGAACAAAAATTAGAGCGAAACATTGACAGTTTAGGGTGAATGGGCTATCATCCTCGAGCCCGGACGTCCAACCCCCGGGAAAGGAGAAGTGTCTTGCGTCACGTCAGATGGTTCGTACTTCTGGTTCTGGTCCTGTCGACCCCCGCTCTGGCCGAGGAGAACACCTGCGCCGAGGACCCCATCCGGGTCATGCTCGACGTGCCGGACGGCGACGTCACCTTCACCCTCGCCGAGGACAAGGGGGCACCGACCGTGAACGTCACGGTCAAGCAGTGGATCGGCAAGGGCTACTACGGCATCGCCACCACCAGCCTCAAGCTCAAGTCCGAGACGAAGGTCTCCGCGACCGACCGCGGTGTCGAGCTCGTCGACGGAAGCACCCGCACCGTCGTGTTGCGCGGCGTCAACGGACTGCAGTCGCTTCTGCCACACCTCGATCTGAGCGCCGCGCTCGATCTGGTCCAGAAGGGCAACGACATCGGCTTCATCCTGAACGTCCGATGGAGTTCGAAGCTCGAGCAGCTCAAGCCCACCGCGACGACCTCCTACGACGACCTGGGTCTCTCGGCCAGGTACGAGTTCAGCGCCCGCGCACGGAACGACCGGCGGGCGCGCGTCCAGCCGACCTCGTCCGAGCCGGGCTTCCAGTGGTACCTGAGCCCACTGCTCAGCGCGAAGATCGATCGCAACGCCACCCTGACGGCCGTGCGACCCTGCGTCACCGAGCTCGTCATCACGCGCAGCCAGAACCCGCCGCCCGCTCAGCCGGGTCCGCGAGCTTCTTCCAAGTAGCCACCTCCTCTCCGCACGTCATCCCTGACGTGCATTTTCATTTTCAAGAGAGATGCTACAATAGGCCGCGTATGAAACGAATCGCTATTTTTTTGACTCTTGTTGCGCTTCTCGGCGCTGGCTGCGGCAGGGGAACAACCGACACGAAAGAAATTGGTTCTTCCCGTTTCGGGCGTCTCGTTGATGGTTCTGTCACGGAGAGTGCGATCGATGGAGGGTGGGTGCGGCCGTATCCAGGTCCGTTTTGGTGGGATCAAATTGAAACCGAGCAAGATGTCTATGATTGGTCAAAAGCCGATGAAACGGTGAAATATTGGCAGGCGCGTAATCAGGCCATCCTTGCGACGCTGTGGCCGTTTGCGCAATGGGACCAAGCACGATGCCATGCCGGTGTGACTCCAAAAGTCAAAGATCCGTTTGGGGAAGAAGACATCTGGCTTTCAAGTGTGTGCCATAATGAATCGTACGAAGAATGGGTGCGCAATGTGGTGGAGCGCTATGATGGGGACGGCATTGAGGACATGCCCGGACTGAAATATCCCATTACACATTGGGAAATCGGAAATGAGCCGGATCTGCAAACACAGGATTTAACGTTTTTTCAATCGTCTCCGGATGGTTATGCGGAACTCTATCGTCTTGCACATGGTATGATCAAAGCGGCAGATTCAAACGCAACGGTTTTGTTTGGCGGCATGTCGAGCATGAGCGCACAGTCTCAACATTTCTGGAAGTTTGTGTTGCAAAGTGAGCGCGATCGAGCGGAGATTTTTAACATTCACTCACGTGCGGCATCCGAACAGTTTTTTTCCAAAGAGTATCACGAGTATCTGGATAAAACCGCGTTCCTCGGTGCTCGTTTTTGGGTCACGGAAGCGCTTGTCGGAGCCCCGTTCCAGAATTTTGACGAGGATGGAAAAGCCCAATTGACCGTTGTGTCTTACGCGCAAGCGTTTGCAAACGGCGCGGAAAAGATTTTTCACGTGGGGGGAGGGGGTCCGTCGCAAGCAGCGTTTAATCTTGTGGGAGAAATGATAGACGGATTTGAGAAGGTAGAGTGGGTTGGAACGGAAAGTATCGTGAAGTTCAGTTTTTCCGACAAAACGGTTTATGTGATGTGGGATGCCACGAAGCTGCCTTTGACGGTGACGGGACAGGTGGAAACGGTGGGGTACGATGGTTCAAAGAAAAAGATGGATGCGCGGCAAGTGGTTGCGGAAGAACCGATGTTTGTGATGGTGAAGTAGTATGGAAAAGAAGTACGTCGCCAACAAAGCCTTTCTCGTGAATCCGCAAGGAAAAATTTTATTGATTCGTTATGCACCAGAAGGAGATCACATTAACAGTGCGGGCAAGCTGGATATTCCCGGCGGCCGCATGGACGCACGAGAACATCCGCTTGAAGGACTCACGAGGGAAGTGAGAGAAGAAGTGGGAATTGAAATCGATCCAACACACGCTCGTGTTTTTCATACCGATCTATGGGGCGTACGCGGAGATATTGAGGGGGAACCGATTGTGGGGATTTTTTATTCTGTCCCGATTCGTGAAGATGCAATCGTTCTCTCCGAAGAACATAAAGATTATGTTTGGTATGATCCGCGAACGCCCGCACCAGATGGACTCACGGCCGCCGTTCTTCATGCCCTTGATGTTTTTCGAAGCATTGAAGGAATCGTGACGTTATCGGACGACGCGATTAAAGGACGAGCAGGATTCGGGCTCATTCAGCTGTTTACGGGAAACGGGAAAGGGAAGACGACGGCGGCGCTCGGCGAGGCGATGCGTGCACAGGCGATCGGAAAAAAGGTCGCGTTTGTCTATTTTGATAAAGGAGGTTCGACGCATTACAGCGAACGAAAAATTTTAGATCAGTTGGAAATTCCGTACGTAGCTACAGGCCGTGATCGCATTGATTCGAAAACGGGCAGGTTTGATTTTTCCATTCAAGAGATCGATAAGCAGGAAGCCCTGCGCGGATTGCAAGAGGCTGCGCGACTCCTGAGTGAATCGTTTGATTTGATCGTACTTGATGAGATCAATTCAACCACTGCGCTCGGCATGATTGCTGAACAAGATGTTCTTGCACTCCTCGACAACAAGCCGGACAAAACCGAGCTGATTTTGACGGGTCGAAGTGCCCCCGATTCTTTCATGCAAAAAGCGCATCTCATGACTGAGATGCGCCTTCGCAAACATTATTTCTATTCGGGTGTTCCCGCAAGAGAAGGATTGGATTATTGAGCGTTTTTGGTCGGGCCGACCAGACTCGAACTGGCGACCTCATGCACCCCATGCATGCGCGCTACCAACTGCGCCACGGCCCGATGTTTCAATCGTTGGTCGGGCTGGCGG
>CAYMBX010000002.1:49001-50786 GCA_964388785.1 uncultured Gammaproteobacteria bacterium
GCGCGCTACCAACTGCGCCACGGCCCGATGTTTCAATCGTTGGTCGGGCTGGCGGGATTCGAACGCAATGTCGGGCTGGCGGGATTCGAACCCACGACCTCCACGACCCGAACGTGGCGCGCTACCATCTGCGCTACAGCCCGACATTGCGTTCAAACCCATAACACGACCCGATGCGTGAGTGAACGAGAGGAGAGACCGAGCAAAGGCTTGGGCTATCCCGAGCAAACGAACGCAATATGGCCATTGGCCATAACGTGGCGCGCTACCAACTGCGCCACGGCCCGATCAGCGATTTGAACAGTCGAATAATACTGATATTCATCTATGTGGTCAATACTTTTTGTCCTATTATTTCTTCTTCTTGCATCTGCAGCCTATGCCTCATGGCGCGGAGCGCCGTGGGTCCCCACCTGGAAGCGCGATCTGGAACGCATTGAGAAATTAGCGCAATTACAGTCAGGAGATCGTTTCGTGGAACTTGGCTGTGGAACGGGAAGGGTGTGTCAGTATTTGGGGAGAAGGACAACAGCAAAAACATTTGGAGTCGAATTATCTTTCTTACAGTGGCTGTGGGCTCGGGTTTTTGCGAAGCCTTCAACAATCATTCTCGGGGACGCCTTTCATCATGACCTTTCTTCCTACACGGTTGTCTACATGTTTCTCATGCCCGAGACATACAAAAAAATTCGTGACAAATTGACGCGCGAACTCGCCTCCGGGGCGCGGGTGATCACCTACGTTTGGCCAATTTCCGGCTGGACCCCGTCGTATGTCGATCGGGTGGAAGGGAGTCCGGATTTGTATGTGTATGTGAAGAAATAATTCCCATTCTGTCATCCCGAGGCCAGCTGAGCTGGCCGAGCGAGCGCAGTCGCGCTCAGCGCGACGCAGCGAGTCGAGGGATCTCAAAGACCTCGAGATCCCTCCGCTCGGCCGCGCGTAGCGCGGCCTCGGTCGGGATGACATAAAGAATTATCTGCCCTGTGCTTTCTTTCGTTTCAACGACCCAATAATCCCTTTCGGGATGTGTTCTTTGATGAGCGTCAAAATTTCATCGGCTGAAAGTTGTGTTGCCGGTGTATCGCCCGGGCTTACCCCACCATTTTGAATCGTGTTTGCCGCATCGTCGTAATACCATTCCGGAATCGCATCGATACGCCCGACTTCCTGTAGTTGGGTTTGTGACAGATTAAGCTGAATCTGTTTTTTTTGTGCTTCGGCTTTGCGAAGCGCTTCGATGAGTGGACGCAAATCAATGCTGCGTTCTTGGCGTGTGATGATGTTGGTGTGATTGGACGGCCTGCGTTGAATTACCATGTCCATGCGCTTGGCCGCTCGCAAAAATCCGGGAAGCGCCACATTTTCGCTTTTGACGAATGCGGCTTTGAGGTCTGCCGGACCTTGTTTAAGTTTAAAGACCTGAGCATCACCTGATGCTTGGAGTTCCTCCCATTCTTTTGGCAGCTCCTCCGCACGCTTTTGTTCTTCAACGACATGGAAGTGCAGCAGTGGCAAGATATAATCCAAAACTTTTTTGGGGTTATCTGAAAACGCTCGATTCAGATTCATCATCAAGCCGGAAAGTCCGAACGCGCGATCGAGAGGATCAGGACTGATCGTGCCTTTTCCTTCAAGATCATCTCGTTTTGCCCACGCGAGAATTTTTTGGAATGCTTTTTGTTTGTCGAGCCCAAGGTATTTTGCGACAAGACTTGAAGCCGTTTCTTCTCGTTTGCCTGAGGCCTGATTGGCTAAGTGGTGATCAAACAGGCCGCCAAGATC
>CAYMBX010000002.1:50886-52088 GCA_964388785.1 uncultured Gammaproteobacteria bacterium
ACGGCTGTAACGATCTGAGATTTTTGGCGTGAGATAGATATAGCCACTCAGATCGCCATATCCGTCAAATGTGAGTTCTGTTTTTTCGATGGCGGGGAGTTCTTTGAGAATCGCTGTCAGTGCATCCGTGTCAACCGATTCAAAAAAGCCGACCGTCATGTGATGTTCCGGTCGTTTGATCCGTTTTTCAAGTCCGGACGCACGCCATTGTTGTACATGTGGATGGGCTTCGATCGTTTCGTACGGAAGGTCGTACCCGAGCCAGGCAGAAGTGAGGAGCATAAAGTTTCCTGTCATCCCGAGGCCAGCTGAGCTGGCCGAGCGAGCGTTTGTCATTTAGTCGAGGGATCCTAAATGCTTCGAGATCCCTCCACGCGTCCGGCCTGAAGGCCGGACTTGGTCGGGATGACAATAAAATTTGGATGTCAAGTAACGTTAGTATATCAAAAAGAAGAGCCCCGCGCGAAGTCGAGTTGGTCCGTGCAGTCGCACGGGACTCTTCTTCTCGGCCAGCTGAGCTGGCCTCGCGGGGCGAGAGGGGGCCTACAGGGTGGCCACCAGGATGTTTCCACCCTTGCTGTCGGGGCCGTAGTTGGTCCCGGGCTCCCGGTCGGTCAGCGGGTGGTCGCTGGACGACCAGGTCCGCACGAGCGCCGTGGGCGTTCCGGTCGAGGTGGTCGGCTTGACGTTGATCGAGAGGTGGGTTCGCCGTTCGCCGCCGGACCACGAGGGGGTCACGCGGCGCGCGTTGATCTCGATGAGCCCGGAGACCTTCCCGTCCTCGATCTCGACGCCCTCGTAGATGTGGACCTGCACGTTCGCGAGGTCCACGTGCTTGTGGGCGGGAACGTTGCCGGAGGCCGGGACGTCGGTCATCGCGTGCAGGCGCTTGGCCGGGAGGCGGAGCGTTGCGTTCTCCAGGACCTCGATCCGGAACTTGTCGGTCGTGATCGTGTGGCCCTTGCCCTTGGGGTCGGGCTTGGACGAGGTGTTGTAGGGAGTGAGGTCCGAAAGCTGGACCAGGAGACCGAAACCGTTGGGCAGGGACATGGATCTCCTCCATTGCAGTTGCTGACGATGCGTGGAAGGGGCGGAGATCACACGATCCCGCCCCCGGTTCAAGCCTTTTCGTATCCGAATTGGCAAGAATGAGAGGCGTGATCTGATGAATCTTGACGCTTAAATGTATCACAAAAAGGCAC
>CAYMBX010000003.1:0-47049 GCA_964388785.1 uncultured Gammaproteobacteria bacterium
ATGGAAAGAGAAATTGTCTTCCGAACAATACCGTGTGCTCCGTGAGAAGGGGACGGAAGCACCTTTTACAGGCGAGTACGTCAATCTGCATGAAGACGGGATGTATCATTGCGCCGGATGCGGTGCTCCGCTTTTCGCATCCGATGATAAATTTGATTCTGGAAGCGGTTGGCCGAGTTTCGACAAAGTCGCGAGTTTCGACGCGGTTGAACTTCATGAGGATACAAGCCATGGAATGAAACGAATCGAAGTGACATGCAAGTCGTGCGGAGGGCATTTGGGTCATGTGTTTGACGACGGTCCGACCTCAACCGGCCAGCGATTCTGTATCAATTCCTGCGCCTTGCAGTTTAAGAAAGATTGAATTTTATGCCCTTATTCATCTTGAATATTTTCCTCGGATTCGCCGGTTTTTTGCTCGCACTTTATATTGCACACAAAAAACGACGCAAAACAGAGCATCTTGTGTGTCCACTTCGTGGAAATTGTCATGAAGTGATCCACAGCGATTTTTCAAAGTTTTTTGGAATCCCGGTGGAATATCTAGGGCTTGTGTATTATGCAACGATCGCCATTTCTTATGGACTGCGTGCGGCAGTGCCGTCAGTTGGTGGTTCGGTCTTTACGCTTTTTTTGTTTGCCGTTTCGACCTTTGCCCTTGTTTTTTCTTTTTATCTCACATTCATCCAAGTGTTCACACTCCGTAAACTGTGTACATGGTGTTTGATATCAGCCACATTTACCGTGGTCATCTTCGCCGTTTCGCTCACTGGATCTATGGACGCGTTGGTTCCGATTCTTGCTGTGTGGAAGACACCCATCGTGATGGTTCATGTGGTGGCGATGGCCGTCGGGCTCGGTGCAGCGACGCTGGCGGACCTCTTTTTCTTCCGTTTCATGAAAGATTACCGCATTTCGGAAATGGAAAACAGCGTGCTCAAAACGTTTTCTCAGTTCATTTGGTTGGCGCTCGGATTGATCATCATGACCGGCGTTGCCCTTTTTCTTCCGCAACCCGATGTGCTTCTTGCGTCGGACAAATTCCTGATGAAAATGATCGTGGTCACTGTGATTATTGTGAACGGTTCGTTTCTCAATTTATTTATCGCTCCGCGTTTCATGCAAATTCAGTTCGGCAAACACAACCATCAACCGGGTGAGCTCGTTCGCATCCGACAGCTCGCCTTTGTATTCGGTCCCATTTCCGTCGTGTCGTGGTACACCGCATTTATCCTCGGCATGCTTGAATCCGCCCCCGCACCTTTGGCAGAGATGTGGCGCGTGTATCTCGGTTTGATTATTCTTGCCGTTCTATTCGGACAAATCGCGGAAACGATCATGGATCGGAAGGCAAGTAAGCAGTCCTCCTCGGTATGATGCAGATGTTCGCACTTCTTATCCCTGCTTTTTTCGCGGGTTTGCTGACCTTCCTTGCCCCATGCACGCTTCCACTTGTTCCTGCCTATTTGGGATTTATTAGCGGCGCATCCGCAAAAGAGTTACAAGATCCTACAAAAGCCGATGTGATTCGATCTCGTGTTTTTCGCAATGGCATTTTTTACGTACTGGGCTTCAGTCTTGTCTTTGTCGCGTTTGGGATTCTGTTTGGAATCGCCGGAGCTCTCCTTGCGGATTTCCAGCGTGTCCTCACGCGCGTGGGCGGACTGTTTGTCATTTTTTTCGGATTATATCTCATGCACGCGTTTGATCGCGCCCCGTTGTTTCGTTGGTTTAATTCGGAAAAGCGGCTGCCGCTCATTTCAAATCTAACGCCGGGCCATCCGTTCAGTTCATTCATCTTCGGAGCGACCTTTGCCTTTGGATGGACGCCGTGCGTCGGACCAATTCTCGGTTCCATATTGCTCCTCGCCTCTTCGACGGCAACGATTGTGCAAGGGGCGATCTTGCTTAGTGTGTTTTCCTTGGGGCTTGCCGTGCCTTTTTTGCTGATGGCCTATGGAATCGGTCACGCCTCACACACCGTGCGCACCTTGTCCGCCGTCCTTCCGTATGTTTCGTTCGTAGGCGGACTGTTTTTGCTGTTTTTGGGGGTTCTTTTAGTCACCGATCACATGGGGATATGGCTCATCTGGGTCTACGAAGCCTTTGGAAATGCTGGGTATAACCGTCTTCTGGATTATCTCTAGGGTGTGTTATACTTTTGCCGCTATGAAACGTTTTCTCCACCAACCCCCAAAAGTCCTGTCGATCTTCATGTTGTGTCTGTTGATTTTGGCGGGATTTGGATGTAATCGCCAACCGGACAACAACGGGCCAGAGCAAATTGACCGTGATCAAATTTTATTCGAAGCCCGAAAAAACGGTTTGATCATGAATGAATCCGAAGTCACACAAATGGCTGAAGTGTCCCGTTTGAAATCCGTACAAAACAAACCGGTTACGGATTTAACGCCCTATCTCACCAAAAAAACGGATGGCTGGAAGAGCGCCGCCCTTGCGGATGTGACCGGCGGAGGTTCGTTTGGACTGGCATTTTCGACCACAGAGTCCGGCGGCTATGCGCTTCTTGCCAAAATGGGGAATTTGCCAATCCCTCAACAAGGCTACCGTTATGAAGGATGGCTCGTGCGGCGAGGCTCTGAGTTAAGTGTGATTCCGCTCGGTCCGGCTACACAAATCGAGGAACAATTTGTGCAGGTATTTTTGACACAAGAAGATATTTCCGACCATGATTTCTACGTGTTAACCCTTGAGCCGGATGACGAGAATCCAACTCCAGCCGAGCATATTTTAGAAGGAACGTTGAAATAGGTTCTCGGTGTGAGGTTTTAGGTGTTAGATGCTATGCGATGGTTCATTGCAATCATTTTTTTTGCCACCCCCATCTCAACACTCGCGGCTGATGCGGCGGTATTTTTGCGTCCGGAAATGGTTTCCGATGATCCGGTTTTGTCCGCCATGTTTCAGGAATCTGTGGATGTAGCCATTGATTCCATCAAAACCGCGAGCGATGGAACGCGATATTTGAGCGCGGGGCCACGTTACATGGATCCGCCACGAACCTATTATCGCGACAGTTACTGGACATCTGGTCTCGTACTCATGATTGATCCGATGGTCGTCCGTGAGCAAATTTTGCGTTTGGCAACCGGAATTGGATCTGATGGATCAGTCCCGAGCGCGATCAGTATCGATGCCGGCGGACTGAAAATTCCCTTGTGGACAGACCATCATGATTCCGGCCCGTTTTTTATCATGATGGTATACGACTATATTCGCTGGACCGGTGATCACTCGATTTTAAGTGAATATGTTGGAGATCGAACCGTCTTCGTTTTGATGGAAGACATTTTGACCCATCTCCTTTCTCTTGATACGGACGGAAATTTTCTCCCGGAAAAGCCGGCTCATTCGCTTCAGGATTGGTTGGATACGATCCCGCGCGGCGGGGAAGTTCTGTACAATCAAGTGCTTTTTTATCGCGCGCTTCGAAACGTCGTTGAACTGGCAACCGTACGTGGATATCCGACCCACGCGACAGTCTTTCATCGGTATTCGTTGTTAGTGCGTCATCAGATCAACGAACGGTTTTGGGATGATGAGAAAGGATTTTATGTAGAACGCTGTGAGGGGAATATCTGTGTCGATCGACTCACGAACGAGTCTTCACTCGCGGCACTTTACGATGTTATTTACCCCTCCGACCGTGATCGTTTTTTTGACGTGCTCACGCAGCTCAATACCTCTTGGGGTGTGGTGAATGCGATTCCGGCTTATGAAGGTTTCGCCGTTTCGAAATATCACAATGTCACGGACTGGCCCGTCCTCGACGGAATGAATGCGGGCGCTCGTCTCAAGTACGGCGATGACAACTGGTATTTTCCTCTCACCCGTTGGTGGACGTATTTCAATGAGGTGCGCGAGCCCGGACAGACACTCCCGGAATTCATTTCTCCGAGTGATCGCTCCGGAGGTTTGTCACAAGCGTGGTCTGTCAATCCAATGGTCTCTTTTGTGAGATACGGCATCGGTCTGGACCCGACTTTGGAGGGAGCCTACACCATCAAGCCTTCACCATCGGGCACTATCATGCTCAAGAATGTGATGGTGCGCGGGCAATATCTCACCATCCAGTCTTATCCCAAAAAATAACGTTGAGGATCCTACAACGTAAGGTGTACAAAAAACATCCGCAACTAGGCGGATGTTTTTTTTGTGATGCGCAGCGCTTTTTGTTTGCGGTTGCGTGCAAGTTGCTCTTTGCGATCCTTTTTCCATTGCGTACGCACTTGTTTGCGTTTTCCGGGCATAAGCTGGTTTGAAGTGAGAGGGATTAGGTGTTGGGAGAAGTATACACATATGCTATAATATTTTCAATATGTCCGATATCCTTCTCTCGGACGGCTCACTTGTCGGCGCGGCGTTTTCCGACGCCGGACTCGTCCTCTTTGGGCTTCTGATCTTTTTTTTCGGGGTCGTTTTGACATTGACCCTTTTGTTAAAGATGAAACCGGAGTTATACATGGTTCTGCTCGGTTTTTTGAAAATACAAATCCTTCTGCTTTTAGGGATCGTTGTGTTGGATCTCTTCGGATCGCAAGGTGTTGCGGCGTATGCACCTTATGAAGATCTTTCCGCTGCACTCTCGACTCACCGTTGGCTTATCATTCAGCTTCCGTTTATTCTACTGCTTTCCGCGGCAGTCACGCTCGCTGTGTATCGCGAACGACTTGTAGAAAAGCATGCCCGACAGTACTATCTCGCGACCATCTTCTCCATCTATCTTTCTTTCGCTACGATTCTGTTGATCGGTTTTGAATCAATGGTGTGAGACCATTGCTCATTTTGCAGAGGTCTCAACAGATAATTCTATGTTCAACCTTTTCAAAAAACGCATTCATGAATCCGTTGCGCTGTCCGCTTACTTGTCAGCCGCACTCACGCTTCAGATCGCCTGGATCGCCAACTGGATGGTACACCGTAGCCAGTGGGTGCGCACACAGTTCACAGTAAGCGAATCGATCGGGCCTGTCTCGGGTCTTTACGCAAAGAGTGTCATTGTATATGTCTTAATTTTTGGTCTGTGCGTTCTACTTTTTCGAGGACGTGACGTTTCACATTGGCGCGATCGTGTCTTTTGGTTTTTTCTTTTTTCCATTTTGATGTTTGGTGTTTTGACCCTTCCGATTGTTTTTGAATTTGTCATCACACCCGTTTCTGTCGAATAGAGATGCTTGAAGTTTTTACGCCGATCTATTACGGTGTTTTTTAATTGATTCGTAATCCACCGTAAAAAGGTTGTATACCAAACGTATGAACATCTCTGTAAAAAAAGGCGAGTTACAAAAAGAGCCCTGTGATATTCTTGTGCTCAACGCATTTGAAGGAACAAAAGAATTTGGCGGAGCAACCGCTACCGTCGATAGGGAATTGGACGGCCTGTTGCTCAAACTCAAAAAAGAAGAGGCGTTTAAAGGACAGATGGGGCAGACACTTTTAGTGCGCACGGAAGGATTGATTCCCGCTCGTCGGGTGCTGCTTGTCGGTCTTGGAAAAAAAGAAGAGTTTAGTTTGGAAACGGTGCGCGAAGCGGCCGCTGTTTCCTTACAAGCGGTTCGTGCCATGAAACCCAAAAAAGTGGTGTCGGTTTTGCATGGAGCCGGAAACGGCGGATTGCATGCCAAAGACGCGGCACAGGCAATGGTGGAGGGGCTGCGCCTGGTTTCGTATGCATTTGCACGCTATAAAAAGCAAAATGGAAATGGAATCGGTACGTTTGAAATTGTAACAAATGATCGACAAGCTGTTTCGACGGCCCGGAAAGGAATGGAGATCGGGGAACTGTTTGCGCAAGGAACGACGTTTGCGCGCGATTTGGTCAATACGCCTGCAATGCACATGCGGCCGATCGATCTGGTGGACGCCGCAAAGGCGATCGGCAAAAAAAATTCGAATATCCGTATCCGAGTCTATGATCGTCAGCGTATGGAACAGATGGGGATGGGCGGGATTCTTGGGGTTGCACAGGGCTCGGACCACCCGCCGTATTTGGTGCATATGATTTACAAGCCGGCCGGCAGGCCAAAGAAAAAAGCGGCCCTGGTCGGGAAAGCGGTGACGTTCGATTCAGGCGGGCTGTCCCTAAAACCAGCCGATTACATGATGTCCATGAAATCCGATATGGCGGGCGCAGCGTCCGTGCTCGGTGCGTTTTCTGTTTTGACAGAGCTCTCCCCGAAAGTGGAGGTGCATGGAATTTTTGCTGCGGTGGAAAACATGCCGTCCGGAAAAGCGATCCGTCCAGGAGATGTGGTGGAAGCCTTGAACAAAAAAACGGTTGAAGTCTTGAATACCGATGCGGAGGGCCGTTTGACGCTCATGGACGCCTTAGTGTTCGCCCAGAAACAGAAACCGGACTTTGTGATTGATCTTGCGACGTTGACCGGCGCGTGTATGGTCGCACTCGGTGAAGAAATTACGGGAGTGATGTCCAACAACACCAAACTTGCGCAAGACATTCTTTCTGCCGCATCCTCCGTCGGTGAAAAAATGTGGGAACTCCCGCTTGAAAAAAATTACAAAAAACTTTTGAAATCACAGGTTGCGGATTTGCAAAATATCGGTGGGAAGTACGGCGGAGCACTGACCGCGGGTTTGTTCCTCCAGGAGTTTGTGGATCCGAATATGCCGTGGGCTCATCTCGATATCGCCGGTCCGTCCTATGCGGAGCGAGACATGACTGTTTACCTAAAAAAAGGAGCGACTGGCCACGGCGTTCGTACGCTTCTGCAGCTACTCCTTAATGTATGAGGCTGGCCGCGAAACAACACCGGAAACTCGTACTTGTCTGCGTCAATCGTCGCGATGATGGTCGTGCATGTTGCGCGCAAAAAGATTCAGAAGAGCTGTACGAAAAGCTCAAGTCCGCCGTGAAGTCCGTTTATCCGGACGTTCGGGTCTCACGAACGTATTGTTTGGGAAATTGTGAGACCGGAGCGACAGTCGCGATTATGCCGGATAATATTTATCTCGGTGAAGTAACCGTTGAAGATATCGATGCGATTGTGAAACAAATAGGCGAGGTCAGTTGACCCCGCCTATGTTATATCCCCAGAAGCTCACTGATTTTGTTTTTATCAAATCCGACGACAATTTCTCCGTTGATGTCAATGACCGGCACTCCCATCTGACCGGATTTTTGTATCATTTCTTCAGCCTTTTCCGTATCAGAGGAAACATCGTAGTTCCTGTATTCGATTTGTTTCTCATCGAGAAATGACTTCAGTTGTCGGCAGAATGGGCAGGTCGGGGTGGAATAAACAGTGATAGTCATACTCCTCAGGCCTTTCCCAACGTCGTTTGTCCTTCAGACCATTCAACAGGACACAGTTCGCCGGTTTGCAGGGCTTTGAGAACGCGCAACGTTTCGCTGACCGATCGTCCGACACCAAGATCGTGGTAGAGCGCGTACCGGAGCACACCTTCGGGATCGATGATAAACGTTCCGCGAAGGGCAATGCCTTGTTCTTCAATGAGAACACCGTAATCGCGTGACATTGCGCGTGTGATGTCCGAGAAAAGCGGATACTTCATTTCTCCGAGATCTTTCAGCCATGCTTTATGGGAATGCACCGAATCGGTTGATCCACCGAGCACGCATGCATTGAGAGCGGTAAATTCGTCCATGCGCTTGGAGTAGCCGGTGATTTCTGTTGGACAGACAAACGTGAAATCGAGCGGATAGAAAAAGAGGACGAGCCATTTCCCTCGGTAATCTTCTAGAGAGACGTTCAGAAATTCTCCGTTTGGGCGCACGGCTTCGGTATTGAATTCAGGAGCGAGTTTTCCGACGCGGGCAACCTGAGGAGTATGGAGTGAGGTGAATTCGTTTTGTGGCATAGTAGTTACAACGTAAATGATTTTACTTTTTCGTACAAATGGTTCGCGGCCTCCCAATTGAAGTTTTTCCAGAAGTCCTCAATGTATGCGGCTCGGTCCGATCCATAATCCATAAAATAGGCATGTTCATAGACATCGAGGACAATCACAGGCAGACATCCCCACACACCGCCCTGGTTGTGTGCATCGCAACCGTAGACTTTCAAGTGTTCAAGCTGGATATCCCACGCAAGGACAACCCAACCGCGCATGGCCATGCCGGATGCGGAGAAGTATTTGATGAACTGATCGATTGATCCGAATTTTTCCGTGAGTGCTTTAGTAAGTGCATTTTCAGGGACCGTAGTCGTGTCTCCGCCGAGCCCATTGAAGTAGTACTCATGCAAGTAGACACCGTTATTTGCGAATGTTTCTCCGTTTCTGAGGGCACGCAATTCCGAATAGGTTTGATTTCCGGTGACCTCTTTCTCTCCTTTGGCGAATGCACTTAGACCTTTGGCGATTTCTTGCATCTTTACGACATAGCCTTGATAGAGTTTGTCGTGGTGGATTTCCATGGTTTTTTTGGAGATTCCAACCAATTCTTTTGTAAAGGGGAGCGGCTTTGATTGGTAGTCGGCGGCGGATGGCATAGAGGAAGGTTTTAGGGGTTATGGGAGATGGTGTGATTGATTATGTTTTTGCGTTACTATGGTACCTGAATCCAGTATGTTTTCAAAAAAGAGCATTTTTATTCTGATTTTGGTTATCATCTTTGTTGCGGGAATCGGATATTGGCAATATCGAGTACATCGCACGCCGATCAGCACCGTTGCAGTTCCTTCAATTACCGAACAGATCGTCTCGGGCGGTCCGCAGCCGAATGCCATCCCTGCTATTGATGGTCCTCTTTTCGAATCGGTTGCGGCCGCCGATCAGTATCTTGACGATAAGGGATTTGGGATCGTCTTTGAGAAAAATGGTCGTGCACGATTCTATCCTTATCAAATTTTAGTTTGGCATGAAGTTGTGAATGATATGTTTGGCGAACAGCCTCTCCTGATTTCGTATTCTCCGTTGGTCGGAGCGGGTATGGTCTTTGAGCGTTCCATTGCAGGCTCTGTCGAACAATTTTCCGTTTCGGGATCGCTTTACAACAATGATCACTTGCTTGAGGATGACTCAACACATTCGCTTTGGAGCCCACTGCTTCACCGAGCGATCGTGGGTTCGCGTGAAGGGTCTGTGCTGACCCAACTACCGTCACAAACCATTTCGTGGGACACGTTCAAAAGAAATTTTCCCACTGGTCAGGTTTTATCACGGAACACCGGTTTTGTAAGAGACTATACAAGAAATCCCTATCCGCTCTACGAAGAATCGCACGCGGTCTATTTTCCTGTGAGCCATGATGATGCTCGTCTTCCGTCCAAGTCGATTGTGTTTGGAGCGGTCACGTTGGATGGTCCGATTGCCGTTGAGGAGCATCTGGTGGAGAAAAAAGAAGTCCTGAATCTTGAAGGAACGATTCCCGTCTTGGTCGTATGGGATTCCACCTTGCAAACAGCCCGCGCCTATGAAAGGACCAGTCTTTTCTCATTGGACGAAACGCGTCTCATTGACGACGAAACCGGTTCGGTGTGGAATACAAAAGGAGAAGCCGTGAGTGGTCCGCAGCGCGGCAAAAAGCTCGAGCCGGTTTTGCTGACAAGAACATACTGGTTTGCATGGTCGGCGATGTATCCACAAACAAGCATTCAGACAAACTTTTAAATTCATATGACAACATACATTCTCATTGCCCTCCTTATTATTCTGCTGATCAGTATCCGTCAGGTGAACCAATACCAGCGCGGAGTCAAATTTCGTCTAGGACGATACGTCAGCACAAAAAATCCAGGATGGAGAATCGTCCTTCCGATTATTGAGCAAATGCAAAAAGTGGACATTCGCGTGAAAGCGGTGGATGTTCCTGATCAAGAGGCGATCACGCGTGATAATATTTCCGCACGTATCAATGCCGTTATTTATTACAAGGTCAAAGATGCCGCAAAGGCAGTGATCGAGGTTGAAAATTTTCGTTTTGCGGTCAGTCAGCTTGCGCAGACAACCATGCGTAATGTGGTGGGGGAGATGGATTTGGATGAGTTGTTGAGTCAGCGTGAAGAGGCGTCCAAACGGATTAAAGACATCGTTGATTCATTGACCGACCCGTGGGGGATCCAAGTTGATAATGTTGAACTCAAAGACATTACGCTTCCCGAAGAGATGAAACGGACGATGGCGAAGCAAGCCGAAGCGGAGCGTGAACGGCGTGCGGTTGTGATCAATTCACTCGGAGAAGTCGAAGCGGCAAAAAATTTGGCGGAAGCGGCAAATACGCTCGCAAGTTCAAACGGAGCTTTGCATTTGCGTACGCTCAACACCATCAATGATGTCTCTTCGGATGAATCGAATACGATTATTTTTGCCGTGCCACTCGAGGTGTTACGCGCGTTTGAAACGTGGAGCAAGAAATAAGGGATCGCCGTTGTTCCCGATGGCAGGACAGACATCCGTCTAGAAAAGTAAAGAAATTGGAAGTGCATATTAAAGAGTACTTATGGCAACGTTGTTCGTGGTTGCGACTCCGATTGGGAATTTGAAAGATTTGAGCGAGCGGGCGAAAGCCACGCTCGCTTCTGTTCACACGGTCGTTTGTGAAGATACACGCGTGACGAAAAAGTTGATGGAAGCGTTCGGGATCAAGACACCCGTGTTGTCCTATCATCAACACTCCGGATCTCCAAAAGTACAACAAGTGCTTGATCTACTTGCCCAAGGCCACGATTTGGCACTCGTCACAGATGCAGGGACACCAGCGATTAGCGATCCCGGTGGGCAGTTAGTAGAAGCGGTGATAGAGCGACTTGGAAATGCTGTGAGAATCGTGCCTATTCCTGGACCAAGTGCGGTAATTACGGCGTTGTCCGTTGCGGGTGTTTCTGCCGATCGATTTATTTTTTTGGGTTTTCCACCGCACAAAAAAGGCCGACAGACGTTTTTTGATGAGTTAGGAAATTACAAAATCACCGTCGTGTTTTATGAAAGCACGCATCGCATCTTGAAAGCGCTTGAAGAGATTGAGTCGCGATATCCAGATCGATCACTTGTGGTTTGTCGTGAACTCACCAAACTCCACGAAACGATCTATCGTGGGACGGCAAAAGAGGTGACAGAACAACTAAAATCAACTAGCATCAAGGGCGAATTTGTTATTGTTTTATGAAACGATTCTACATCAGTACAGCGATCCCTTACGTCAATGCAAGTCCACACATCGGACATGCACTTGAGTTTGTACAAACCGATGCAGTTGCACGGTATGTGCGTTCCGAATTGGGCGACGAAAACGTGTTTGCGCTCACGGGTTCAGACGAGAATAGTTTAAAAAACGTTCGTGCGGCGGAAGACGCCGGGGAGGATGTGGATCTGTTTGTGAAGCGTCATGCCGATGAATTTAAATCATTGGGTGAGCTTTTGAATTGTTCTTTTAACGATTTCATTCGTACACGCGAAGATCGACATATTCGTGGTGCACAAAAACTGTGGCAGGCGTGTCGAAGTGAGGATATCTATAAAAAGCTCTATCGTGGCTTGTATTGTGTTGGCTGCGAAGCGTTTTATACGGAGAAAGAAGTACCGGATGGGAGCTGTCCGGAACATAAAAAACCACTTGAGGTCGTGGAGGAAGAAAATTATTTTTTCAAGCTCTCAAATTATCAAACACAACTCGAGGAACTTATCGAAAGCGACGAGCTTCGAATTGTTCCACAGTCACGAAAGAATGAAATATTGAGTTTCATTCGACAAGGACTCGAAGATTTTTCGATCTCACGCTCACAAGAACGGGCAAAGCATTGGGGAGTGACTGTTCCGGGAGATGTCTCGCAAGTGATGTATGTGTGGTTTGATGCGCTCTCCAATTACATCACCGCACTTGGTTATGCGGATGATGCGGATTTGTACAAACGTTTTTGGACAGAGAATGATCTGCGCGCGCACGTGATCGGGAAGGGAATTTTGCGCTTTCACGCTGTGTACTGGCCGGCGATGTTACTTTCTGCGGGCGTGCCACTCCCACACGAATTGTTTGTGCATGGATATATCACGGTGGAAGGGGAAAAAATGTCCAAGTCTCTCGGAAACGTGATTCATCCAAAAACCATCGTGGAAGAGTATGGGACGGACGCGGTTCGCTATTTCTTTTTGCGCGAAATTCCTTCGCATGGTGATGGTGATTTTTCCAAGCAGCGTATGGAAGAACGCTATGCAGAACTTGCCAACCAACTTGGGAATCTTGTGGGACGTGTGGCTGCGATGTCGGAGAAATATTTTGAAGGCAAATTGAATGAGGAACACAAAGATTGGGCCGACATGGAAAAACGGTTAGAAGCGCATATGCACGAGTATGATCTGCGCGGTTATATTGACGATATTTTTACCATCGTGAGTGAAGCAAACGAACTGGTCGACAAAAAAGCACCGTTCAAATTGGTCAAAGAAGATCCGGAGGCAGCAAAGGAACTCCTCTCCACGCTCGCGGACATGATCCGCTTTGTTGCGCGATCGCTTTCGCCCATCATTCCACAGACCTCGGCGGAAATTCTTCGTCGATATGGTACAGTAATACAAACTGGCCAACCGTTGTTTCCAAGAAGGGACGTATGACCTTCACATTTATCGACATTGTTCTGATCGTGATCATCCTTGCGTTTGTTTTTTTTGGATTGTTTTTCGGACTTATCCACACCATCGCCAGTCTTATCACGACGATCTTGGGTCTGATCATTGCGATGCATTTCGTCGACCCTGCGTTTAAATCATTTGGATTTATTTTGGGGGGAGGAGATGTGGCACGTGTCGTGACATTTATTTTTGTCTTTTTTCTCGCGTCGCGGATTCTCGGTATTTTGTTGAAACTCGTCGGCGGACTGTTTTCCTGGTTCACTTACATTCCGTTTGCAACCACGATCAATCGACTTCTTGGGGCGTTGTTTGGTTTTGTGGAGGGGATCATTGTGGTCGGCGTGGTGATTTTTTATGCAATGCAAATTCTTCCCGACGACACCCTGATGCACGCCTTAAAAGGTTCCTTTATGGCAAAGTTTTTGATGGCGATCATGTCTATGTTGCAAGTCTTTTTCCCTGAAATGAAATAGGTATGCTTTTCGACACGCATTGCCACGTACATTTTCACGCGTATAAAGACGACATGGACGAAGTGATCCAACGAACCCGTGAGAACGGGGTTTTTATGATTACGGTTGGAACGCAACGAGATACGAGCCGGAACGGTTTGCTTGTTGCCGAAAAATACGAGGGACTTTGGGCCAGCGTTGGATTACATCCCAATCATCTAACAAAACAAGAATTTTGGGATGACGATGAATTGCCACCCGAGGAACAGGCGAATGGTTTGATTCGCACGCGCGCGGAAGTGTTTGATCCGGGATATTATGCGGAGCTTGCAAAGCATCCAAAGTGCGTGGCAATTGGCGAGTGTGGATTGGATTATTATCGTATTCCGGAGGGGGTAGAAGTTGAGGAAGTTAAAGAAGTTCAGGAAGCTGCGGTCAGAGCGCAGTTTGATTTGGCGACACAAGCAAATCTTCCCGTGATTATTCACTGTCGCGATGCACATGATCCTCAAGCGCGAATCATAAAAGAATATTTGGATGCGGGAAAACTTGCGCGGCGCGGAGTGATTCATTGTTTTACCGGTACACGCGAGGAAGCACAGCGATACATCGACATGGGATTTTATGTTTCATTTACCGGCATCATCACGTTTCCGCCGAGGAAGGGGGAAGGGGATGAGGATGGACTTTCACCATTGCAGCGTGTTGTACGTGATCTTCCACTCGATCGACTTTTGGTGGAAACGGACGCCCCGTATCTGACGCCGATTCCGTATCGTGGAAAGCGTAACGAGCCGTGGTACGTAAAGTTTGTAGCGGAGAAAGTGGCGGAGTTGAAAAGCGTTTCTGTGGATGAAGTGGAAGAACAGACGACAAAAAATGCGAAAAGACTTTTTAACTTGTCCTTCTGAATACACATTTTTCTGTCATCCTGAACGAAGTCGCGCCCAGCGCGACGAAGTGAAGGATCACGATGAACTTCGTGATCCTTCGGCTAAATGATAAACGCTCGCTCAGGATGACAGAAGGGGTACGAAAACGCTCGCTCAGGATGACAGAATGAAAAAAGCACCGACCCGTTGGAGGTAGGTGCTAGAACACGTCGTAGCGCGCACGGAACTCGTCCGGATCCTTGAGATCGAGCTGATCTCGCAGATCTTCGATGAGCCTCCGAGCCATGATGGCCATGATGCGCAGTTGCGGACCCTGGCCGTAGTAGAGCTCGACGACGCCCCGCAGCTTCTCGAGTCGAGTGGTTGCGGGAACGCGCACGGCGTTGTCCGCGTTGCGTGTCTCCCGAGCCGCAGCGATCAGCTGATCGCGAAGCGGCGGCCACTGAGTCAGCTTGCGCGCATCGTGCCACTCGATGGGAACGATGCTCCCCGGCCTCTTGGGCGGTGGGGGTGGAGCCGCGGGCTCGGCGCTGTCGCCGGTGCCCGACTCCTCGCGTCGATCCCTCCGATCCTTCTTGCCCTTGCCGCGTCCGTCGTCTGCCGCGGGGGGTGCCGGGGCGGCAGCAGATGGGCTTGCAGATGCCGAAGCTCGCGACGGAACTGAACGTGGAACGCTGGGTTTCGCCGCTGCCGCTGCAGCTGCGAGTGCGGCCACGTTGCTTGGGTCAAGGACGGTTCCGCCCGACGGGGCTGCAGCTGCGGTGGCCGCCGGAGCGGCGACCGGTGGTGCGGCTGGTGTCGATGGTGCCGCAACAGGCGTTGCCGCAGGAGCAGCAGCCACCGACTTCTTCGCATCCATCGCGGTCTTGAGTCGCTGCAGGAGCGGCCGACGCGGGTCGGACTTGAAGTCGTCGTCGATGAAGAACTGTGGGTCGGATGTGAAGGCGGTCAGTCGATCGGCCGTCTCGGCCTCGAGTTGCCCCACCTCCGTTGCAGAGAGAGATAGATCGCCGTCCAACGTTCGGACGGCTTCTTCGTTTGCCAGACTCGGGTCGGACCCGAGTAGGGCTTCCACGGCTTCGACTTTTTTCATGATTCCTCCGTGAGACAGGGTTGAGACGAAGTCTGGACGCCATAAAATATCAAAAAAATTCGTTTCTGTCAACGTTTTTTTACAAGAAAATTTGTCCAAAAATTTTAAAAATGGATTTGTTTGTATAAATTGACAGTTTTGCTTGACATTTTGTTCGCGTTTTGCTATATTTGTCGCTCAAACTTGGCGGGCGAAAAGCCCGTCCGGTGCGAGGTTTGCACCCTGCAACCGCTTTCCGCCCGGAGGTCCGGGCACAGTGAGGAGACCATGGCAGACATCGAATCGACCCTCGCCGAGCTCGGTATGACCTTTCCATCCGACACCCAGACCCGCACCGGCGACAAGCCGGGAACGGCACTCGCGCTTCCGACTCAGGCCGCCGTGTTCAAGCGCGCGCTGGCCGATCTCATCGACGGAGCGGCTCGGACGCAGGTCCAGGCCAAGCACCTCGACACGGCCCGCCAGTGGATGTGGGATCGCCTCGTCTACCGCGCCGACGGCAAGACCCCCGAGATGGTCCCCGTGGCCTTCGAGGGGCAGCTTGCCAAGGACGGGACGGACGTGCACATCTCCGCGCGCGTCACGTTCGGGGGGCAGGAGCACGAGGTTCTGCCGCTCGTCGTCGTCGACGTCCCGTACGTCCGGCTCGAGGGTGGGCGGTTCGTGAGCAACGGCACGTTCATGTGCGCCGTGTTCAAGCCGGCTCCGTACTGGGCGAAGGGCAAGGGCGGCAAGTCTGAGCTCAAGCCCGGCAGCGGCCCGTACAAGGTCTACCCGTTCGGTCTCGTCGACGAGGCCATCCTCGGCACCTGGAATCGGGTCGCTGCGGACATGCCCACCATGGGGTGGCCGCACATCGATCCGATCCCGAGCAAGCTGCGCAGCCCTGGTGTCCGTACGCTCACTCGCTTGCCGGCCTGCTACGAGCCGGTGAAGGCGGGCGACGAGCGCAGCCCCTGGACGATCGGGAACCTGTTCGGGAAGCGCCTCCTCATGGCGCACCGTTCCCAGCCGATCCCGGTCACGGACGACGAGGCGGAGAACGGGTTCCAGACCCGGCACGTCTTCCGCTACCGCGAGCGCGAGAGCTCGATCGAGCTCGTGTGGCTCGGTCAGGAGGGCGTCGTCAAGATCGACGACCGCATCCCGATGGAGGAGCTCCGCGACGAGATCGACCCGTTCGGCGTCCTCGGAACGGACGTCATGCGGTTCAACCCGGCCAACGCCGAGCGCGAGGTCCGTCGTCAGAAGCAGCTCGGCCGTAACGGCCAGCTCTACCGCAAGGCGCTCGAGCTCGGTCTCGTGACGGAGTCGGACTCCGACGCGGTCATCGACGCACAGCTCGACGCGCTCGGACGCGAGGCACTCATCATGGCCACGCGCATCTGGGAGAGCACGCTCGAGGCGGCCAAGGAGCGCCTCAGCCGTCCGGTGGTCGGCATCCCGGCCATCGCGGATCTGCTGCAGGGCCGGCTCCTCAAGGACGCGCTCGTGAAGCTCAGCCCGGAGAGCGACGCGACGGCGGTCTGGATCTCGGAGCACACCGGTGCTGAGTTCAACTGGGCCTCGCCGTTCCACCGCGCGTTGCGCACGTGGCTCCTCGAGCGCGCGGCCAAGCACGCCCGATACCGCGACCCCGAGCCGCCGAAGGCCGACGACAAGCCCGAGGCCTCCAAGGCCAACGGCGCCACCGAGCACCCGCAGGTGCAGGGGCACATCGACGTCCCGGCCCTCAACGAGGCCTCCGCCGACGGCAAGGACGACAAGCCCAAGCGCGCGCCCCGCTCCGGCGGACGCGGCGGCAAGGGCGGCTCCAGCAAGAAGGCCAAGGGCGACCAGCCCGCGGCCGACAACGGCGCGGCGTCCTAGCCCGCCGTTCCCTCTCAGGCAGTGACTCAGTTCACTGCCTCTTTTTATTTTCTATCTTTCTGTCATCCTGAGCGCAGCGAAGGATCCCGAAGCCCTCGTGATCCTTCGGCTAAATGATAAACGCTCGCTCGGCAAGCTCAGCTGGCCTCAGGATGACAGAGAGAGGCGTTCAGTATGACAAAATGGAAGCAAAGCTCATTTTCTACCCGCCTCCCACATTGGAAAAATTCATTCCTCACATCCAAGTGTTAAAGAGATCGTTACGGGTTCTCTTTTCTGCCTTCGGCTTGCCAGAATGGCGAAGAAAAGAGAACCCGTCGATCTCTCCACCCCAACGTTTGATTCTAGTTGCATGTTTTTTCATCCTCATTGACCTTTCCACCATTTCCCCGTATACTTTCGGCGCTTGTTCGTTTCGCCCCTATGTCAAAGGACGCTGCCAACTACCGACTCGCCATGAAGATTTTCGCCGATTTTTCGGGAACAATCGCGGTTCCGGCGGTTTTGGCTGCACTTGCGGGAAAGTGGCTTGACACGCAGTATTCCACAGCCCCGCGTTATCTGATTCTTCTTCTTGCGCTCGCACTTGTATCCACAGCGATTGTGATTGTAAAAAAGGCGAAGAAGTATCGCGACGAATACGAACGTATCAACCAGAAATAATATGAGTCTTGTCCTGCCACCTGTTGCTGCGGAACCCGTTTTCCATCTTGGTGACTTCGTCATCACAAATTCCATGATTAATGGCTGGATTGCGGTCGTGTTTTTCGTCATCATCGCCTTTGTTGCGCGCAAACGTACCGCGCTTGTTCCAAAAGGATTTCAAAATGTGATCGAAGGGATCGTAGAGTTCCTTCTGAAAGAAGTCGAAAAAGTCGCAGGGGATAAGAAGAAAGCTCGTCAGTTTTTGCCGATTGTCGGCACGATCTTTCTCTTCATCCTCTTTTCTAATTGGATTGGCTTGTTGCCGGGTACAGGATCAATTGGCATCTGGGGCGAACTTCACGGAAAGATCGAACTCATTCCGCTTCTTCGTCCCGCAGCCAGTGACCTTAATTTGACGCTTGCCATTGCGTTGTTTGCGGTAGTCACTTCACATGTCATGGCACTTTTGACGATCGGTCCGCTCAACCATATCAGCAAATTCATCAACATTCGCGGTATTCTCAAATCATTTCGAAAAGGTCCAATTGCTGTTGCAGTCGCATTTGTTGAGTTCGGTGTTGGACTCATTGAAATCGTCGGGGAAATTGCAAAAGTCGTTTCACTCTCTCTTCGTTTATTCGGAAATATCTTTGCCGGAGAAGTGCTGATCACCGTCATGCTTGGTCTTCTCGCGTTTTTCGTGCCGATCCCCTTTATGTTCCTCGAATTGCTTGTCGGAGCTGTGCAAGCAACGGTGTTTGCGATGTTGACGCTCGCATATCTCGTTGTTGCCACAGACGATCATGGGCATGAAGAAGAACATGCCGAGAAACAGGACCCTGCTGTTTCACCATCCCACTCATCATAAAGAGGTAACACTTCGTGCACATGTCGGAGGGAACAAGTGCGACAGTCACTTGGCCCGGAGACATGTGCACGAAGTGTTACCTCTAACACCTAATCCTAATACCTAAAACCCACTTTATGTCTCCAGAGACAATGACAACGCTTGCAAAAGCGCTCGTGATGGCCATCGGAGGTATCGCACCTGCCTTGGCGATCGGACTGATTGGTTTGAGAGCCATGGAATCGATTGGCCGCAATCCGGAAGCATCCGGAAAACTGTTCGTGCCAATGCTTCTTGGTATGGCGTTTGCGGAAGCCATCGCGATTTATTCGCTCGTGGTTGCATTTACGCTGTAATTTTTGACAGGAGATGACTTACGTCGTCTTTCTGTCATCTTGAAGGAATTTTTACATGTCATCCTGAGGGAGCACCGTCGCGCTCAGCGCGACGCGGCGACCGAAGGATCCCGAAGGTTTCGAGATCCTTCGTCGGCCATTCGACAAGCTCGTGGCCTCCTCAGGATGACAGAAGAAATGCGTTTGAGATGACAGGAAAAAGTTTTATCCTCATATGTCCTCACCCATCGAAACAACTGAACTCGCACAACAGACTGCCGAAGCCGTCGAAGCAACCGGCGGTCTCGGCATGCTGGGAATCAACCTCAAAATTTTTATTGCACAGCTCGTCAACTTCGTGCTTGTGCTTCTGGTGCTTTGGAAGTGGGTTTACCAACCTCTTGTAAAGCTGCTTGATGAGCGAAGTAAACGCATCGAACAAAGCATGAAGCATGCCGAAGAGATTGAAGAGAAAATGAAGTCCGTAGAAGAAGAACAGGGTCGGTTGCTGAGCGAAGCCAAAGCGAGCGCGGCCGCGGTGATGGAACAAGCACGGGAAGACGCGGAACGAAGAAAGAGCGAAATGCTTCACCTGGCAAAAGAAGAGGTACAACGTGTTGTGGTGCAAGGGAAAGAACAATTGCGCTCCGAAAAACAGCAGATGATTCGAGAAGCGAAAGTCGAGATGGCCGAAATTGCGGTCGAAGCCGCGAAGCGTGTGCTGCAAGAATCAATCGATGAAAAACGATCGCAAACAATTGCTGAACAGGCCATTTCGAAGCTGGTTACTTGATGTATGCGCTACACACCTAAACAACTTGCAACCGCCTTGGTTGAGACCGTGGAAAAAGACAAAACGTCCGCCCAAAAGGCGGCGGAGGAAGTGATCGCCATTCTTGCCTCCCAACAAGAGCTTTCGCGCGTGCGGGACGTGATGCAGATGGTCGAACAGGTTTGGAAGCAACGTTATGGCGCCGCAACCATCACGATCGATTCCGCGCATCCACTAAACGCACATGCAAGAAAAAAGATCGAGTCGCTCTCTCACGGCGCCGAAATCAAGGAAGAGATTGACGCGACGCTCATCGGCGGAGCCCGCGTGCGCATTGACGATCGCATCATCGATGCATCGATCTCCGGTCAGCTCAATCAACTCAAATCCCTTCTCGTAAAGTAACGCAGAATGTATGGCATCAAAAACTGATATTATCCACGCCTTGAAACAATCGCTTGAGCAATTCCATGCGGAAGCGAAAGAAGAGCAGGTCGGAACGGTTCTCACGGTTGGGGATGGAACGGCCCGCATGACGGGACTGACCGATGCACGTGCATCGGAAATGCTTGAATTTCCTGGTGGAGTGTTTGGGGTCGCCTTGAACTTGGAAGAAAGCGGCGTGGGCGCGGTGATTCTTGGAGATGCATCCGGAATCAAAGAAGGAGACACGGTGAAATCGACCGGTCGTATTTTGTCGATTCCTGTTTCTGATGATGTTCTCGGCCGCGTGATTGATCCGCTCGGCAATCCCGTAGATGGAAAGGGGAAGTTGAACGCAACAAAATATTATCCGATTGAAAAAATCGCTCCAGGCGTCATGACGCGCAAATCAGTTGGTGTTCCGCTTCAAACTGGAATGAAGGCGATTGATGCGATGATTCCCATCGGACGCGGACAGCGCGAGCTGATTATCGGTGATCGACAAACAGGGAAAACAGCCATTGCCGTCGACACTATCATCAATCAAAAGGGACAAGGGGTGAAATGTATTTATGTGGCGATCGGCCAAAAGGAATCTAAGGTCGCAAAGATCGTTGCCAAACTCGAGGAAGCTGGTGCGATGGAATACACCACTGTGGTTGTTGCTGGCGCATCTGCGCCTGCGGCATTGTCGTATATTGCCCCATTTAGTGGATGCACGATCGGCGAGTATTTCATGTCCAAAGGGGAAGATGCGCTTGTGATTTATGACGATCTTTCCAAACAAGCGTGGGCATACCGTGAAATTTCACTCTTGCTTCGCCGCCCACCCGGACGCGAGGCTTATCCGGGTGACGTGTTTTATCTGCACTCCCGTTTGCTTGAACGCGCCGCGCGTTTGAATGAAGAAAACGGCGGAGGTTCGTTAACTGCGTTGCCGATTATTGAAACGCAAGCAGGTGATGTCTCGGCCTATATTCCTACAAACGTGATTTCGATCACGGACGGACAGATTTATCTTGAAACGGATCTGTTTTATCGCGGGATTCGTCCGGCACTCAATGTGGGACTTTCAGTGTCCCGCGTTGGTTCGGCCGCTCAAACAAAAGCGATGAAAAAAGTGGCGGGAAAGTTGCGACTTGACCTGGCACAATTTCGCGAACTTGAAGCGTTTGCGCAGTTTGCGACCGATCTTGATCCGCAAACACGCGCGCAAATTGAGCGCGGACGTCGGACAACCGAGCTGTTGAAACAACCCCAATATCACCCGCTTCCGTTTGAGGAACAAGTGGCGGTCATTTATGCCGTGACCAATGGATTCGTGGACGAGATCCCGGTGGAACAGGTTGTTCAGTGGGAATTGGATTTTCGTACGTTCATGCTTGCTTCAGGAGCCGAGACACTGAAAAAATTGCGAGAAGAAAAGACGATTACAGAAGAGATTGAAGTGATGCTTAAGCAGAACATTCACGATTTTAACGCGACGTTTTCTCGAACCTAGCACCTAATCCCTAACACCGAAAACCTTTCTTGTGGCTGTCCAAACCCGTGCAATCAAACGACGAATCAAATCCGTCACCAATACGCGCAAGATCACCAAGGCAATGGAACTCGTTTCGGCGAGCAAAATGCGCAAAGCGGTGAACGCGGTTTTGATGTCCAAGCCGTACGCCAAAATTGCATGGGAAGCAGTTCGTTCGATCGGAAAAAAGGTGGATACCTCAATGCATCCTCTCTTGCGCGAGGCGGATAAGGTTGAACGCGTCCTGTTACTGCTTCTCACGTCTGATCGTGGTCTTGCGGGAGGATACAACACCAACATTATTAAACAGGCCATGCAACGAATCCGACAGGTGCATACATCTGCGGAAGTACAAACGATCTGTATCGGAAAACGGGGTGCGGATGCGGTTCGGCGCGCAGGGTACACGATGCTCGCGAGTTTTACGGAGGTGACAAACAATACAAAGTTCGAGGAGATTTTGCCTATCGGACGCATGATTATCGATGAGTATACCAGTGGTCGCTGCGACAAGGTTTTGCTCGCCTATACGGATTTTGTCAGCGCAATTGCGCAAAAGCCAGTGATTTTGGAACTGCTGCCGCTTGGAGGGCCGGAAGAATTAAAAGGGCTTGGACAGGTTGGTGAAGGGGAGTCGATGGAGAAGAAAGAAGAGACAAGAGCGGACTACATATTTGAACCCACACCGCTCGCCGTCCTCAACCGCGTATTGCCGAGACTGGTCGAAACAATGGTTTATCAAGCCGTTCTGGAGGCGGCGGCCTCTGAACACTCTGCACGTATGATGGCCATGAGAAGCGCATCCGATAATGCAAAAGAAATGATCGGAGATCTCACATTCACCTTTAACCAAGCACGACAAGCGGGCATCACCCAAGAGATTGCGGAGATCTCGAGTGGAAAAGCCGCACTCGAAAATAAATAGAGATGTATGAAAAACAAGGGAACAATCGCACAAGTCATCGGACCGGTTGTGGATGTCCGATTTGAGGGGGAAGAGTTACCAGCTATCAACACAGCGCTTGAGGTGAAAAACGGAGACCAATCGCTCGTTCTTGAAGTCGCACAACACATCGGACATCAGTTGGTTCGTAGCATCGCGATGTCTACCACAGATGGATTGCAGCGTGGAATGGAAGTAGAAAACACAGGCGCACCAATCTCCGTGCCGGTCGGGCCGGAAACGCTTGGGCGTATGTTTGGCGTGACCGGAGACCCGATTGATCAATTGGGATCGGTCAAGACAAAGCGCCGCGATCCAATCCACAAAAAAGCGCCATCGTTTGACCAGCAGTCCACCAAAGACGAGGTGTTTGAAACGGGTATTAAAGTGATCGATCTCATCTGTCCATTCTTGAAAGGAGGAAAAACCGGATTGTTCGGCGGTGCCGGAGTGGGAAAAACGGTATTAATTCAGGAACTGATTCACAACATTGCAAAGGAACATGGAGGATACTCGGTCTTTGCCGGCGTGGGTGAACGTACTCGAGAAGGGAACGACCTCTATCAAGAAATGAAAGAATCCGGGGTGCTCGACAAAACTTCGCTCGTCTTTGGACAGATGAACGAACCACCGGGTGCTCGCGCACGCGTCGGGCTCACAGGACTCACGCTTGCGGAATATTTCCGTGATGATGAAGAGCGTGATGTGCTTCTTTTCATCGATAACATTTTCCGTTTTACTCAGGCCGGTTCCGAAGTTTCTTCGCTGCTTGGCCGTATTCCATCGGCCGTCGGATACCAGCCGAACCTTGCGACTGAAATGGGTGCACTGCAAGAACGCATTACCTCAACCAAAAAAGGATCTATCACTTCTATTCAAGCGGTGTACGTGCCCGCAGACGACTTGACTGATCCGGCACCGGCCACCACATTTGGACACTTGAACTCGACCGTGGTGCTTGCACGTTCACTTGCGGAGCTTGGAATTTATCCGGCGGTCGATCCACTCGACTCGTCTTCCACTATTTTGGATCCGAATATTGTTGGGCAAGAGCACTATGAAGTGGCGCGCGGCGTGCAGCAGGTATTGCAGCGCTACAAAGACTTGCAGGATATCATTGCCATTTTGGGGATGGATGAATTGTCCGATGCAGACAAACTCACTGTGGCTCGTGCGCGAAAGATCCAAAAATATCTGTCACAACCGTTCTTCGTAGCGGAACAATTTACCGGAACGCCTGGGAAATACGTGAAGCGTGAAGATACCGTGCGGAGCTTCAAGGGGATCTTGGAAGGGCAGTACGACCACATTCCAGAACAAGCGTTTTACATGAAGGGAAGTATAGAGGAAGTGGTTGAAGCGGCAGGGAAGTAAACTAGCGTTTGGTGGGCTCACAAACTCTTTCTGCGAGCTCTCGAAAGAGTTTGTGAGCCGTGTTGAAATGTAGGTTAGTTATCAGACAACCACTTTAAAGAGTGGATGAAAGGAAACTATGTCACTCAAACTTAAAATCGTGACACCGGAACGGATCGTGTTTGAAGACACGGTTGATTCCGTCACCGCAACCACGCAGATGGGCGAGATTACGGTGTTGCCCAACCACGTGCCGCTCGTTGCGAATTTGCAAGCGGGAGAATTGCGCGTACGCACAAACGGCGACGAGCAGTTTCTGGTTGCATCGACGGGATTTTTGGAAGTGCGTTCTGGTCATGAGGTCATCGTCCTAGCGGATACAGCTGAACGGGTTGAAGAATTGGAACTTGAAAAGATTGCGGAAGCGAAAGAGCGCGCTCGGGTGCTTCTTGAGGAAAAACGAAATATTGATGATGTCGCGTTTGCAGATGCGGCGGCGCTTCTCGAGCGGGAACTCGCACGTGAACGTGTTGTTATTCGACGAAAGAAGTATCGCGTATGACCCTTCAATCACAACCCGTCACCAAAGACGAACAACTCGCCTATTTGATCGAGCTCAATCGTCAGCATTCACAAGAATTTTGTTCACCGGATGCAAGGAACGCTCGTTCACTTCATCGCGCGAAGCATCCCACAGAGATCGTCATGCTTAAATGCATGGACGGACGAGTCCATGGGCCAGACGCCACCAAAACTCCTCTTGGCATCCTTCAACCATTTCGCAATTTGGGAGGACGTTTCAACATGGGGTGGCCGCACTTCCAAGCGGTCCTTGCGGATTGGAAAAATTATAGTATCCGCCGCGGAAGACACTGCCTGATTCTTGTGACCTATCATTTTTCCGCCGGCGATCCACATCGCGGATGTGCGGGGTTCGGATATGATACGGAGGCTGCGATTGCGTTTACAAAAAAATTAACCCACGACATTAGTAGAGTTTTTGGCGAATCGCATGAGGTTGTTCATCCGATTCTGGTCGGATTTGAAACAGACGAAGACGCGTTCGTTCTCCATGGTGAGAATGGAGAGGTTGTGCATCTTTCAAAACAATCTGAGATGTCGGACGATGACATTATCGCGATGCTTCAACGGCTGTACCCAACAATGCATACGCGCATTTTGCATGATTTTGTTCCACTCGTGAGTGGGAATTTTGCACACATTAAGGAAGTCAGAGAAAGTCAGCGTCCCATTATCAATATGGAGCATCGCGAGTGGATTTTGGCACTCGGCCGGGGCTTTGACTGGCTCCATTCTCCCAATACGGCCTTGATTGTCGGACCATGGAGTCACAACCTGGAGGTGCCGGTGTTGACCGCGGCGAAAATTATTCGCGGAAACATGGAAGCGGGACGCATTGCTTCCACAAACGCCGTTCTTTTGACCTCCGCGATTTATCGAGATCCGGCAGGTGATCAACCTCTTCTTGCGATAGAGAAAACCAAATTTCTTAGCGAAATGGCAATGGAAGTGATTACGAGAGAGTATCCCGATCTTGCAAAAGTGCTCACACCACTGCCAGTCACGGTCGATATGAATACGCGCAAGATGAATATCATTCAGTAATTGACGGGTACTCAAGAACGGCGTATCATTTTGGCGCCGTTCTTTTGTTTCTTCCCACCTGTCAGAGGAGATCATGCCTACACCGCTCGACCAAGAAAATCGTCGTCTTATCGCGGACATGCGCGCAAAGGGAATCCTGGGGGACGTCGATCCAAACCAGATCGACGTGTCCAAGGGGGTCATTCTCGTCTGCTGCGCGGACGGGGATCAGCTCGACGAAGTCTTCGATCACATGCGCGAAACCTCGCGCGCAGCAGGCCACAAGCCGCGCATTCACACGTTCACCGAGCACGGCGGAGCAATGGTTCTTTCGCCACAGTGCGATCCATACCCCGGATTCGCTGCGCGCGAACTCATGCACGTCAAGATCATCGAGGGGCGCGAACTCAAGCACATCGACACGATTGTCTTGTCTGTGCACGCCCCCTGTGGCAAGGCAGCGGTCATGGGTCTCACCCTGGTCGACCTCATCGGCCACATGATGGCCGCGAAATCGGACATCAAGGCGCGTCACAAGGGAGTGCGTGTGCTGTGCATGATCCACGTCGATTACGGCGAGGGTCGCAAGCGCAGCTACACCATCTCGCGCATCGACTGGGCACGCTACATGGCCAACGGCGGCTCCGACGGGATCTCCGCATCCGCTTGACACGGGTGCTTTTTTTGTTTATTCTACGGCCCGTCCTACGACATCATGCCGTAGGATCCATGCGGCAGACTGCCGTGAGTGAGGAGTACATGAAGGTGCGTGATGGAAATTGGATCCATGAGCTCGTCCGGCGTGGTGTGCTCGTGCGGATCGAGGAGGAGATGTGTGCTGTTCCGGGCGGGGTGATTCTCGTCTGCGACAGCGAGACCAACCCTGCGGAGATCGTCGTCTACGGTGTCGAGGACAGTCCGGTTCGTGTCATCGCGAACGAGGCCGGCGTGCTCATCGCGAGTCCAGACACGCGGATGCACGCGGAGATCGGGATCGATCAGGATACGGTATTGCTTCAGCCCATCGAGCGCTGGATCAACGAGGGGATCCGTCGGATCATCCTGTGCGCCAACCCGCACTCGATCAGCGGACCTCTGCTTGCCTTGCACCCGGTGGATCTGATCGATCACCTGATGCGTGCGGGGCAGTGGCTCACGGAGCGCACGGGTGGGGAGATCTCGATCAGCTACCTCGTCCACGCTCCAACCGGCAGCGAGAAGATCACCTACGACGTCACGCGCGCCACTTGGCGCGCGTTCTACCACTGGTACGAGACCGCGGTTCTGCACCGCCTCGACGACGGCATCGACATCGATGACCTCGAGGGGATGCCCCGTCTCGACCACGCCCAGGCCTAGCCCGGGTTTTTTATTCCCTTGTCAATTTGCTTCGTTCGGATATAATATCGCCCGCGTTAGATGCGTAGGAGGAAATCGTGCACGGAGAGTTTGGACAACACTTGCTCTGGATCGGCGGAGCCATTCTGATGACGGTCATCTTCGGCGGTGTGGCCAAACGCCTGGGCCAACCGAAAGTTCTCGGCGCGCTCATCGCCGGCTTGGCGATCGGCGCCGTCTTCGGCGGAACTCATCTGCTCCAAGAACTGCGTAGCGAGCACGGGATTCCGCTGATCGCGGGTCTTGCCGAAATCGCCGCCATGCTCCTGCTCTTTAAGGCAGGACTTGAAGGTAACCTGCACTCCATTCTCCATGACGCCAAACAGGGCTGGAAGGTTGCTCTCATCGGCGTTCTTCTGCCGGTCCTTGGCGGTTTCCTGTTTACGTTCTACGCCTCGGATGTTTCCTGGCCCGTTGCCCTCTTTCAAGGAGGAGTCTTCGCGGCAACGTCCGTCGGGATTACGGTCGCGGTTCTGCAGGAACTGAACGTGGTCAAAGCCTCGTTCGCGCGCATCATCATCAGCGCTGCGGTGATCGATGACGTCCTGGGACTCATCATCCTGAGTGTTTGCGACGCACTTAATGCGCCGGGCGGTCTCGTCTTCGATGAGGTGGCGGTCAAGATGGGGCAAGCATTGCTTTTCGTCTTTGTCGTTCCGGCTCTCGGTCACGTCCTGTCGCCACACATCGTGCGCGCATTGCGCCGCATGGACGAAGAGGCCCGTGAGGCGATCGTTCTTTCCTTCATGATTCTCTACGGAGCCGGCGCTCTGTGGGCCGGCCTTGCGGCGATCGTCGGAGCCTATTTTGCGGGGGTCGCGCTGGACGAAGCCTATTTTGAGGAAGCGGAAATGACCTCGGGAGACAGGCCGGTCGAGCACTTCATCGAAGGCCTCATCACCGGATTCGCCCCCGTCTTCTTCATCTACGCAGGATGCATCGTCGATCCGGGCATCCTCCTCAATGCGTCCGTTCTTGGATTCGGGCTCGTGTTCACTGCAATCGCCATGGCGGGAAAACTTGCCTGTGGTCTCGTGGTCTCACAAGATCGCCTCATCGTTGGGGTGGGTATGTCTCCGCGCGGGGAAGTCGGGATCGTGTTCGCCACGATCGGCCTCCAAAAAGAAATTCTCACACCGGAATTGTTCGGAGCGTCTATGGTGATGGTTTTGCTCACGACCATGGCAACGCCACCACTGCTCAAACGCTTCATCGATTCACGTTCCACACACACCTCGTAAGGGGTGTTTTTTTGTACAAAAAAACACCCGGGTTACGGATGTATGTTGAAGAGATGAACGCGCAGACGCACGTGCATTCCGTCTGGTTCGCCCAGGTAGAGCACGTCGTAGTCACTGAGCTCGACGTATTCATCCAGGGCGAGACGACGGGCTTTGTGCTCACCCGTTCGGCGATGCCAAGTTGTCACACGCTCGGATACGGCGCGGACGCAGAGTTTGCCTTTGTATCGTTCGATGCATGCCTGAATCCGTGAAAGCGGACTAGGCATGAATTGGAGTGCGGGCGCGAGATCGATCTCCGGTTGGATCGGAGGCGAAGACGTGCGGTCGTGTCGTCCGATGCGCAGCGGTGGATCGCCTGCGAGCTCAAAAGGGAAGTCCCACACGGTCTGTTCGTTCATCGGAACTTCCGTTCCACCGCAACGCTCGAGAATCAACTCGAACGTGGGGTTAACCGGAGGGATGAGCGCTTGACGGAGCGGAACTCCGGGTGACGTGGTCTTCAGTGGAACGAACTCATATCCGTCCTGCGGACAGACCAGTGTTCCGTTCGGGTAGGATTTCGTACATGTTGGACACAGAAGCATCAGTCATCCTCCCTGTCGACGCGAGCCGTGAATTCCACAGAGACGCTGGTACGCGCCTCGGTCGTCCCGCCTCGACGCGCCGCTTCTTGATCGCGATGCGCCTTGCGTCCCAGGTCTCGCATGATCACAGCTGTGCGTTCGTCGCCGGAGCGAGTGTAGAGCTCGGCGGACCGATCGAAGTTGCCGGCCTCCGCCTGAGCCGCGGCAGCCATCTTGATCTGAAGCTTGACGATCTCAGGATCCGGAACTGTTTCTTCAGATCGATTGGTCGTAAAGTGCGTCCGGACCAGGATCACGTCTTCAAACGACTCGCCCGCGACGGTTCTGCCTTTCAGGGTGAGACGCATGACTTCGCACGTGCAAGCGCGGTCTGGGTCCGCCGTCAGTTCGATGAGGTACTGCTGGCCGCGCGCCTTGTCCACCGCACCGGAAAAGTCCGTAATCAAGGTGTCTCGATGCATCGGTTCGAGGTCGGCCTGTTGCGGCATGAACCGCGTTGCGCGCGCGATCTTCGCGGAACCTGTGGCAACGGCCGTGACCGTGAGGCCGCGGACACCCACACCGCGCATGAAGCCGATCTCCGCCGCGAACTCACGTTCGAGTGCCTCAGCTTCCATGACGTGACGGAGCTGTGAGCCGTTCCCAGCCATGACCGCCATCTGCTGAAGAAGTGCGAAATGGTAATCGCTCCCCGTCCCGTAGATGAACAGAGGGATCCGCTTCCGGCGCGCCTCGTCCGCCGCACGTGCAAGCAGTCGATGATCCTCTTGGGTGTTCACGTTGCTCTGTCCGTCCGTGAACAGAATGACTCGCGTCTCGTGGGTGTCGACGAATTCGGGAACCTCGAGCGCGGCGTTGAGCGCCCCGGAGATGTGTGTATTCCCGTCCGCGCGCAGACGCGTCACAACCGTGTGTGCGTGCTCTCGGCCTCGGTCGTCCATGTGCCTTTTTCCGAGATCGACCGAGTAGTCGGTGGCGAAACTGATGATGGTCAGCGTGTCACGCACGGTCAGCGTGGAAATCACGCGTTGGAGTGCACGCATGACCGCCTCCAACTTCTCGCCCTTCATCGATCCGGAACGGTCGACGACAACTCGAAGATCGAGTGGCGGCGCTTGCGGGTTCTCGACAGCGGGACGAATGTCCAGCAGAACCTGGAGTGCGACCGGATGGCCGTCGGTGAAGACCACCTCGCGTCCGGAACGAACGTGAACGTGCAGATGTCGAAGCTTGTGAACGAGCTCGCCCATGGATGAACCTCCTTTGCAGTGGGTCGGAATAACCTATCAAATTGAACCATTTTGTCAACCCAATGTATACTGCGGGAGATATGGGTTTACTTGATCAACTCAATGAAGAACAGAAACAAGCGGTCACCCATCGGGAAGGGCCGCTCATGATTGTAGCTGGCGCGGGAACCGGGAAAACAACGGTGATTACACGCCGGATTGCCTGGCTGATCGACCAAGGGCTTGCAAAGCCGGAGCAGATTTTGGCTCTGACGTTTACAGAGAAGGCAGCGTCGGAAATGGAGGAACGAGTTGACTTACTCTTGCCATACGGGTACGTGGATCTGCAAATTTCAACATTTCATGCGTTCTGTGAGCGTATCTTGCACGAATACGGAGCCGAAATTGGTCTTTCACCGAATTTTGAGGTCATCACAGAACTGGACGCCTGGCTTCTTGTGCGCCAGGAACTGGATCGGTTTGCCCTCGACTATTTTCGTCCAATGGGAAATCCCACAAAATATTTGCGTGCACTTCTTCAACATTTTTCTCGCGTGAAGGACCAGGCGGTCACCCCCGAACAGTATCTGGCTTTTGCACAGCAGGCACAGGCGGCATCCGATCATCTGCAGACAAGCACGGATGCGGAAGGAGAACAGACACGGCTTGTCGAGTTGGCGCACGCCTACCATACGTATCAACAACTATTGCTTGAAAACGACAGACTGGATTTCGGCGATCTTATTCTGTACACTCTTCGGCTTTTGCGTGAGCGTCCAGCCGTTCGTTCACGGCTCGCAAAGCGATACCCATTTATTCTTGTGGATGAGTTTCAGGATACAAATCATGCACAGTATGAACTTGTCAAACTGTTGTGCGACTCGAGTCGCAATATCACCGTGGTAGGGGATGATGACCAGGCAATCTATAAATTTCGCGGGGCATCGATTGAGAATATTTTACGATTTCAATCGGATTATCCGGATGCGACACGCGTCGTGCTAATGCAAAACTATCGCAGTACTCAGGCGATTCTCGACCGCGCCCATGAATTTATTCAGATGAACAATCCAAGACGGTTGGAAGCACAGCATGGATTGTCAAAGCAGTTGCTCTCGAACAAGCCAGGGGATGCGCTCATCGAGCATCTTCATCTCCATACATCCGATGAAGAAGTGCGTGCGGTCATGGAAAAAATATCCGAACTGAAAAAGAAGGATCCGGAAACCCTTTGGAGCGATTTTGCTGTATTGGTGCGATCAAACGATGCGGGGGCCGATTTTGCTCACACCTTCGAACGGCATAAAATTCCTTTTCAATTTCTCGCTCTGTCCGGTCTTTATAATAAGCCGATCATTTTAGATACGCTTTCTTTGCTGCGCGTGATCGACCAACCACACGATAGTCCAAATCTCTACCGCGTCCTCCTCTTTCCTTTTTGGAAGTTGTCGGCGTTGTGTATTGCCGAATTGAATCGATTCGCGGCACGAAAAGGGAAAAGTCTCTACGAAGCCATGCAAATGGCCAAATCGTTTTCCGCGATCGATCCGGATGATCTTCAGAGCATCGATCGCGTCTTGCATGTGCTCGCAACACTCTCTCAAATTGCCAAAACAAAAACCGCGTCAGAAACACTCATCTCTTCAGTAAGGCATTCAGGATATCTTGAATACGTCAACACACAGAGCGAGCAAAAAAAACGCGAGTCATTCGGCTATCTCCAGCAGCTGCTTGAACGTGTGAAATCATTTGAAAAACGAGCGGGACATGGATCGTTGCATGCGTTTCTTGAGGAATTTACCCATGAACGAAACGCAGGAGAAGAAGGTGCGCTTGCGGCGGATCTTGAAGCAGGTCCGGATGTTGTGCGTATTTTGACTGTACATGCGGCAAAGGGACTTGAATTTCGTTACGTCTTTGTCGTCAACCTTGTTGACCGTAAATTTCCGACCTCCCGAAGGGCTGACGCGATTCCGTTGCCAGACGGGCTTGTCGCCCAAACAGAAACGTCCGATGAGTCGCTCTTCCATCTTGAAGAAGAACGACGATTGTTTTACGTCGCGATGACCCGCGCGAAAGAAGGGCTGTTTTTTACCTCTGCCGACGATTACGGTGGGGCGCGCAAACGGAAGCTTTCGCGGTTTTTGGACGAACTCGGTTATACGAAACCTGTCTTAGCAGCCGAACAGGAATTTCAACTGTTAGATGAGGATCAAGATGCACCGGAAACGATGGAAGATCTCAATTTGCACAAATACATTCCCAAGCATTTTTCCTTTACCCAGCTTGCTGCATTCCAAACCTGCCCGCTTCAATATAAATTTGCACATATTTTGCGTGTGCCTGTCCTGGGTAAATGGACGTTTTCATTCGGGAAAACCATGCACAATACACTTCATCGTTACTTTACGGCATGGATGGAACGAACGGGAAAGAAACAAGGGGGATTGTTTGAGGAGACTAAGGGAGGACAGGAGAGGACAGAGGGTGACACTGTTCCGGTTTCGGTCGATGAGCTTTTGGAAATGTACAAACACTGCTGGCAGGACGACTGGTACCCAAATGACCGCGTGCGAGAGCAGTACCGAACAAAAGGCAGGGAACAGCTGATTCGTTATGTGAGTACGTTTGCGGAGCAAACACCGACCCCACTCGCGCTTGAGCAAGGATATACCTATAAAATCGGTGATGTTATTTTGAAAGGACGAATCGATCGCATTGATACGTACGAAGACGGCATTGAAATTATCGACTATAAAACAGGGACGCCTAAAACCGAGAAATCGCTTGAGCGATCAGACAAAGAGCAACTCTGGCTTTACCAACTCGCCGCACGCGATGTTCTCAAACTGACACCCAAGAAGCTCACCTACGTTTACCTCGAAGATCAGAGTCGTGTTTCGTTTATCGGCAGTGATGAAGAGTTGACGAAGCTCCAAGAGGACGTCATGGAACGCGTTGGGCGGATTCGGGCAAGTGGCTTCCATCCAACTCCCGGATTTCACTGTCGATTTTGCGATTTTGCGGATATTTGTGAGTACCGACAAACGTAGACGTGCTATACTGGCATTATGATTCCGCTAAAAGATCTCCTTGGGCATGCGCTGAAGCGCGCACATGTTTCGACACAGGTTTCCGCTTCCCAACTCGTTTCGAGCGCAGAAGATTTTTTGGTGTCAGAAATGGGCGCTCGAAAACGTGATGCACGGGCTGTGTCTTTTCAGAATGGAATTTTAACTATTGAAACGCGCCACTCGGCTGCAAGCCAATTTCTCAAAGACCTGGAATCACCTCTCAAAGCGTATTTGCAAGAACGGCGTCCAGAACTCCCGGTTCGTTCTGTCCGTTATCGTGTTGTCCATCGATTTCGACGTGCGGATATCCTCTGAATAATGAAACTATGACGTTTCGTTGGTTTCTTCTTATCATGGGACTCGCGACCATCTCCGCATGGATCGCCTGGATTTTTGTCGTACATAGTATTGATCCCGTCTATTCCGGCATCATCGGCTACCTCTTGTTCCATACCACGCTTTTTGTCGCTGTGTTGGGAACCAGTGTTTTATTCGGCACGGTGATTCGCTTATGGATTCGTCCCAATGAAATTCTTTATCGCCAAACACTCCGTTCCTTTCGACAGGGCATCATCCTTTCCAGTCTGTTTACCTGCACACTCCTCCTCCTTTCATTTCAATTATTGCGTTGGTGGACGATTTTGCTCCTTGTAATCCTTTTTTCCTTGATTGAGCTATTGTTTCTTTCAAAACGAGTTTCTTGACCCTTGAATACAAAAACTGTCCAAGAGACCGCTTGCTGACTCCTTTTTTGTTCAGTAAAATAGGCCCGCTATGCTGAACAAGCTGCTCGGTCGTTTTTCAAAAGACCTGGGGATTGATCTTGGGACTTCCAACACGCTCGTCTACTCAAAAGACGGAGGTATTGTGATCAATGAGCCGTCGATCGTGGCCATCAACACGCGGACGGATCAAATTTTGGCTGTGGGGAAGGATGCGCTGGACATGCTTGGGAAAAATCCCCCACACATCGAAATGTCGAAGCCCCTCACAAAGGGAGTAATTTCGGACTTCGAAGTGACGGAAAAAATGTTGAAATATTTTATCGATCGAGTGCACTCAGAATCTTTCACCATTATTCCACGTCCGCGCGTCGTAATCGGCGTACCTCTTGAAACGACGGAAGTCGAACGAAAAGCAATTGAGGATGCGGCGTTGTCCGCAGGGGCACGACAGGTGTTTTTGGTCGAGAACTGTATGCTGGCGGCACTGGGCGCACGTCTGCCATTGTCTGAATCCTTGGGGATGATGGTGGTGGATATTGGTGGAGGTACGACGGAAATCGCGGTCATGTCACTTGCCGGGGTTGTCACATGGAAATCACTCGTGATCGCTGGAGAGGAGTTGAACAAAAATATCATTCAATACGCACGCGACGTGTTTAATCTTCTGCTTGGCGAACGTGTCGCAGAACGCGTCAAAATGCGGATCGGAACCGCCCTTCCGCAGGAGGAGCCATTAGAGATTGAGATGCGCGGTCGAGATCTCTTGACGGGATTGCCCAAAGAAATCATCGTAAGCGATTCCCAAATTCGTGAAGCGACCGAACGATCGATCCGTACGATTGTGGACAATATCAAAGCAACGCTTGAAATGACACCTCCGGAGCTCGTCGCGGATATTTATGAACGGGGAATTGTCCTGACCGGCGGTGGGGCACTGTTGCGAGGTCTCGATCTGCTTATTTCTCGTCAAGCCGCCATTCCTGTCCGCATCGCGGACGATCCATTAACTTCGGTCGTTCGTGGAGCCGGACACTTGCTCGATGACGAACGTTTGTTGCGGGACATCGCACTTCCGTCGGCAACCGAAGGACATTTTCTCTAAACACGCAGAATCATGCGCCGATCAAACGCGCACAATCTATCGTTCAAGATTTCCGCAACCCTCATCATTGCATTTCTCCTGATTTTTTTGCTCACGCGCGGATTCGTTGAACGCGGTCTGCATATCATCCAAAAACCGCTTGTTTCCGTGGGGACGTGGATTTATCAACAAACGTCGTTTTTACAAAATGCCGGTCAACATGCACACCAAGTCAAAAAGGCCGAAGAGCGGCTTGCTCATCTCGCCTTTGATCGAATTCGACTGGAAACTCTTGAAAAAGAAAATGCGGAACTCAAAGAAGCCCTTGGTTTTCTGTCACGCAACGCATACCGATCGGTTTCCGCCTCCATTGTTTCACGCACGCGCCCGGAAGAAGCTTCGTTGTTTGTCATCGATAAAGGCGATCGCGATCAAGTAACAATCGGTGATCCTGTCGTCGTCAATGATGGTGTTTTGATCGGAAAAGTCGTTGAGACCTCAAGTCATTCCGCAACGGTTCAATCCATCACTGATCCGCAAATTGCCACCGCAGTCGGAATTCTCGGACAGTCACAGACGATCGGTGTCGCAGAAGGAACATCGGGCAATTTGCTGCGATTGAAATTTATTCCGCAAGACACGCAGATTCAGGTGAATGATCTGGTTGTCACTTCTGGTTTGGAGGCGCGTATTCCTTCCGGTTTGTTTGTTGGATTGATTAATGATGTTCGACCCGAACAAAATGCTCCCTTTCTGGAGGCGTTTATCGAACCGATTGCGGACGTCAGACAGTTCTCGATCGTACATGTCTTAATCGAAGAACCGCTATGACACGATTTCTCGTCTCCGGTTGTTTTTTTCTTGCCGCGTTCGTTTTCGAAACAAGTTTTCTCGTCTCGTTGCCATTATTTTTTTCACTGTCGCCTTTTGTGTTTGCGTGCGGAGTTTATCTGATCCAGCATCACGGACTGTTAGACGGTTTTTTTTGGATTCTTTTTTATGGCCTTTTTATTCAACTCTTCCATCTGCACGTGTCTCCTTTTCCTCTCATCGGGTATGCGACTGCGGCTGCGGTCTGTTTATTCACCGCCAGACAGGTTTTTTCCAACCGTTCACTGTATGGAGTGATCGCTTGCGGATGGGTCGGGTATTTTCTTCTTGTCCTCATTGATGCGATCGGACGGTTTTTTCAACTTGTTGGAACGCACGTGCAAGGGCAGTGGAGTGATTATTTTCTGACGCAAGGAAAAATTTTTTTGGTGCTCGCGTTTACTCTGTTTGTTCTCTTCACCTTTGCACGCCCCTTGAGAATACTCATCCATTCGCGTACATTTTGAGTATGTTTCGCCGCCGCGCGTCTCAATTGTTTATCGTGCAATCCGACCGCCCGTTCGGAAGTGTTTCAGATCGACGAATGATTGACGATGTTGAGCAGGCGATTTCGAATCAACCGTTTGCCGAGACGGGGTCCCATGCGCCGCGTATGGGCAGTCTGATTCCACGATCCAGGCTTGTGTGGGCATGCGGAATTCTTTCCTGTCTTTTTTTGCTTTTTACCGGACGATCCGCCTATCTGCAAATCAATCTGGGTGATCACTACCGATCTCTTGCGGAAGCAAATCAATACCGTGAAATTCGTGTCCTGCCTCAACGTGGGTTGATTTATGATCGTCATGGAACCATCCTGGCAAAAAATGTCCCCTCATTCCTATTAACCATGACCATCGCCGATCTGCCGAAAGAGGAAAAAGAACGTCGAGCGTTATTTGAGCATGTGGGTGTTATTGCCGGAGTTCAACCGACAGATTTCGATCTGCTCTTGACCGAATACGCAAAAACTCCGCATGAAGCTATACCTGTCAAACAGCATCTTCCCTATGAACGAGCAATGCATCTTGCAATCGAAACAAAGCGATTGCCGGGATTCACTTTGCAAACCTCCTCGTTGCGCGAGTATCCATCTGCAACACTTTCTCTCTCGCATGTGCTTGGATATACAGGAAAAATTTCCACAGAAGAGTTGGACATACTTCGAGCTGATGGATATCGAGCCATTGATACACTGGGTAAACTCGGTGTGGAAAAAAGCGCAGAGAAAACATTGCGCGGGGAACCGGGGCAAATCGTCGTGGAAGTTGACTCACGCGGAAAAGAACTTTCTGTTGTCTCAAAGACGGACCCATCTCCCGGAACAGATATCCATCTGTCTCTTGATGCCGGGTTTCAGGCGTTTATTGAATCCAGAATGGAAGCGTTGTTTGCCGCCACACGCACCTCTCGCGGTTCGGTTGTCGCGTTGAATCCAAAAACGGGAGAAATCTACGCACTCGTCAGTCTGCCTTCATATGACAACAATGAATTTGCCAAAGGGATCGATTCTGAAGCATTTCAGACACTTGTAAACGATCCGGACAAGCCTCTTTTTTCGCGTGCAGTTTCCGGTGAATTTCCATCCGGATCAACATTTAAGCCGTTTGTGGCATATGCCGCCCTCGCGGAGCGTATTATCTCCGCGCACACATCGTTTGTTTCAACGGGGGGATTGCGGATCGGCGAGTGGTTTTTTCCAGACTGGAGAGGTGGTGGTCATGGCGTGACCGATGTGACGAAAGCGATTGCCGATTCCGTCAACACGTTTTTTTACATTATTGGTGGTGGATACGATCAATTTAACGGGTTGGGTGTCCAGAAAATTACCGATTATGCACGAAGATTCGGATTTGGTTCTCAGACCGGGATTGATCTGCCCGCAGAGGCCGACGGGTTTTTGCCATCAAAAGAATGGAAAGAAGAAGCAAAGGGAGAACGTTGGTATGTCGGGGATACCTATCATTTAGCCATCGGGCAAGGAGATTTTTTGACAACACCACTTCAGATGGCAAGCGCGACCGGAGTGATCGCAAATAACGGAGTACGCATCAAACCAAGCTTGATTTTAGACAAAACAAAGAATCCAAGCGAACCCATCGATCACTTGGATTCCTCTGCGCTTTCCATCGTCAAACGTGCGATGCGGGAAACGGTTTTAACGGGCAGTGCTCGCTCTCTGTATGCTCTTCCGTTTTCCGTCGCCGCAAAAACGGGAACCGCGCAAGCGCCCGGAAAGGAACGCTATCATTCGTGGTTTACTGGTTTTGCTCCGTATGATGATCCTGAAATCGCGATCGCGATTCTGATTGAGGAGGGTGGAGAAAGTACGGATGCGGCTGTTCCGCTCGCGAAAGAAGTTTTTTCTTGGTGGTTTCTTTCAAGAACGTCGCAGTAGTCTGGCAAGATTGGTCACAAAAAACAGAAGTGTTCCGAGGAGAACGATGGTGGCTCCCGAGGGAAGATCAAAATAAAACGAGGCGACCAGTCCGAAAAAAATCATGCACTCTGAAACAATCACGGAAGCCAAGAAGTGTGTTTTGAGACTCCGAGTGAGTAGTTGGCTGATGGAGGCGGGCAAGATGAGTAATGCAGAAATAAGAATGATTCCTAGCATTTTGACACCGAGAATCGTCGCAACGGAAAGCGCGATGTAAAACAAGGCGGTTTGCAAGTTTGTACGCACCCCGGTGACCACTGCCTGTTCTTCGGAAAGCGAGATTAAAATAAGTTGACGACGAAAGAAAAGAAGCCAGGCGAGAATCAAAACCGAGCAAGAACCGATCAATAACAGGTCTGACGGAGAGATCGCTAAGATGCTTCCGAAGAGAAACGAAACAAGCTCAGGCTGATACCCGGGCGTGAAGTGCATGAGGATCACTCCAAGTGCCATGGAGAATGTGAAGAAAATTCCGATTACCGCATCTGTGGATAATCGCGTTCGGCGTTCGAGAAGAAAAATGAAAAGTGCGAGCACGACCCCCCAAAGGAGGGCAATGGGCATTGGGCTGAGTCCCGACAAAACCCCCAGTGCAATGCCCGCGAGAGACGCGTGTGCGATCCCTTCTCCAAAAAAAGCCATTTTTCTCAGAGCGACAAAAACCCCAAGTACGGCTAAAAGTGCGCCAAGAAACAAGCCCGCGATAATCGCGCGCTGCATGAAGGGGTAGGTGAGAAATTCAAATGGGTCCATAAAAAATTGTTTGGCAACGCCTCATGTGTGGTGGACAAATTGTCTCTCAATCTGCGAGCTCTCGATTGAGAGACAATCTGTCTGTCGGGATGAGTGATGGGTGGAGGCATTTTCAGATATTTGAATGAAGAAGTAGGTGGTGGAAACGGAAATCAACCATGTCGGTGGTGGTAAACCGAGCTGTGTTCGTTTCCGTACAGTTCGCCAATCGTCTCTTTTGTGAGAGCTGTTTTCGGCGGCCCGAAACAAACCAATCGCTTATTAACGCAAACAATTTGGTCAACCACATGCGAGATTACAGAAATATCATGGGACACGATAATAACGGTCGTTCCATAGGCGTTCCGTTGTCCTTGCATGAGATCGTAAAATTGTTTTTCACCGACAATATCGATGCCGGTGGACGGTTCATCCAAAATCAGCAGTTCCGGATGATGAAGGGTCGCCTGCGCGATTAAGACGCGCTGAAGCTGGCCACCGGACAGGGAACCAACGCGTTTTTTCAAAACGGAGTGTGCAAGCCCGACTTCTTCCAGCTTTTCCGTTAATGAAACATGCGTTCCGTGGTTCAAGCTCAGTCGCAGGTACTCTTCTACGGTGATGGGAAATTGCGCGTCGATTTGAAATCGCTGTGGAAGATACCCGATCCGTGTGTGTCGATGATTGAGCGGTTGACCATCGATTAAAATGTCGCCACGTTCGATCGGAACAAGTCCAAGGATCGCACGAATAAGCGTGGTTTTTCCTGATCCGTTTGGTCCGATCACTGCAGCGATCTGTCCTTTCTCAATCTGAAAACTGACGCCCGTTAAGATGGGTTGTTCCCCAAGTCGGACATGCAGGTTCGAAACCTGCACCATCGCAACTTCTTCGTTATTGATTTTGCGAGATGATGAGTGCATTTGATCTCATGAGGTCAAGGTAACTGTCTGTCTCGACGGTTCCACCGATCGGATCAATCGTGACAACAGAAACGTTCTGGTCGGAAAGAAATGCCTCCAGTGCCGCGGATGAAAACTGCGGTTCGGCATATAGGACGCGTGTTTGTGTCTGTTGAATCGTTTGCGAAAGCTCCGCAAGATATTGCGGGGTAGGTTCACGTCCGGGCAAAGGTTCAAACGTGGCCGCAATTTCCATTCCATACGCGTCAGCAAAATAATACCACGCGTCATGGAAGGTGATCATCTTTTTGTTTTCTATTTGTGCGAGTTCAGAACGGATAGATCCGTCAAGTTCTTCGAGTGCCGCGACGAAAGTTTGCAAATTTTGTTCAATGGTGACGCGTTGATCAGGAACAAGAGAGATTAATTCTTCAGCCACAGTTTCCGCAATGAGCTTACCGTTTCGAACATCAAGCCAGTAGTGAGGATCATTTGTCGTTTCTTCTTCCGTCGAGTCTCTCAGTTGAATCCCCCGATCCACAACCACAACCTTCTCTTGCTTTTGCGCAAACGCCGCTGCCCAGTCATCAAGTCCGTGACCGATCGTAAACACGCGAGCCGACTGCTCGATGCGTCTGACGGTTTGTGGGTTCATCTCAAATGTGTGCGGACTCGCACCCGGCGGTAAAATAAGTTCGGTTTCAATCACGTCGCCACCCACGGTACGGACGATATCATAAAGAGGAAAGATGCTTGCGGTGACAAGCGGTTTTTCATCAAGAAGCTCTGTCGGGTCTTTTTGAAAAAGAAGTGCAATAATAACAAGACCCAAGAGAACGAGCGCGATCATGATCATGATGAATTTTTTCATACGCAGGATGGACATCGTTTTTGAATTTCAAGTGTATGGGGAGCATTGAGCTCAATCGGGCAGGGGACACAGGACATAAGATGACACTCCGGACATGTTTGGTGTTCGTGGTGAGAAAGAGCCGAGCGCTCAAAAAATTCCTCTTGCGTGTGGACATGGAGAGACGTGATCAGTCCGGCATCAAGAAATTTTTGAATGTTGCGGTAGATCGTCGAGAGATCTTTTTCTTTATAGACCTCAGCCATCTGTGGGGCGCTCCAGGCCCTGTCCTGCATAAAGAGTTCCAGCAAGTCATGGCGATCTTGTGTGCAGCGCAACCCCACCTTTTTCATGAGATGATCGATTGTGCAGTCGTGTTGCATAAGAAAAGGGAATATACACGTGTACATTATGCAAGTAGACTTGCATTTTTGTCAAATCATCAAAAAGATGCTAAAATTTGAGCATATGCTTCGTAAAGGACTGCTGGTTATTTTTTTTGGTTTGAACATTGCATCGTCTGCGTTCGCGCAAGAAATAGCAGAACCAAAAGAAGTCAAAGCAACGATTGAATCCATTGAGGAAACCGCTCAGGAAGGTGTAGCCAATTTTTATGTTTTTCAGGCAAGAACAGGGTTAAATGAATTGTTCCGTGTCGATACAGGCGACTCATATCCGGACGGACTGTATATTCCGTTACGCGTTGGCGACCAGGTAAATCTGCGGGTGGTGGACATGCCTGATGGGTCACAACAGGTCTACTTCGATGACAAAGTGAGAACGCCGGTACTACTCATCCTCTTTTTTGTGTTTGCGCTCATTACCATCGGGGTCGGTTTTTTCCGTGGTCTGTTCTCACTGATCGGTCTTGGTATTACGATTAGTATTCTTGGATTTTTTCTGCTTCCTAGCATTCTGGCGGGGAAGGATCCCGTTCTTTATACCGTTCTGGCATCGATCATGATTCTGTTTTTCAATATTCATCTTTCTCACGGACTAAAACTACGCACCTTCTTCGCGTTTCTCGGCACCATGAGTGGATTGCTCATTGTGTGGGTGCTCACACTCTTATTTACGCGCGTATCGTCGTTATCGGGTTTGGGGACGGAGGAATCCTCACTCCTGCTTTGGGAAATTGAAGCTGTCAGCGATCCAATTCGTATTTTTGCAGCCGCGGCCATTCTGGGCGCGGTTGGTGTGCTTGATGACATTGCGGTTGCACAAGCGGAAGTGGTTGCCGAACTCGCACACACGGATCCCACCCTCTCGCGGACGCGTCTGTTCTGGAAAGCAATGCGTCTCGGTCAACACCATATTGCATCCACGGTAAATACGCTCGTGCTTGTCTACGCCGGAACGGCGCTCCCCGCCTTTCTCCTTTTTTTCTCCGCATCAACAGACATCAATTCATTTTTAAATAACGAGGTGGTTGCAGAGGAGTTTATCCGCACTCTTGCGGGGACGACCGCTTTGATTCTCACGGTTCCACTCGCAACACTTTTTGCAGTCCTCCCAAAGATTGACAGCATCAAAAAACAAGGATAATCTCAGTAAACTGAATATGTATATTTCTCAACAGGGTCTGGAAGAACTCAAGCGCGAACTGGAAGAACGCACGCGACAAACACGGCGAACCATAGCGGAAACCATCAGTGCCGCGAAAGAACTCGGGGATCTCTCCGAGAATTTTGAATATCAAGACGCGAAGGAGCAGCAAGCGCTGAACGAAGCACGCATTCTTCAATTGGAAGACATGGTACGGAATGCGGTGATTGTTGAACAAACGACAGGAAACGATAAAATTATTCTCGGTTCCACATTTACCGCACTGGTGGGCACGCAGGAAAAAACCTATCAAATGGTGGGTTCGACAGAGGCAGATCCGCTCGGGGGGAAAATCAGCAATGAATCCCCGCTCGGACGGGCGCTTATCGGACACAAGGTAGGGGATCGTGTCGCGGTGGAAACGCCAAATGGAGCGATCGAGTATAAAATCATTTCGATAGAATAGTTTATGTTCGAGGAAGAAATTGTTCGAAGGAAACGACTTGAAGCGATGCGGTCGAGGGGAATTGATCCCTATCCGTCATCAGTCACGCGCAACCATACACTCCATGAAGTCACTGTTGCGTTTTCGGAACTTGAATCATCACAGGCATCCGTGAGTGTTGTCGGAAGAGTTCGTCTCATCCGTACACACGGCGGTCTGACATTCCTTCAGCTTCAAGATGAGAGTGCAGTGATGCAAGCCGCACTGAAGCGCGATGTGCTCGGGGACGACGTCTATCATGCCTTTCTTGATTCCATTGATCTTGGAGATTTCCTTCAAATAGAAGGGGTGGTTTTTGTGACAAAAAAAGGCGAGCAAACAATTCTCGTGCGTTCCTATCGCGTGTTGGCCAAGGCACTCTACCCGCTTCCGGAAAAATGGCACGGCCTGACAGACACAGAAACGCGCTTCCGCAAGCGCTATCTCGATCTCTTGATGAATCAAGACGTGAAGCACCGAATGGTCATGCGTTCAAAAATTATTTCAGCGATCCGTGAACTATTGGATACAAAGGGGTTTTTGGAAGTCGAAACACCAACGCTTCAACCTGTTTATGGAGGAGGATTCGCCCGTCCGTTTGTCACTCATCACAATGCGCTCGATGCGGATTTTTATCTGCGCATTTCCGATGAGATGTATCTCAAACGCCTTCTCGTTGGTGGATTCGAGAAGGTCTATGAGATCACAAAGGTCTTCCGTAATGAGGGGATCGATCGGGATCACAATCCGGAGTTTACCATGTTTGAAGCGCAAATCGCGTACGAAAATTATGAGTACGGGATGAATGTTTTTGAAGAAATTTTTGAGCATGCGGCACAAAAAGCTCTCGGCACGACACGTGTACAACATGGAGACACTCTGATTGAATTGAAGCGCCCCTGGAAACGTATGAAACTCGTTGAAGCGGTGGCAGAAATTGGAGGGCTTCCGCAATCAACATGGCGAACAGTGGATGGTGCAAAAAAAGCGCTTTCCGAAAAAATTTCCACGAAAAAACAAGAAGAGATGTCTCGGATGAATACGACGGGTGAACTGCTCGCATTCGCCTTCGAGGAACTGGTAGAAGAACAGCTTATCCAACCCACGATTATCTATGATTATCCTGTGGAAGTTTCTCCTCTTGCGAAGAAATCCAAAGACCCAGCGTTCGTTGAGCGATTTGAAGCGTTTGCGCTTGGAAGCGAGATCGGAAATAACTATTCGGAGTTGAATGACCCAGTCGATTTGGAGGCGCGATTCATTGAAGAAAAGCGTAAGGAAGAAGCAGGATTCGATGAAGCACATCAAACGGATTACGACTACCTGGACGCAATTAAACACGGTATGCCTCCGGCGTGCGGTCTTGGGATCGGAATCGACCGAATGGTCATGTTGCTGACAGGAGCAGACAACATAAAAGAAGTGATTTTATTCCCGACATTGCGTCCGGAAAAGCAGGTGAAAAAAGAAGTGGCTCAATCGGATATTTTTGAATCCATCAAGGCACGTTTGCATCAACGTTCGGTTCCGTATGTCACAAAACATCATGGACCGAAGCCTGAAGACTCAGATGAAGCCATGGGATTCGAACCTTCAAAACGTCCGCATCACGAAGGGGCGAAGGCTCTTATTGTGAAGGGGAAAAAAACAGGTAATTTTTTTCATTTTGTGCTCCCTGATGACTGCAAAATTGACCAAAAGAAAGCGGAAAAAGTGATCGGAGAAAAATTTAGTTTCGCTTCCGCCGAGGAAGTAAAGTCTGTAACGAATTGTGTTCCTGGTTCTGTACCTCCTTTTGGGTCTGTTTTGGGGCTCAAAACGCATATGGACATTCGTCTGAAAGAAAACAAAGAAATCTTTTTTAATGCGGGAAGGTTGACAGATTCGATTCGGATAGCACTCAGTGATTTTTTGCGCGCGGAGGACGTCATTGAAGTAGATATTGTCTGATATGTCTGAGACTCGTGTTCTTGTTTTTGGAACTTTTGACGGTCTACATCCCGGCCATCTGTATTTTTTGCGTATGGCAAAAACATTCGGAGATTATCTGGTTGTTGCCGTTGCACGCGATCAGCATGTTCGAGAATTGAAGGGAAGGGAACCGCTTCATCCAGAAACACAGCGACAAGAAGCTGTGCGAGGGCTCGGATATGTGGATCAAGTGGTGTTAAGCGATGAGGTTCTCGGATCGTTTGAGATTATGACGTCCATACAGCCAGACATGATTCTGCTCGGACATGATCAGGAGGCGTTGCGTCTGGCACTTGAGCAATGGATGAAAACATGTGATCTCTCAATCCCGATTGAACAGATTTCAGAATATGATTTCGAGATGTGTCATAACTGCACGTGTGGTCATTGAACAGTGGGAAAACTTGTATGCATCGCACTTGGGTTGAAATTGAAGAACAATCTCTTATTTCAAATATCAAAACATTGCGTGCTCTCTCAGAGGGTGCGCGTTTTTGTGCAGTCGTAAAAGCCAACGCGTACGGACATGGCATTAAGGAAGTCGCACAGATTGCTGCACGAGCGGGAGTCCAAGCGTTTGCGGTTGACCAAATCGACGATGCGCTTCTCCTGCGCGGGCTGTTTCCAAGTGCACTCATTCTCCAACTCGGATATCTTCTGTTTGAAGATTATGCCGAGGCCATTCATCATCAAATCGATTTTACCGTATATGACCGCGAGGGGATCGCACATGCGGAAAAGATCGCTGCCGCGACCGCATCGCGCGCGCGTATCCATCTCAAAATCGAGACTGGAACTTCACGGCAAGGCGTCCTGATGGAAGATCTTTCTGATTTGCTTCTTGAAATCCGACGATGTACACACATTCAGCTTGTCGGCGTATCCACGCATTTTGCCAACATCGAAGATACGACTAATCCGGAATATGCCAGTCTTCAATTCTCACGATTTTCCGAGTCTGTGAAACTGGTCCAAGAATACGGTTTTCAGCCGGAGTTTGTTCACTGTGCGTGTTCCGCAGCCGTGTTGTTGTATCCGGATACACACGGATCACTCGTCCGTGCAGGAATTGCGATGTACGGCATTTGGCCCTCGGAATCCATTGAGGATACCATCCGTAAACAAACCATTTCTTGCGACCTGCGTCCGGTGTTAAAATGGAAGACACGCATCGCGCAAATTAAATCATTGCCTGCTGGAACACCAATTGGATACGGATTAACGGAACGATTGAAACAGCGCAGCCGTATTGCCGTGCTTCCCGTCGGATACTGGGATGGATACGATCGTCTTCTTTCTTCCGTTGGCGACATTTTAGTCAATGGTCAGCGATGCAAAGTGATGGGCCGTATTTGCATGAATATGATGATGATTGATGTCTCGGCCGTGCCCCATGTAGAAAAAGAAGATGTGGTGACGCTACTGGGTGTGGATGGACGTCATGAGGTAACCGCATATGAACTTGCTCAAAAAACACGCACCATTCCATACGAAATCGTCACGCGAATCAATCCGCTCCTGCCACGGATCATTGTGTAGAGCCCTATGAAAAGACGTGACTTTTTTCAAAGAACACAGCAGAGACGGTATGCGTCCCGGACATATCGCAATCCCTATTTTCGTACAAATACATCCAAGCATGCACTCCGCTGGATGATAGTCCCTGGAGTGCTTGTGGTTTTTTCACTGACAGGCGCGATCTTTTTGTTCGCCCACCCATTCTTCCGTCTCGAATCCGTGTCTGTTTCAGGAATTCAGCACACGGATCGATCGGAGATCTCAAACGTCATTCAGTCTTATCTGAGTGAACGTACCGCTCTTTTTTTTACGAATCAGAATAAATTTCTGTTTCGCGCTGAGGAACTTGCAGCACGCATGAATGCCTCTTTCACGTTCCGAGACCTTCAGATCGAACGCGATGGTACGCAGGTGCATCTCAAGGCAGTGGAACGAACATCTCAACTCCTGTGGCAGTCAGAAAACCAACTGTACATCGTTGATTTGGAAGGAATCGTTGTACGAACGGTTCAACCGGAAGAGCGTGAACATATCCAAACAATCCTTCCGCTCTTTATCGACCGCAACGATGTGACGGTCGGGGTGGGGGATCCGGTTTTGGTGAAAAAAGAAATCGAATCGATTTTTCGCTTTCATGAACACCTTTCTCTTCAACACATTCCTTTTGTCCGTACAGAATTTGACCGACTGGCAGGGAAGTGGGTCGGTGTGATTACACAGACGGGTTTTCAAATTCTGTTCGATCCGTCTGCTGACGTGGATGAACAGGCAGCAAGACTCGAAGTGTTGATGCGCGATAAAATTAAAGACCAAACCTCGTTACAATATATTGATCTGCGATTCGGTGACCACGTTTACTATAAATAAAAAGAAGGTTCTATCTTGTGTCGTAAAATACAAAGACCGAACTTGTCGGTCTAATGGAATGGAGAGGTATGAGGAAGTATACAAGGGACGAGAAATAGAAAGCACGTTCTACGAACCAAGGCTCTTACACCAGGGGTCGTAGAACGTGCGCTTAGGTTATACGGCACTAACGAAAGCTAGAAGCTCTCCGTGCGTTAAGTGTCGCATAACTTTTATTGT
>CAYMBX010000004.1:0-43941 GCA_964388785.1 uncultured Gammaproteobacteria bacterium
CGTGATGTAAAAGCACAGCTTGCTCGCGAGGTCGTTGCCGGGTTTTATTCGGCAGGAGAGGCACAAGCCGCAAGCGATCGATTTGACCAGTTGTTTAAGGAACATGAAAAACCAACGGATGTTCCTGAATTTAACTTACGGAGTGCGCAATCGATCGTGGACGTGCTTGTGGAAAGCGGACTTGCGAAATCCAAGTCGGACGCGCGTCGCTTGATTGATGGAGGAGGAGTGAAAGTGGATGATAAAGTCGTGATTGATCTTGAGCTCATCATCAAGCCAACAAAAGAAGGCGTGCTCATCCAAAAAGGTAAAAGGCACTTTATTCGAGTTATAAACTCTTGACAAACATTTTGATTTCTGATCTACTGTCGCCAGCTTTGGATGTGGAATGCGGTGAAATTCCGCAGCTGTCCCTACGCAACAGACATGAGCCTGGTCTTCATCCTAGCACCCATTCAAAAACCGCGTCGCAGGGCGCGGTTTTTGTGTTGCGGAAAATAAAAAGGCCGACCTGTGGTTCGGGTCGGCTAGTAGAGGGTGCAGGACCAGCGGAACAGACCGGCACGGATGCCGTGTTCGCGCAACCAGTGCGCGGTGATCTGCTCTCGCTGTGCGAGGTGGGGAGGGGAGGTGAAGCCGAGCGTGTCGGCGATCTGTCCAAACTGCTCAACGAATTTGGAGTCAGTCGGATCGACTCCTGTTCGGTAAGCAGTGAGCACACGCCACGTGTCCTCGGGGACGAGATAAACCTCGGTTTCCTTCTCGTCGTTGGATGTCCAGACGTCGAGAATGACATGTCGACGATTCATGGACACCTCCAAGGGTGTATGGGGGGCGAGACGGGAATCGAACCCGCGACACTCGGAACCACAATCCGATGCTCTTCCAACTGAGCTACTCGCCCGCTGAATACGTTGGAGATCCTACGCCGAACGGCCCAGGATCGTCAAGACCTCCTTGGTGAGGTTCTCGCGCGGGACGGAAACTTGCTTGCGAGTGGCGGTGTTCTTCACCACGACCGTCCCCGAAGCGGCATCGCCGGAACCGTAGAACAGGATCACTGGAGCGCGCCGCGAGAGCGCGAAGCTCATCTGCGCGCGCGTCGAGGTGTCCTGGTAGTTCATGTTGATCTCGATGCGGACGCCGGCGGCACGAAGCTCTGCGGCCATGGCGAAGTACACGGACGTGAACGCGGGGTCCATCGTGATGATGAACACATCGACGTCCGGTTCCGGATCCTCGACCATCCCGAGTCGTTCGAGTGCGTTGAACAGTCGATCCACACCGACCGATGCTCCGACCGATGGAAGGGACTCGCCGGTGAAGCGCGCGACCAGATCATCGAAGCGGCCGCCGGAGTAGACGCTCCCGAGCTCGGGCTTGTCGAGCAGCGTGGTCTCGAAGACGGGTCCGGTGTAGTACCCGAGTCCGCGGGCGATCGACGCATCGATCATCCAGCACTCCTCGGGAATGCCGCCGGCGGCAACGAGCTCTGCGATCAGTTCGAGCTCGCGCACACCCTCGGCGCCGATGCCCTCGCCGCTGAAGTAGCTCGAGAGAGCCTGAAGGCGCTCGGCGTTCGTCTGAAGGCCGTCGGTCAGCGTCATGAAGCCGGAGACGAGCTCACAACGCGCGTCGTCGAAGGCGAAAGCTTCTTCCTCCCCCTCGGGAGCTTCCTTCGCACGCAACTCGGCGAGCACGCCGTCGATGCCGATCTTGTCTGCCTTGTCCATGATGCGCAGCAGCGCCGCCGCGGACTTGGAACCGACGGTGAAACCGACGCGCTGCGCAAATCCGTTCAACACCTTGCGGTTGTTGACACGGATCAGGAACCGCTCAATCCCAAGCTCGCGCATCACCGTGTACATGCACAGGATGATCTCGGCGTCAGCCGGTCCGGTGGCGGCACCAACGATGTCGGCGTCGAACTGACCGAACTCGCAGTAGCGTCCAGCCTGTGGGGATTCCCCACGGAACACGTCTCCCACTTCGTAGCGGCGGAACGGGAAGGTGATCGTCCCGATGTTCTCGGCGACGTATCGTGCAAGCGGGACAGTGAGATCGAAGCGGGCCGTGACCATTCGCTCCTCGTCGAAGACGAGCCGGTCACCACCAACGTGCAGATCCCACAGCCGGTTCTCGACCGGTTTTCCACCGGTCAGCACCACGCGCCGTTGACCGATCGAAGTCTGCAGTGGCACGAAACCAAACCGGCGGTAAACCGATTCGATCGTGCGCAGGATGCGACCTCGTGCGAGCATCTGACGCGGGCTGTAGTCCTTGAATCCGCCGGGAAGATCCGGCTTGACGAGCTTTTCCATAGGGCTTCTCCAGTCAGTGGAAGGAGCTGGTGGCATCATAGCGCGCGGTTCTCACCTGTCAAGCCAAAAGAGCGTCTATTGACGAGATGGCACCAAAGGGGAAAGATGACCTCAAATCATTTTACCTCTATGTCAATTGTCCTGACCGGTGAGACACTGACCATTGAAGAAGTAGCGTGTGTCAGTCGTAAACGTGAACGCGTTCTCATTTCTGAAAATGCGCGCGCGAAACTTGAACGGGCTCGGACCTTTGTCGATCGTTTGGTGAAGGAAGAAAAAGTCGTCTATGGGGTGACCACAGGTTTTGGTCAATTTAAGAACGTCGTGATTTCCCCTGATCAAACGGCAACGCTCCAGACCAATTTGATTCGTTCGCATGCCACAGGCGTTGGAGCACCCCTGCCAGAGGATATGGTGCGTGCGTCCATTCTGGTCCGTATCAACTCACTTTTACGCGGGCATTCCGGCGTACGTTCAACGGTCATTGATCGTTTACTTGATCTTTTGAATCACGACATCTATCCCTACGTTCCTTCGCAAGGCTCTGTCGGATCCTCGGGTGATCTCGCCCCACTTTCCCACATCATGCTTGTGCTGATGGGAGAGGGGGAAGTTCTGGTGGATGGAAAACGCAAGCCATCCCTTGAAGTATTGCGAGAAAAAGGACTCGGCACGATCACACTGATGTCCAAAGAAGGGTTGGCACTCAATAACGGAACATCTGTTCAAACCGGTATTGGGGCTTTAGCTGTTTTCGACGCACGTCGTTTGGCGGATGTTTTTACCGTTGCCTACGCCATGTCGCTTGAAGTGCTTATGGGGTCGGTTGCGGCGAGTGATCCTCGTGTTCATGCGCTTCGTCCACATCCCGGGCAGAGCGCGATGGCGTCGACTGTTCGCCGGTTGTGTCTCGATTCTCAAATTATCGAATCGCATCGGGGTTGCGGACGTGTGCAAGATGCGTATTCATTGCGCTGTGCTCCTCAGGTGCAGGGTGCGAGTCGCGATACTATCGAGTACGTTGCTTCCGTCGTGACGCGCGAGCTCAATAGCGTGACCGATAATCCACTTTTGTTTCCGGAGGATGATCAAGCGATCAGCGCTGGTCATTTTCATGGGGAACCAATCGCGCAGGTCATGGATTTTCTCAAAATTGGCGTGAGTGAACTTGCGAATATTTCTGAACGTCGTATTGCGCGTTTGACGGACCCATCTCTCTCGGATGGCTTACCGGCCTTTTTGATTCCCAAAGAACAAGGGGGCCTTTCCTCAGGCATGATGATCCCTCAATACGTCGCCGCAGCTCTCGTTTCCGAAAATAAGGTGCTCGCTCATCCGGCGTCTGTGGATTCAATTCCCACGTCGGCGAACCAAGAGGATCATGTGAGCATGGGGACGATTGCCGCCAGACAAGCAGCCATGATTGTGGAAAACGCACGACAGGTGGCCGTGATCGAATTGTTGTGCGCCGCACAAGGAGTGGATTTTCGTGCGCCGCTTCGGCCTGGCCGCGGAGTTCAGGCGGCACACCGTTGCATTCGCCAGGTGGTTCCTTTTTTCGATCAAGATCGTGTGGTCTATCCATCTTTGGAAGCGCTTGCCAATTTAGTTCCGGAAACACTGTTGCAGGAGGTTGAAGGAGCGGTCGGTCGTCTCCACTAGCTTGAATGGAGTGATATTTTGATTTAGAGTTCCAGCAGGAGGTTTCACATGACAGAGATCGAGAGAATGGTTACAGACCTTCGAGCGACTCGCGGGCTTCGAGCATTGATTGCACTGTCGGGTACTGCTGATTCTAACAAAGAGGCTGAGCAGGCCACTCAGGACGTGATCGACGTTCTCTCGGGGCGACCGGTTGGGATTATCACCAGTGGGACACGCACCGGAGTGCCTGGTCGCACAATCCGATACGCGATTCAGATGGGGCTCCCGGTCGTGCGGGTATATCCCGAGTATGCACGTGCGCGCGGACACTTGCAGGAGGTGGGTGCGGATCTGGAAATCTCGGTGCCACCTCGGACAGGATCCTCGGTGTGGGGAGACGAATCCGAACTGTTCGTGAAACTCGCCGACGGTATCATTTTTATCGGAGGTGGATCCGGGACGCTCCTTGAGATCGCCTTCTGGGCGAAGTACTCTAAGACACTTGTAGGGCGCAAATCACCTCCCATTCCAGCTGTTCCCCTTGCGCTGGGGGAGGGATGGTCTGACTGGCTCTGTCGGCAGGGCCTTCAGCGGTTCGACCCGTTCGTCTCTTTGGCTGTGCCGGAACGACCCATTGCCTCTGGGCGAGAAGCCGGCGAGTGGATGCTCGAACGGCTGGGACTTACGAGCGGGGGTCAAAAATGATCTCCGTTTTTTACTAGATAAATTTTATGATAAACAAACGATTACAAATTGGCGTGATGGGCTCTGCCGCGGATCTTGCGTACAGCGAAGAAATTGCCGCGCTTGCCGAGCGAGTCGGAGAATTACTTGCCGAACGCGGCGCGGTTGTCGTCTATGGCGCGGAGAAAGATTACGATTCACTCTCGACCGCGGCCGCGCGTGGCGCGAAACGAAAGGGTGGGCTAACCGTCGGTGTGACCTATGGGAAAGGAAAAGACATTTGGGACAAAGAGCAGAATACGGATGTTATTATCGTGACCGGGCTTGAACGGGGTGGTGGTCGAGAGTTTGTGCTTGTGAATTCTTGCGATGCGATTATCGCTATTTCCGGCGGATCAGGAACCCTCACCGAGCTTGCGATCGCGTATCAGAGCAATATCCCCATGGTGGCGCTAACAGGTACGGGCGGATGGGCTGAAAAATTAGCCGGTACATTTATTGATGCGCGTGAACGGCGGCGTGTCTTGAAAGCCGAGACCCCGGAAGAAGCTGTCACGCTTGCGATTGACAGTGCGGTCGGGTCGTCGTAACCTGATCCCCCGTCCTTTTTTGGAGACTTCTATGGATGAACCTATGTGGATGCGTGAACTTCGCTCCATGCCTGATCTGGCGCTATCGCGTTTTGAGTCGGTTGGAGAAACCGGTTCGGCACGCACGCTGCGCGTGACGCGCATTCTCAAGCTCGATCCGGACGGTTCCGAACGCGCACTGCTTGATCGTTTTGCGGTTTGGCTCGGGAAGGACTATGAGAACGTCTTTCCGCGTTTTCGCGTCTTGGGATTTGCGGGGAGTGCTTCGGTCATCGAGCTTGAGTATCTCGCAGATAGGACGCTCGAACAGTGCTTGCTTGCGCCGGAGGGCATAAACCAATGTCTCAATGAGACAACGGTGGCGTCGCTTCTGGACATGTTCTCCGTTTTTGCGGAAGCTTCGGTTGCGGTCGCAGAGGAGACGGCACAGGCGATCGTTGAGGAGGTCATCCAAGCGGTGGTGGTAAACGCGTCCGCCGTTGACCGTGCACTCCCGTCTGCGTTTGCCTCGCACATGCGTGAGCATGCGAGTTGCACGCCCAAACCCTGCCACCGCGATTTGAGTACGGCCAATGTGATGTGTCTTCCGGACGGGACCGTACGCCTCATCGACCCTCGTGTGTGCGTGCCCGGCGCGGCCGGTCCCGGTCATACGCTTGGATCGCTTGCGATCGACCTTGCCGCGCTTGAGATAAGCTTCGAACGTAAAGCGGCTGAACGGGAACGAGCAGGGTGGGATTCTTTCGGGATCATGCAAATCCTTTCAGACACTGCCCAAAGTTTCATACAGCGCGGCCTGTTCAATGAGGTGATGCTGGAGCTTTGTCGATTGCATGTCTACTCAGTCTACGCCGCTTGTCGGTGTGACTACTGTTTGGCACTCGACCGTCGCTGGCTGTACGATTTGATGAAGCGACGATTTGAGGAGGTCTATGATCGGATCGTTTAGGTCCGATTTTTTCTCTCATATGAAAAAAACCCGATTCATTTTTGATCTCGATGGCACACTCTACCCATATAAAGGTGGATCGGATTTTGCGACCTCCGATTTTTATCGGGCAATCAAGAAAAACATTTTTTCATTTTTAGAACACAACCTGTCGATTCCGGCCACGGACGTTGAAGCAACCTATCAAAGGATCAAACAACAATATGGCGGCCATGTCAGTTTGGGAATTGAACAAGAATTTAGTATTCCGCGCGCGCGATTTTTTGAGGCGACATGGCGTCTTGAGCCTGAGCGTTACATCGATTTTAATCCTGATGCACACGTTGTTCTCTCGGCTTTATCAGGGCATGCGGCGGTTTTAACGGAAGCCCCCCGTGTGTGGGCACAGAGCGCGCTTGAATTTTTGGGTGTTTACGAATACGTGCAAAATTGTTTATTTACGGGCGAACCTGACATTCGCAAGCCGTCCGCAGAAGTATTTCTTCAGGTACGGGAGACACTCGGTGTTTCATCTTCGGAGATTTATTCGGTGGGTGATCAGGAAGAGAGTGATATTTTGCGGGCAAAAGAAGCCGGTTTAAGAACAATCCGGATTGGCGGCGATAAGACGGCGGCGGATTTTCACATTCGGCGTTTGCGGGATCTGTTGGATCTTCCAATTGATTTTTGAAAATGGTTCGGTTACGTTTTGCGTGGAGGTGAACCGTGCTCATTTTATTTGATGTTGATAAGACGCTCATCGATCGTGAGTATCGTTATACGCAGGAAGGTCTGGAGCAGGCGGTCGCCCGGGCCATCGGCTGCGGACACGTGGTCGGATTGAATTCCGACACCCCACTTACTGCACTCCTGCGGATTCGCGACGAGTTGGGTATGAACGGCCCTGTCATCGCCGAGCGCGGTGCGGTCGTCTGGCTGGACGGAGCAATCCATCCGACCGGAACGATTCCACGCGATCGTTTCAAGGTGCTCAGAAATCGCGTGCTGGACGAGTTGACCGGCGCTGGCGACGTTGAGGCCATTCTGGGTGATCCAACGGCGATCATTCGGTCTCAAGGTTATGCGACCAGAGAGCCTCGGCAAGTCGTGTTCTCAAGCGCACTGCGTTTGTTCAGTCTTCACTTTGCCGCACGTCGGATCGATGGGACAAGCTATGAACACGATCCCGAACTCCTCGCGCGCATCGAGCGGGTCACGCGTGAGCATGCGGGGTCTATCATGGGTCACATCCCTCTCGATTGGGATGTCAATCCGGAATACGGGATTCTCATCCTGCATGCGATCGAGAGCTGTAAACGCTCTGGCGTGAAAACGTTGATGAAGTTGATGGGCCTGAAGAACACCATTATGATCGGTGATAGTCTGTTCGACCACGTGGATCTTCCGGGTGTCAAACAATGGGCGGTCGGCAATGCGGCACCGGCTTATCTGGCGGTGTGCGAGCGAGTTGCCTCAGCTTCCTATACGGCCGGAGCCATCGAACTACTCGAGGTTCTTTTTTCCACAGGGACGGATTGACAAGCTGTTTGAGAGGATGCCACTCTTAGGTCTAGCCCTTCCTACCCCCTCGTAGAGGTGTTCCATGGATCCAGATCATCCCCATCATGCTCCCGGTGCTGCGCGCTACGTGGTTTCGCAGGACCTTTCCATGCTCCTGGAACGTTGGATGCACGTCCGGTTCGGTCGTGTGGTCGATCTCGACTACGGCGCGATTCGCGCAGAGCTCACCGACATCCTGACGTTCAACGGTCACGTTTTCGAGAGTGTCGGGGATGCGGAGCTGAGGGATGGGATCGCCGTCTTGCTGCAGGACGATCCTCGTCCGGTCATTTCGGTCGATCCGGTCTACTGGCCAACAGCGTTGATGCTGCAGCTCACGCGCTGTGTCGGCCACGATCTTCAGAAGGTCGAGGGTGTGCACCCACGCTTCGGATACCCGCAGTGTGAGGAGCAGTTCCGTCAGATCGCCTGTTCGCTTCAGGCCGGTACGGACGATTCCTCGCGTGTCGCGGTGACACTCGTCGATGACGTGGTCTACTCCGGCAGCGTCGTGCGTGCTATCGCCGAAGGGCTTTCACGCTATGGGGTGGATGTTCGGCGTGTCGTGTGCGGGATCGCTGTGGCGCCCCCCGAGGGATCCGATCCCGTGACGATCTGTGCGGAGATCGGTGCTGAACTTTCCTATGTGCGCTGCTACGGCATTGCCGGTACACCTCCGGCCGTCGACGAGGTGTGCGAGCGCGACTTCTTTGCCTTCTGTCCGATGACAGGGCGTACGCTTTTCGGTGCGCCGCAGGACACAGGCGTTCCCTACATCGCCCCCTTCGGCCGGCCGGTCGATTGGGCGACGTTCGACCAAGCTCAGGAGCCCCGGATCTCCCAGCGGCTCATCCGGCTCAACGTCCGGACGCTCGAGATGATCGAGCACGGGCTGGGTCAACACATCACCTTCTCACATCTCGATCGGGTGCCTCTGGGTGTTCGGCATCCCAAGGTCGCGAGCGAGTCCGTGCGCGAGCACTTGCTCGCTCATCTGGACTGACGTCCACATTTCTCACTAAGCGGTTCCATCCGCTTTTTTTTTGCTAAATTCCGCTGCACGGTTTATGATTTTATCGCCTGAAAGGAGGCGAAGCATGAACACCCAGGATTCAGTTCTTTCACTGCTCGACCGGCTGTGTCGAACGCGGGGGTACCGTGTGGACAAAGGCGGTCCCGGTGAACGTGCCATCGCGGAGCTTGTCGCTGAGGAGTTGCGGCGGTTCCCTTGGCTCACGGTCGAGGTTGTGCATCTTGGGGACGAGATCTACAACGTGCTGGCTTTTGACGGCGATCCATCGCAGACCGATCTGCTCGTGGTCGGCCACCTCGACACTGTGATTCCAAGCCCCAACTGGCAGCATGAGGAGTTCTCAAGCGACGGAGTCAACTACTACGCGCTCGGTGCGTGCGACACGCGCGGCGGTATCGCCGCTTGCCTCGACGCGATCGGCCGGGTCGGGCCGACGCGCAAGGTCGGCTACCTGTTCTACGGCGATGAGGAGTACCAGTTCGTCGGGATGCAACGGTTCGTCGATGCCAATCCCACCGTCGCGCCGAAGTTCGGCTTGTCGGTGTGCGGTGGCAAGGGCGAAGCGTACCTGGGCTGGCGCGGATGCACAGAGATCGAGTTTCTCTTTGAGGGAGTCTCCGGTCACGCCTCGCGCGCTTGGGCTGGTGCCAATGCGGCGGAAGCCGCAGCGCATGTGATGGAAGCTGTCCGTCTTGCCTGTGTTCAGTACCCGGGTGAGCTCAAGACGGCCGCGAACATCGCTGCTGTGCATGCGGGATCGCTCGAGATGGGTGACAAGCCCTATGTGCTCGGCGAGACGCCACAGATGCCACCGCCGATGAAGAACGTCGCCAACAAAATCCCCAACGTCGCTTGGACGCTCCTCGATGTGCGTCCCGGTGACCGCGGCGTGAGCGCGGTGTTCATCGAGGATGTGGCTCGTAAGGCTCTTGCGGCTTGGAACGCGGCGAAGGAGCATACGGCAAAGCTTACGGTTCACGTGAACTTCGAGATGCCCTCCTACATCGCGGACACGGAGCGGATCGCACCGTTGTTCGAGACCTTTCGTCCCGTTCATGGAGGCAAGATCAGCCCTCCGGCCACCACCGGCTTCCTCGACGCGACGCTCATCTCCGGTCGTCACGGCACGCAGTTCATGTGCTTGTCTCCGATGAGTGACAACGAACATTCGGCTGACGAGTGCGTCTCGATCGAAGGTCTCATCGCCTACCGCGACTGCATGGATAAGCTGCTGAGCGGCTACAAGATCTGATCCTCCACACGGAGGATCTTTTTTGTTCCATGTGAATGATCTGTTATGATTTGACCGTATGAACATCCTGTTTCCTGCGCCACTTACGCAAGGAGGAGAAGTAAGAGTTGTTTCTTTTTCGACCAGTTTGCGCGTGGTTCCCGTGCGTGTCCGTAAGGAAAGTCAGCGGAGATTAGAGGTGTTAGGTTTTCGTATCTCTTATGGAAAAAACGTCTTGCGGTCGGGTTTATTTCGAACTGCGTCGATTGAGGAACGTCTGGCGGATTTCAACGAGGCACTTGCGGATCCGGGGGTGGACGCGATTCTCGCGTCTCGCGGGGGATTTTCCGTAAATCAGCTGTTGCCGTTTCTAGATTTTGCGTCGATTCGTAAGGCGGGCAAAATTATTTGCGGACATTCCGACATGACCGCACTTGTGAACGCGGTTTTTGCACGAGCAGGTCTGGTGACATACCTCGGTCCAAATTTTTCGACGATCGGAAGAACACCCTGTGTTGATTACACATTGGATTATTTTGTGCGCGCTCTTCAACAGCCGGCTACGTTTTTTGTACAGCCGTCCAAACGCTGTGGCGAAACGTCTGTGACTCATCGCAATCCTGGCCCGTTTACGATTCGTTCAGGCGAAGCAGAGGGAATGATTGTGGGGGGTAATCTGTGCACGTTTAATCTTTTGCAAGGGACTCCGTATATGCCCAAGTTAGAAGGGGCCATTCTTTGGCTTGAGGATGACGATCTTACGGGTAAATGGAGTGCTCAAGAATTTGATCGCAATCTTGAGTCGGTTTTGCAGCAACCTGGTGCGGAACAGATTCGTGGTTTGGTCATTGGTCGATTTCAGAAAGGATCTAAAATGAATCGGGGGAAAATCAGAGAAATCATTCGAACAAAATGTTTATCAAAAAAGATTCCGGTCGTTGCGGGGGTGGATTTTGGTCACACGGCACCGCAATGCACACTTCCGATCGGAGCCTTGGCACGAGTGAAAGCCGGTCCGAAGCGAATTTCTTTGGAAATAATCCAGGGGCGTTGACGAATTGTCCCTGAGTGATTATTCTCACTGAGGCTTGAGAGCCTGGAGGAAGCATGACAATCACCATCGAACCGTTTCAGCCGCATAGCGGCGATCACGGGATGCTCGCACGTCTCGTTGAGTGCTATCGTGAAGTATTCGCCGAGCCGCCATGGAATGAATGGCTCAAGTGTTCCGTCTGCGGTGCGTTTTGGGGTAAACCTCAGGCAGCCGAACTCGCCTCCATTCGGTTTTTCCACTGTGACCAACCGGTCGTCGACTATTGGCCGCATGCCGAAGTGGTCTCCGATCTTTTGGATGCGCTCGATCCCAACTCGGTCGTCTGGCTGGCAGTGGAACGCATCCAGAACGAGGCGCACGTCATCGGGTTCACGTGGGGATCACCGCTCTCCACCAAGTGGCATAAGTTCGAACCCGAACTGTGTGAGAGTCTTCGGCGTGAACTCGGTTCTCATCTGCCGGATGATCCGTCGATCATTTATCAGACCGAGATCGGTGTACGGACGAGTCACCGAAATCAGGGTTTGGCTCGACGTCTCGCTGCTCGGCGCAATCGAGACTTCCTCGACCGTGGATTCCACACCGGCGTTCTGAAGGTGCGCGAGAAGCCCGAGCCCTCCGTGACCTTTCTGTGGTACACCCGACTCGGCTATCGGGTTGCCCATCGCTTCCCACCCGAGGACGGTCGTGTCGTGCTCGTGCGCGAGCTCGAGCCGAATCTGTTCGATCCCCATCCCGTATCTCTCTGATGCGGTTTTTTCTTTTTTCTCTATTTTTCTTGCACCAAAACTCGTCAAACGGTATCATTCGGTTGATTATGGGCACAATTTTATTGTTTATCATCGTTCTCTCTGTTCTCGTCTTTGTCCACGAACTCGGTCATTTTTTGGTGGCCAAAAAAATGGGCATGAAGGTGGAAGAATTTGGGTTTGGTTTTCCTCCGCGTGTGGTCGGGATCCGTAAAGGCGAGACCGTCTATTCGATCAACTGGATTCCATTGGGTGGATTCGTGCGGATCAAAGGTGAATCCGGAGAACACAAGGAAGATAAAGACAGTTTCGCGTCGAAAAAAGCGTGGCAGCGTTTCTTGGTGCTGATTGCCGGTGTGGTAATGAATCTTTTCCTCGCTGCTGTGCTGCTTTCGGCTGGGTTCATGATCGGGCTTCCGAGTATCATTGATGAAAATATTTCCTCGTCCGCACGCGTACGTGAGTCGTCGCTGACGGTCATGACGGTTGTGGAGGGCTCACCGGCGGCAACCGCGGGGATCACGCAAGGTGACACAATCGTCTCCATCAACGGACAGATTTTTGGCAATGCGCAGGAGGCGCGTGCATTTATTTCACAGCAGGCAGAAGACGGAATTTCTGTGGTTGTAGAAACGGGGGAGGGAACTGCCGTCACGCATGAATTGACCTCGGCGTATTTGCCGGAAGCACAAGTGAATGGGATTGGAATCGGGCTTGTGCAGACGGGATTGGTTGCGTATCCATTTTTTGAAGCGATTGGACAAGGGATTGCTGCGACCATTGCGTTTACGGGTGAGGTTGTGGGTGCGTTTGCCGGACTCATTGGAAATTTGTTAACGGGAAAGGGGTTGGGAGTTGATTTGTCAGGACCGGTTGGAATCGCGGTGATTACCGGCAAAGTGGCCGCGTTGGGGTTTGTTTATCTGCTGCAGTTTACGGCATTGCTTTCCATCAACTTGGCGGTGATTAATGTGCTGCCGTTTCCGGCGCTTGACGGAGGACGTGTGCTGTTTTTACTGATCGAAAAGTTGAGAGGAAGGGCGGTGAACGAGCGTATTGAAATTGCGGCACACAATCTTGGGTTTATTTTGCTGATGGTGCTTGTTGTGCTGGTGACGTATAAAGATTTTATGAATTATGGGAGTGAAATTATCGGAGCACTCAAATCACTGATATGAAAAACGAACTGGAACAACTGAAGCGGGATTTTGACGCGCTGGTGGAGCAGGTGAAAGATCGCGCAGCGCTTGAAGATCTCAAAAATGAGTTTTTGGGTCGCAAAGGAAAACTGAAGGGATTGCTGAAAGACGTGGCACAACTGGCAGATGATGAACGTCGGACAATCGGTCAATTTGCCAATGAGATCAAAGAGATTTTGGAAGCGACCTACGGCGAAAAAGAACAAGAATTCGCGCGTGCCGACAAAGCGGAAGCGGCTGATCGCGAGTGGATCGACATTACGGAACCGGGTCGATTCCCACAGGAAGGTCACCTGCACCCGGTGACGCAGGCCATCAACGAGATTGAGGATATTTTTGCGCGCATCGGATTTTTACGTTTTCCTGTTCCAGAAGTTGATTGGGATTACTATGCCTTTGAAGCGTTGAATTTTCCCAAAGACCATCCGGCTCGTGACGATTGGGAAACATTTTTTATTGATGCGCCTGCAGGAAAAAAAGGAGAGCTTGTTCCGGTTCCGCACATTTCCAACGTGCAAGTACGTGCCATGGAACAACTCGGTGCTCCGTTTCGCATTTTATACATTGGACGCGCGTTTCGCCGTCAAAGCGACACATCTCACCTTCCGATTCATCACCAATTCGAGGTGCTCATGGTCGATGAAAACGTCACACTCGCAAATTTGAAAGGTGTGATCGAGCATTTCGTGCACTCATATTTCGGCGCAGATCGGAAGATTCGTCTTCGTCCGCATCACTTTCGTTTTACCGAACCCAGTTTTGAGGTGGATATCAGTTGTGGGGTGTGCGGAGGAACGGGTAAAAATGCGACGGGTACGTGTCGATTGTGTAAAGAAGGTTGGCTGGAACTTGCCGGTGCGGGCATGACGCATCCAAATGTACTCAAGGCCGGCGGGATCGATCCCGAGAAATATACGGCGCTTGCCTTTGCGTTTGGAATCGAGCGCACCATGATGATGCGTGCAGGGATGAATGTGGATGACATTCGAATTTTGTATAAGAATGATTTGCGATTTGTTAAACAGTTTTAGTATGAACATTCTTGCTTCCTACAACTGGATTAAAGAATTCCTTGACACGGATTTGTCTGCGGAAGAATTTGCTAAGCGCACGACCGCTGCGGGAAATTCGGTTGAACGCATGGAGCATCTCGCGCAAAAATTTGACAAGATGGTCGTCGGGTTTGTCAAAGAGGTGAAGGCACATCCAAATGCGGACAAGTTACGTGTTGCGATCACGGATATTGGAAAGGAGACGGTGGAAATTGTTTGCGGTGGATTGAATTTGGCCGCCGGCATGCGTGTGGTCGTTGGTCTTCCTGGCGCGCGAGTGCGATGGCATGGACAAGGTGATCTTGTTGAACTTGCAAAGACGAAGATCCGTGGAGTTGAAAGCTACGGAATGATCTGCGCTGTTGACGAAATCGGCTTTGAGGCGCTCGCGGATGGTGAACAAAATATTTGGGACATCAGCGAACTGACCGATGCCAAACCGGGAACGCCGATTGCTCAGGCACTCCAACTCGATGATGTGATTTTTGATATTGAAGTGACGAGTAACCGACCGGATTGCAAGTCGATTATCGGACAGGCAAGAGAAGGTGCGGCTGTGTTGGGTGTCAACATCTCACCTCCGGGCCAGCGGACTGTCGCCGCTGTTCCCTCCGGTGACACGTCAACACCCTTTGTGGTTGAGGTGAAAGAGAAAGAATTGTGTCCAAAGTATTCCGCAATCCTTCTTGATCATGTCACCGTCCGTCCGTCCCCGTGGTGGCTGCAGAAGAAGCTGATTCTGGCCGGGTATCGTCCCATTAATAATGTTGTCGACATCACGAATCTCGTGCTTCATGAATACGGCCAGCCACTTCACGCGTTCGATGCGAATAAACTTGAGGGAGATAAAATTGTGGTTCGTCGAGCCAAGAATAAAGAAGCGTTTCTCGCACTTGATGGTAAAGAATACGCATTGTCTTCCGACATGCTTGTGATTGCGGATACCAAAAAACCTGTGGCCGTTGCGGGAGTCATGGGAGGTGAAAAAAGCGGAACAACTCCTGAAACAAAACGCGTTCTCCTTGAATGCGCAACATTCGACCCGGTTTCTGTTCGTCGTACCGCACGTGCATTGAATCTTTATTCGGATTCCCAACTTTTGTTTGAAAAAGGTCTTTCTCCTCAGGCAACAGGTCCTGCGCTCGCTCGTGCCATCGAGCTGCTTTGTGAGCTCTCCGGAGCCTCGATCGCATCTTCTATGGTGGAACACGAGGCCCAACCATACGAGCCGTCGGTTTTTCCGTTTGATCCCGAAGCCGCCAACCGTTTGATGGGTATCGAATTGTCGGAAGCACAGATGAAGGACATTCTTAAACGACTGGGTTTTCAGGTCGATAAAGGCAAGGTGACCGTGCCGTATTGGCGCGATCACGACATTGAAAATCGTGTGGACTTTACCGAAGAGATCGCACGTATTTATGGGTATGAGAACGTTCCGGCCGTGCTTCCGTCCGGTCAGCTCGCGCTCATTTCGCAGGATCCAGATTTGCATTGGCAACGCAAAGTCAAAACGCTTTTAGCCGGGGCCGGTCTGACGGAAGCTTATTCGCTTGCGCTTGTTTCCAAACAAGAGCTTGAACGGTATCAGCTCAATCCCGAAGCTGCGCTGAAACTCAAAAATCCGCTTTCGGTTGATCACGAGTATGTCCGTCCGTCGCTTATTCCGAGCATGCTCAGTTCCATTGAACAAAATCAAAAACGGTTTCCTTCAGAATCCCTGTTTGAACTTGCACCAATTTATCTTCCAAAAAAGCATGACCGTCCGGATGAACCCTATCAACTTCTAATGGCGTTTTATGGAAAAGAATCGCAAGAACTTTTTTTGAAGGCCAAAGGAGCGCTTGCTCGCTTATTGCAAGAGGTTGGAGTGGAGAGCTGGTCGCTTGAGCGGTTGACGAACGATCCAAAATGGCATCCCGGACAAAGCGCGACGGTTCTTATTGGGAATGAATCCTGTGGAACGATCGGAACGGTCAGTGCAGATATTGCACATGCGTATGGCATCGATGTCGCCGTCGTTCTTGTGGATATTTCATTTACAGCCGCGCGTACGCATTTTCAGACCATTAAGTCCTTCCATTCAACCCCCTCGTTTCCATCCGTCAAGCGCGATCTCGCGTTTGCAATTGGCGATCGGGTCGAATATGCATCGCTGGTGGCACAACTTGAAAAAATTTCTCCACTTCTTGAGTCGGTTGAATTGTTCGATGTCTATCGTGGTAAAGGAGTCGAGGAGGGAAAGAAATCTCTTGCCATTCATCTTTCGTTCAGATCAAACGAGCGGACACTCGAAGCTGCGGAGGTTGAACGGGAACTTGAAAAGATTCGTGACGTGCTTCAACAGGAATTTGGTGCTATAATGCGTTCATAGAAATTGGCTGTGACAAAGTCCTGCCTCCGGGCCAAGGGACTATCGCCCTTGTTCCCTTCGGCAGCATTTTGTCACAGCCTTCCAAGAACACATTAAGTTTTGAAAGGAGGATATGTTTTCACCTTTGGACATTTTATACATCGTACTTGCATTCTGTATTCTGTGGCTTTCCGCCGCGTTCTTTTGGCTCATTTGGCAGGTCGCCACCATGCTGCGCAATATCAATGAGGCGGTGGATGAAGGACGCCAGGTCATGCACAAAGTCGAAGAGGCCCTCACAGGCATTCGCCAGAAATTCGAATCTGCCACCTCGTCGCTCGGAGTGGTTGTACAACTTGCGGCCAAAGGGATGGAATATGTGATGGAGAAGAAGACAAAGAAAAAAAGCAGCAAATCGACGAAATAATCAGTTGGGAATCGAGAAAGAAACGCGCGCATGTGCGCGTTTTTGAATTCTGGTTGCTCCTCTGCTAATCTCTAGATGCATAAGAGAAGTCCCTTCTATGTCTCGTTTTGTTCACCTCCATACTCATTCGCATTATTCGCTCCTTGAGGCACTGCCGAAAATCAAGGAGCTGGTTTCTCATGTGAAGGCGTTGGAGATGAACGCAGTCGCGCTTACGGACAACGGAGCGCTTTACGGGGCGATTGAGTTTTACCAAAAGGCGACCGATGCGGGGATCAAGCCGATCATTGGCATGGATGCGTATGTGGCGCGCGAAGGACGTCACTTGAAGCGAGCACGTATTGATACCAAGCCAAATCGTTTGGTCCTGCTTGCGGAAACCCAGGAAGGCTATCTGAATCTCCTCGCACTTTCTTCTATCGGCTTTCTCGAAGGTTTTTATTACAAACCGCGTATCGATAAAGAGGTTTTGCGTGGACGTACAAATGGATTGATTGCATTGTCTGGAGGGTTCCAAGGAGAAATCGACGAGCTTGTGAAAGAGGGAAAAGAACAGGAGGCGCGTCAAGTGATTAGAGAATATGTTGATCTGTTTGGTCCCGATCATTTTTTTCTTGAGCTTGTCGATCGTCCGGAGATTGCGGAGCAAGAAAGCACAAATGCGCGTTTGATCGAACTTGGGAAGGAGCTTGGTGTTCCCGTTGTTGCCACAAAAAATACGTTTTATCTCAAGCCACAAGACGTTGAGGCGTGGAAGATTTTGAATTGCATCAAAGGAGGAAAAACGCTTGAACAGTTCGAACGCATGAATCAGTTTGATTACGATGCGTCCATGGTGAGTGAAGCGTACATACTCGACCGATTCGCGGACGTTCCCGAAGCGATTGAAAATACACGACGGATTGCCGATCGCTGCCAGCTCACGCTTGAGCTTGGAAAATGGAATTTTCCGAGATTCGAGATTCCTCAGGAGAAAACGTTTAGACAAGTGCTCACAGAGCGCGCGTATATGCAACTTGAGGAAAAAGAAGGGGGACTTACGGATCAGATGAAGGAGCGATTGGAATATGAGCTTGAAATTATCGATCAAAAAGGATTTTGTCCGTATTTTTTGATCGTATCGGATTTCATCAGCTGGTCTCGATCGACCGGCATTATGACGACCACGCGCGGTTCGGCTGCAGGTTCGCTCGTTGGGTACGCAATCGGTATTTCAGCGATTAATCCCCTTCGTTATGAATTGCCGTTTGAGCGTTTTTTGAATCCGGAACGTCCTTCCGCGCCGGATATCGATGCGGATTTCGCGGATAACCGACGCGACGAGGTATTGGATTATGTGCGCGAGAAATACGGCCACGACAAGGTTGCGCAGATTTGTACGTTTGGGACCATGCTTGCGCGCGGAAGCGTACGTGACGTGGGACGTGCGCTCGGGTTTCCCTACGCCATGGTCGATGAAGTGGCGAAACTCGTTCCGATGGGTTCGCAGGGATTTCCCATGACGCTTGAGCGTGCACTTCATGAATCACCTGATCTGAAGAAAAAATATGACACGGACGCGAACGTTCGGCGCATGATTGATTTGGCACGTCGTATCGAAGGATGTGCACGCCACGTTTCGATTCATGCGGCGGGAACCGTGATTTCGCCCTCAGCATTGACGGATTTTTCGCCGCTTCAAATTGATACGCGCGAAGGGAAAATCATCACGCAATACGAAATGAAGTCCGTTGAGCAAGCGGGCCTGATCAAAATGGATTTTCTTGGAATTCGCAACCTGTCGATTTTGGGAGATGCGGTGGCGCTCGTTAAAAAAGTAAAAGGTATCGAGATTGATATCGAACGTATCCCCGTAGATGACGAGAAAACGTTTGCCCTGCTCGCCAAAGGCCATACCATGGGTACCTTTCAGCTCAACGGTGACGGTATGACAAAGTACCTGATGGAACTGAGGCCGGAGCGAGTGGAAGACATTATGGCGATGGTGGCGCTCTACCGTCCCGGCCCGATTGAATCCATCCCGGAATATATTCGCCGCAAACACGATCCGTCTTTGATTTCATTTTTGGATCCGCGCATGAAAGACCTCTTGAACAAGTCGTACGGCGTGATCGTTTATCAAGACGACGTGATGTTGATCGCCATTCATTTGGCCGGCTATTCCTGGTTGGAAGCGGATAAACTGCGGAAGGCCATGGGAAAGAAGATTCCGGAAGAAATGGCTTTGCAGAAAATTAAACTCATGGAAGGGTTTGTCAAAAATGGTTTGTCCGAACAGAAAGCACGCGAACTTTGGAAATTGATTGAACCATTTGCTGCGTATGGATTCAATAAAGCGCACGCGGCAAGTTACGGGATGGTGGCGTACGAAACGGCGTACATGAAGGCGAATTTTCCGGCGGAGTACATGACCGCGCTTATGACGGCCGAATCGGGAGACTTGGAAAAGATCGCGGAAGCCGTGCATGAATGCGCACGGATGGGGATTACGGTGTTACCGCCGGACATCAACGAATCATTGCGGGATTTTACCTATATCAACGATGCGCAAATTCGTTTCGGACTACTTGTGGTGAAAAATTTAGGGGCGGAAGTCGTGGAGAATATCATTCAGGAACGCAAACAGCACGGACCGTTTAAGGATCTTGCGGATTTTGCCGGTCGTGTCTCCCATCATGCGTTCAATAAAAAATCACTTGAGGCGCTCATCAAAGCGGGTGCACTGGATCGATTTGGTGAACGCAAACAGTTGTTTGAAAATGTGGACCGCATTTTGATGTACAACAAAAATGTCCAACGGGAGAAAGCGATGAATCAACAGAGTTTGTTTGCTGTTCAACCATCGGTCATGTCTTCCAAAATCGCGCTTCGGACGGTTGAACCGGCTCGATTGCGCGAACTGCTCACGTGGGAAAAAGAGTTGCTGGGGCTGTATGTGTCCGCACATCCGTTTGAAGCCGTTCAGAAAGCCCTTGCCCCATATATCATTCCTCTGACCGTTCTTAAATCCCAAAAAGAAGGGACTTATGTGAAAAGCGGGGGAATCATTAGTCATGTCCATGAGATTGTGACACGGAAGGGAGATCCAATGGCTTTTGTGACGATGGAAGACGCGGCAGGACATCAGGAAGTCGTCGTTTTTCCGGAAGTGTTTAAAAAATCAAAAGATGTGTTGCAAACGGATCAGCTCGTGTTGGTGTCTGCAAAAGTGTCGTATCGAGACGGTGAGGCAGGTATTTTAGCGAACAGTTTTGTTGCGTTTGATGAGGACGAACTTCCGGACATGGTGCGAATGCTTTCCGCCGGGCAGTGGGCGGAGGGTGGGGGAACAAATCGGAGAGACAAGAGAGGATTTAGCACTTCGGAACTCGCTGGACAAGAGTCAGGGAAAGAAGATCGCAAAATCTTGCATCGCGGAGCGCTTTCGATTGCATTGCAAGGAAGGCCAACACCGGAGATGGTTGATCAATTGCGGTCGATTCTTCAGTCTGCGCCGGGGTCGAAACCGGTGTGTTTGCTTGTGGACGCCGGCGGACGTATGCGACAGATTGAGACGGATTATTCCGTAACCGTGAGTGACGAAATGTTGGATGAAATTGCGTCGTTGGTTGGGAGACAGAACGTAAAAGTGGTATAATGGGGCCATCCAAAGAGATCATTATGCCCACGCGTACCGTCAAAACAAAACGTATTCCCGTTAACAAAAAAATGACACCAAAGGAATTGACGTCAAACACGATTCCGCTTTTGTTGTACAGGCGTATCGCGGTAGTGTTTGTGATTCTTGTGGCCGCGGCGCTTCTCGCAGTTTTGTATTTGGCAACCATGCAGGCTGTGATTCGTGTGACAACCATTCCAAAAGAAGTGACAACGGATTTTATCGTGAAAACAGTTGATGTGGCTGTCACGGAAGGAGAGGTTCAGGGTGAAATCCATTCTGGGACACTCGGACGGAAAAAGACCATCACCCCCACAGGCGACGCGAAAAAAGAAGTCGAAGGCCAAGCCACAGGAACGGTGGTGATTACCAGTACACTCTCAACACCCCAGCCGCTTGTGGCAACCACGCGTCTGCTGAGTGCAAACGGTGTTCTCTTTCGTTTGAAACAGGCGGTGACGGTGCCAGCAAACGGAAGTGTCAGTGCAGAGGTATATGCGGACAAAAAAGGAGCAACAGGCAATATCGAGTCGACCACATTTACGATTCCGGGATTGAATGAGGCTAAGCAAAAACTCGTCACTGCCGCTTCTACTTCACCGATGACTGGCGGAGTGGAGTACATCGCGGTTCTTTCGCAAGAGGAAATCGACCGGGTATTTCATGATTTCCAGAATGAACTTTTGGAAGACGCCAAAGCGATGTTGCGTGAACAGAGAAAGCAGCCTTATACGGGTGAAGCGTTTTTTGTTGACGTGAAAAATAAAACGGCAAGTGCGGAGGCGGGCGATGAGGTAGGGACGTTTGAAGTCGAGATGAATATCGTGGTGTCCGCCGTGTTTTACGATGCTGACGCACTTGAAAAAATCGCTGAGCGCAAGCTGTATGAGGGACTCGGACAAGGACAAGAGTTTGTTGACCTTGGTGAACAAGATCGTCAAGTGACGGTTCAGCAAGTGAACACACAACAAGGCGCCGCAAGTATCCATGTTAGTCAGACGGGCCGTGTCATTACGTCTCAGGCCAGTAGTGCGCTGGATGTGGGTCGGTTTGTTGGGATGACGGAAGCGGAAGTCAGGACGCTTTTGATCGGAGAAGGCGTGGCCACACAGGTCGATGTTCAGTTTTTTCCCTTTTGGGTACGAACCGTACCGCGCTTGAAGGACCACATTTACGTCGAAATTCGATGATTTTTTCATCTTGACGTTTCAAGAATTCTAGGAGTATTCTACTTTTATCGTGATGAAGAGGACTCACCAACCTCTGAGCGTTCCGGCTCCGGATGGGGCAAGAAGGAAGTGATCGTGACGGAGAGACAACCGTGCGATAATTCGGGTGGAACCGCCCTCTCAAGCCTCGGCTCAAGATGGGTCCCGAAACTCTACGCATGTACCGTGGAGTTTTTTATTACAATAAGACCTCTGTAACCAGCATCATATGAACCAAGAACAACTCGACCATCTGCGTCATTCGTGCGCGCATCTCCTTGCGGCCGCGATCGGTGAATTATGGCCGCAAGCAAAACGGACGATCGGTCCAGCAATCGAAAACGGATTTTACTATGATTTTGATTTCGGTGAAGTAAAAGTGACCGAAGAGGATTTTCCAAAAATCGAAGAGAAGATGCGTCAGTTACTCCCTGAATGGAAGGAGTTCCGACGAGAGGAGGTGGATGAAGTGCGTGCAAAAGAAGTTTTCGCAGATAATGAGTATAAGCGCGAGTTGATCGAGGAGTTCTCCGGGGAGGGGAAGACGCTCACACTTTATCATTCTGGAAATTATGTTGATTTGTGTCGCGGGGGCCACAGCGAACATCCGAGCGAAGAATTAAAGCATTTCACATTACTCTCACTGGCGGGTGCGTACTGGCGAGGCGATGAGAACAATAAAATGCTCACGCGTATTTACGGAACGTGTTTTCCTACGAAAGAGGAGTTGGATGCGTATCTGATCCAGGTGGAGGAAGCAAAGAAACGGGATCATCGCAAACTTGGAAAACAGCTGGGACTGTTCGCATTTTCGCCGCTGGTCGGACCGGGTTTGCCGTTGTTTACCGCAAAAGGAACAGAATTACGCCGATTGCTGGGAGAATTTGTGTGGTCGCTCATGAAGCCACACGGATATGAACGTGTGTGGATTCCACATCTTGCCAAGGCGGATCTCTACAAAACCTCCGGTCACTGGGATAAATTTTCCGATGACATTTTTCATGTTTCATCGAAGAAGACAGACGAACAGTTTGTGCTCAAACCCATGAACTGTCCGCATCATACCCAAATTTTTGCGTCTGAACCCCGATCCTACCGCGATCTGCCCATCCGCCTAAGCGAAATTACCACGGTGTATCGTGATGAAAATACCGGCCAGTTACAGGGGCTTTCGCGCGTGCGTTCCATCACGCAAGATGACGCGCATATTTTCTGTACGCTAGAACAGGTGAAAGAGGAGGCCATGAAGATTTACGAGATTATTAAAAAGTTCTACGGAGCGTTTGGGATGCCTCTTTCGATTCGATTATCCACGCACAACCCGGCCGAGATGGAGAAATACCTCGGATCGTCAGAGCTTTGGGAAGACGCGGTCAGAACACTGAGAACACTGTTGGAAGAGATTGGTAGAGCCTATGAAGAAGGGGTGGGGGAGGCAGCATTTTATGGGCCGAAGATCGATTTTATTGCGCGTGATGCGATCGGTCGCCAGTGGCAGCTTGCGACCATTCAGTTGGATTTCAATCAGCCGGAGCGGTTCGGGCTTGAATACGCAGATGCGGACGGGTCGAAAAAACGGCCAGTGATGATTCATCGAGCGATTTCTGGTTCTATTGAGCGGTTTATTTCTGTCTTGATCGAACATTACGAAGGGGCATTTCCGTTTTGGTTGGCACCGGTGCAGATCCGTCTTGCAACCGTGAGCGAAGAGTCTCTTGCGTACGCACATACATTGCTCGCTGAACTTGTGGAAGTCGGTATTCGAGTTGAGTTGGATGATTCGAATGAAAAGGTGGGGAAGAAAATTCGCGAAGCGGCGATGAGGAAAATTCCTTGGACGATCGTCATTGGAAAAAAGGAAGTGGAGGGTGGAAACGTGAGTATAAATGTGTTCGGTCAAGAAGAAAATTTGGTGATTGCGCAAAATGAACTCATTGAAAAAGCCAGGCAAGCATCCCAGTTTCCTCAATAGTATAAAAAAACACACCCGAGTGATCGGGTGTGTTTTTTGTTTCTTAGAATCGTCCGGCACGCCTCATCTTTTCATTGTATTCAGCCTGACGCTCTTTTTGTCTTTGGAGATATTCAGAGACATCGACATGACCTTGGTCGATATATTGGTAATGGAGGTCTTTGATTTTGTCGATCATCTGAGCACGTGGGGATGGAGATTTGAATACTTTTCTCTTCCACCAACCGCGCGTGTCTTTCATGCCGACGATTTGTTGCCATGAACTTGGGAGACCTTCATCTTTTAACGGGATTCCGACTTTGTCCATCGCGGCTACAAGTTCGTCATACACACGCTGCCAAACATCGATATCACCTTCAGACTGGAAAATGCCGGCGTCGATAAGATCTTTGTATTCTTTTCGCTCTTGCGCTGTTGGTGGGCGATCCGGTCTCAGCATCTCGTCAGCCAGCAAGTCGTTTGCCTTCTGTGCCTCGGTTCTTTGGTCTGGTGCATTCCATTCGATCAGTTCTTCTACTTTGACGTTTTTTCGATCCCCAGATTCATTTGTCACAAGAATCCGTCTTGGTTCGCCAGGGATCGCTTCCCCAATTCTCGCAACTGTCCAGCCATCTTCCATGTTGCCCGCGGTTCGCTTAACACTTACTTCTTGACCAAGGACAAAGGGCACAGGCTCTTCTTCGTCATGTGACTCAGACTTAGACTCCACTTTCGGCGCCTCTGCTTCTTTTTTCGCCGCTTCCTCTCTTTCAAAGTCCGCCTTAATATCAGCCATGAGCCGCTCTAGCATCTCACCTGGTTTGTACGGTTCTCCGATTTCCAACATATGTGCGAGAACCACAGGCTCTTCTGCTTCTTCTTCCAATACGTGTTCCACCGCTTCATCTTTCTTTTGCAAGGCCTCGAGCTTTGTCATGAGCTCTTTGCGCTTTGCATCCGCTTCTTTGTAGCGTTCCCCCGCACCTTTTTTCGACGGAGCTTTGTCGATCGCGCGCAATTCATCCTCAAGCTCCTTAATTTGTTCTTTTGTTTCAACTACCGGCAGTACGGCAAGGATTTGTTTGTATTCTTCATCCGCTTTGCCCCAAGCCATCTCATCCTTAGCCTTATCTGCGCTTCGTTTTTCGTTTTCCAATGCTTTGAGTCGTGCACGCATTGCTTCTGATCCTTCAGAAAAAATTGGATTCGGTTTGAGTTCCACAAGCCCTTCCGTTTCATCGGCGATTTGCTGCTTCTCTTCTTTATCCGCTTCCGGATGCAGAGCCGCACGTCGTTCATACACGGCTTTTTCGAGCGCATGAATTCGCGCAACAGCCGCTTCGTACTGTTTATCATTTTTTGCGCCAAGGGCTTCTTGACGAGCTTGGGTGAGATCACGATTAAGGTCCTCAAGACTTGGTCCCTCGATTTCTGTCTCCCCACCTGCGAGTGCTTCCGCTTGTTCACGAACGGCTTGATCCATCGCCTTTTCCGGATCTTTTGCTCCGGTTGCTTCCGCAATGATTTCTGCACTGCGCGCCAAAATGGCCTCTTCTGCTTCCTTGGCGGCGTCTCCCTTGAGTCCGGCCGCTTTTACTGCAGAGGCGGCACTGCCTTCCAGTGCGTTTTCAAACAAGTCGAGCTGTCGTTCGGCATCACTTCGTGCGCGCGCTTCTTCCGGAGTGATGATGTGAATTCGAATATCACGTCCACTTGCACGGGCAAACACCTGGTGTTCTTGCCCGCCCAGATCAAGACTCCCCGTGAAGACGTCGTCTCGACGCGAACCGTCAAGACCCCGCACTTCAACTCTTGTGCCGACTTCGAGTTCCTCGCCGCCTTCCGCACGTTCCGGCGCGGACTCTCGAACTTCGGACTTTGGCATCTCACGCTCTTCGTGGCGAGCTGCCGATTCTCGACTTGCCATAGGTACGAATGATTAATTGTTCAATTAAACGTTAAAAAATATCAAAAAAGATCACTTTTGTCAATACACCCATTGACAAAATCTGATAAAATGATAACGTTTTCTGTCTTTCCGCACAAGGAAAGCATCCACAGTTAAGGGGTTGTGTCATGGGTGATGTGATCGGATTCGTTTCGCGTCGCGACGAGCGCATCGCACGCGAGCTCTCCGGCTACCTTCCGGAGCAGCCCGCCCTGGTCGCGTACCTCGATCATGCCCTTCGGGCGAATCGAGGAACGCTCTTTACGGCGCGTCGCATCGGCGAGATGCTTGCGGCCGATTCCGACCACACACGAATCGTTTCGCGATCGGCCGTCGATCGCCTCGGGGTACACGAAGATGTCGAGTCGATGGAGCGACTCGTGGGCCCTCTTACGAAGGTTCGGCCGGACGCCTTGGAGAAGGATGCGGTGGTGCTGCGCATACGTCTGCGCTATCGCACGGAGCAGATCCCGAGAGGGATCACACTCCAAGCACTCGACGGGATGAAGATCCCGCCACCGCGTGGATCCAACCCGAACGCGGACGATCTCATCACGTACATGCGGATCTATCTGTGTGCGCTCGCAATGCTCGCGGGCGTCACGATCGATCCGCGCGGACAGATCGACTCCCACGCCACGGGCTGATGGCAACTCTAGCCGAAAAGCCCGTTTTTTGTTACCCTGACCCCACCTTTTGTCATCGCGCTCTCGCCTTTTTCTGTCATCCTGAGCGAGCGTTTATCATTTAGTCGAAGGATCACGAATAGATTTGGGATCTTTCGACTCGGCCAGCTGAGCTGGCCTCGCTCAAGATGACAAAGAAAAATGGATGTTGACTTAAGCTATGACCACTCCTACCTACCACATCATCACCTTTGGTTGCCAAATGAATAAAAATGACTCCGAGCGGCTCGCGGGCCTGCTCAACGGAGTTGGATTTTGTGCAACCGAGAAAAAAGAAGAGGCGGATTTGGTCCTTATCAACACCTGTTCCGTGCGACAAAGTGCAGAGGACAGGGTGTTTAGTTTGGTTGGGACGTTCAAAGAGATCAAACAGCAGCGTCCGAACATGATTATTGGTATCACCGGTTGTATGCCCGGACGAGATCGTGATCAAACGATTCGAAAGAAAATGCCGATCGTGGATTTGTATTTTCCAACGGCCGAGATGGGGCAGCTGCCGCGTTGGATCGCGGAATTGCGTCCTGAGTTGGTCAATAGCCCGGATCTCGTTGAGGATTACACAAAGATCACGCCCGATCGCCAGAAAATGCGCCAAGCCTTTGTCAGTATTCAAACCGGATGCAATAAATTTTGTACCTATTGTGTTGTTCCGTTTTCTCGCGGGCTTGAAAAGAACCGTCCGCTGGCTGATATTTTGGAAGAGATACGCGATTTGGTGGTACATGGGTGTGTGGAGGTGACACTGCTTGGTCAAACAGTCAACAGTTATCGTGCGCCGGATCCGGAAGCATTTTCAAAACTTAATCCGTATACGGGATCCCTCGACTCGCTGGCACTCGCTCGGGATGACAAGCGAGGGGATCACTTCGCCGGGCTACTTTGGGAGATTAATCAGATTCCGGAAATCAAACGGCTTCATTTTACCGCTCCGCATCCGCTTCATATGACGGACGAAGTGATTGACGCGATGACGCTTCCTGCGCATCTCAACTATATTCATCTTCCGGTTCAGGCGGGAGATGATGATGTTCTTAGACGTATGAATCGTCGCTACACCGCCCAGCAATTTTTGGATGTGATTGATCGCATCAAATCGAGGATTCCCACAATTGCCATTGGGACGGATATAATCGTGGGATTTTGCGGAGAGAGCGAAGAAGCGTTTGAGCGAACCGTTGATTTGTATCAGCGCGTCCAGTTTGATATTTCGTATACGGCTCGATACAGCGTCCGTTCCGGGACAGCCGCGTGGCGTGCGTTTAAAGACGATGTGAGCTTTGAGGAGAAGAAACGGCGCTGGAATGTCCTGCAGGAAGTTCAGGAACGGATCACGCGCGAAAAGAATCAAGCGTATGTTGGCAAAACGGTTTCGGTGCTGATCGAACGATACGAACCGCCTAAAATTACGGATGAAATGCTTGCCATGCCGGGAAATATCCAAGAGCTTATGGCTGCACAACCGGGTTTTTGTTACGGAAATTCACGCGAAATGAAATTGGTGCGATTTTTTGGAAACGAATCGCTTGTGGGACAAATTGTTAACGTCCGAATCGAGAAAGCGGACACGTGGATTTTGGAAGGTGCGAAGGTGGTGTAAACGTATGAAACCAAAACTGATCGCCATTGTGGGTCCCACGGCGTCCGGAAAAACCGGTCTGGGGATTGAGATTGCGAAGGAAGTGGGAGGGGAGGTGATCAGTGTGGATTCGCGGCAGGTGTATCGGGAGATGGATATTGGGACGGCGAAAGTGAAGGGAGACAGAGGAGGACAGGGGAGGACAGGGGAGGACAATATTTGTCAGTTGTTTGGCGACGTTCCGTTTATGGTGGAAGATGTGCCGCACTGGGGCATTGATCTTGTGGATCCGGATGAGGAGTATTCGGTTGCCGATTTTAAAAATTTTGCGGAAAAAAAGATCGAAGCGATTTTGAAACGTGAACGTGTTCCCATTCTTGTGGGTGGAACAGGTCTTTGGCTTTCAGCGGTTTTGGATAATTATGATTTGACGAACGCGCCGGCCGATCCGGTACTGCGGACAGAGCTTGAAGCGCGTCCGCTTGGCGAGCTGTTCGCGGAATACAAACGTCTTGATCCGGAAGGCGCTGAGACGATTGATCGAGAGAATAAACGGCGCGTTGTGCGTGCACTTGAAGTTACACAAACAACAGGCATTCCTTTTTCGCAACTACAAACAAAAGGTGAACCCAAATACGACGCGCTTCAGATTGGGATTTTGGTCGATCGGACAGAACTTAATGAACGCATCAATGCGCGTGTGGACGAAATGATTGCAAACGGATTGGTGAATGAGGTGCGATCGTTGCGTGAAAAATACGGATGCGAAATTGATGCGATGACCGGAATTGGTTATCGCCAAATTTGTCGGTTTTTGGATGGGGATGTCCCGCTCGCGGACGCAATTGAAGAAACAAAAAAAGCCACGCGGCTGTATGCGAAACGCCAAATGACTTGGTTCAAGCGCGACCCGCGTATTCAGTGGGTAACAAATCCGGAGGATGCATTTGCGTTTGTTTCCTCTTTTCTTTTTTCTTCCCGTTGACGCAAGTGAATATATATTGTCAGTTTGATGTCATGCGTCCATCCTGACACGATCATAAAACCTCGTTCGAGTGCTCGCAGAACGAGGTTTTATGATCCACCAAACATCCGTTTACGACTTCAGCTTCACGAGCAAAATATTTTTCGCGAGTGCGGCGTCGGCCGTGCCCTGTGTTTCTTTCATCACCTGTCCGATCAAGAATTTTAATAGCTGTTCTTCGCCCGCTTGATATCGCGCAACTTCGACGGGATGCGACTCGATGACGCGGTCCACAGCTGCCGCGAGTATACCTTCATCGTCCATTTGTCCGAGTGCCTGTTCTTCCATGATATGCGTCGGACTGTCGCCGTCCTCAAGCATGGCTTCAAGCACTTTGAGACCGGCCGTGTTGTTGAGTTTTTTGGAAGCGATGAGCGTCATGAATTCCGCAAAGTTTTCGGGCGTGATTTTGGACGTGCGGATATCAATGCCGCGTTCAACCATTAGTCCCATCAATTTTGAAAGCAACCAACCGGAAACAAGTTTCCCCAGTTGTGTTTTTTGTTTTTCATACGCTTCACCTTCAGACCCGCCTGCCGTGACGCTGTCCAGCCATGCGGCCAGTTCAGAGAAGGTATGTTCGGCAAAATCCGCAAGCGCTGGGTCGTCGCACATGTGCCGTGCGTCAGAGGGCTTGAGATGATATTCCGACTCAAAACGCGCGCGGCGCTCCGCAGGAAGTTCCGGCATCTGTGTGCGTAGTTCGTCGGCGATTTGCGCAAGAGCGAGTGCTGGAATGTCCGGTTCCGGAAAATAACGGTAATCCGCCGCTTCTTCTTTTGAGCGCTGCTCAACCGTACGCTGCCTTCCCTCATCCCATCCACGCGTCGTTGAAATTGATTGTGGTTTTCCTTCTTCTTCCCACACACGCGTCTGACGCTCAATTTCATACTCAAGCGCACGTTCGACGTGTCGGAACGAGTTGAGATTTTTTATTTCTGTTTTTGGGTTGAATTTTGCACCGATGACATTTCCGTTCTCATCCCGCTTACGAAGCGAAATATTCGCATCGCATCGCAGATGTCCTTTTTCCATGTCTGCATCCGACACGCCAAGATAGCGCGCGATCAGGCGAAGTTCCTGGAGAAAAATTTTTGCCTCCTGCGGGGACGCAAAATCGGGTTCCGTCACGATTTCAATGAGTGGCACGCCACCGCGGTTAAAATCCACATACGTTTTTCCGTCCGCGCCGTGAAATGATTTGGCCGCATCCTCTTCCAAATGTGCCCGTGTGATGCCGATGCGTGCGGTTTTTCTTTCTCCATGTGGAATTTCAATTTCCACAAATCCGCCCGTTGCGATCGGTAGATCAAACTGCGAGATTTGGTACGCTTTAGGCAGGTCAGGATAGAAGTAATTTTTTCGGTCGAATTTCGAATGTTCCGCGATCGTACAATTCAGCGCAAGCCCCATGCGCGTTCCAAACCGAATCGCCTGTGCGTTCGGCACAGGCAAAACACCCGGATGTCCCAAGCAAATGGGACAAACGTTGGTGTTGGGAGCGGCGTTCGTTTCGTGTGCGCTGCAGCCGCAAAACATCTTGGTTTTTGTTTTCAACTGGACGTGAATTTCAAGGCCAATGACCGGTTCATAAACCATACCGCCTCAGTCTATGCAATCTTGGGTTCCTTTTCAAGCTTCAACTCCAAGTACACACGCGTAAAATAGATCATAAAAAGCGGGAGAAGGAGGATTTCACCAATTGACTCGAGAATGTCGATCCAGATCGGGAGGGGTCCGGAAAGGACTTCCACAGGATTTTGCCCTTGGAGAGCCGCGAAAACGGCAATAAACAACGAGAGAACGACTGAATACACAAGCATGATGGCAAGAGGCCCAAGGATCAGATAATTTGCGCAACGCCAGAAACGGCCACGTGTGAGGTCGCGGCTCGCCGAGAGAGCTTCCAGCCCTCGTTTATTGTCGAAGATCACCGCATATTGGGACAAGCCAAACCAGATCGCAAAAATGAACATGGGAATGATAAGGAGAAAGAGACCACCGATCAGCACAAGCATTTGCAGGATGGCGACCGTGAGCACAGGAACCGTGAGCACGCGTGCGCGAGCGGAAAATACGCCGAAATTTTTTTCGTGGCCCTGTGCGTGTGCGTAGGCGTAGAGAGAAAGAATGATTGTGATCCAGATGACCAAAAACAGCTGGATGATCGTGAGGATGAAGAGAGAAATTTGGACGAAAAGACTGCCAGGCAAAAGCATGAGGAGGACAAATGCCGCAAACGGAAGAAGGAGCCAAGCGGAATATCCGATTAAAAGCGGTGCCTCCTGTCGGTAATCACGCAGGCTTTCCGATAAAAGCGCAACGGTATTTTTCATAGAGCTATCGCTACTCGCCTTTGAGTGAACGCAAGAGCAGGACATCAGCAATAATCACAAGTGGATTGACGAGAACGGCAATGACGACCGGGACCGTCCATTCCAGAAGCGTTGTGAGTCGAAGTTGGAGATCAAGATTCAAGCCTCCCGCTGCACTGAGTACGATATCCGTCGCATAGGTCACAATTCCCATCAGAACGATTCCAACCAGAAGGAGGAGAAGCTTTGGAATGGCAAGGCGAACTAGGACACTCCAAAATCGTCCGTGAACCAGTGTGCGTGCGGTCGCAAGCGCTTTTTTACCTCCAATGCCATCCAAAATCGTCACATAGGGTGCAAGCATGTACTCCACGGTCCACTTAAAACCGAGAATGAGCGCGACAAAAACGCCGATGACCAAGAGGATATTTCCAAGGGCGATGAGCGCTGTGCTTTTTAAGGCAATGCCAATTCCGGCGATGAACATGGGAGGGAGAAAGCCGATCAGGGCAGCTACCACCAGCAAAAGTCCAACGAGTATGGAAACAATAATAGTCGGGAAAAAACGTGCATTGATTTCTGTACAGACTTTTTTTACATCACCCTTGCGTCCCGCAAGCTGCATACGCAACAGTCGCACGAGTCCGATCAAAATCCAAATACCCAAAAGCGGGGCGAAAATATAATTGGTTAACACAAATAAAACAACCCCGACGTATTCACTCCAGGTGAGTTCATTGGAGAGCCAGAGAGTACTTGCCGACGGATAGAGCGAAAGGGAAATGACGTACAAAATGGCGAGCCAGAGCAAATATCCTGAAAGGCTCATGAATTCATGGAAACGAGAACGGTACAGTTCCCACGTCTCGTCAATGAGACGACCGACGGAAATGAGGGGCGAAGATGGCATAGAGCGATAGAGCTAACAGGTGCTTAAGATATGATCGACCAATTGCTGCGCATTCAGGTTGGTCTCTTCAAGTGGCCCACTTGTGTCGAGTTCAAACACGCGCGAGCCGTTTGATTCAAATAGGTGTTTAAGCCACGGTTCCTCAAACCGGGTTTGCAGTTGTTTCAAAAATGTCAGTTGTCCAAAGACGCCTTTGGGATCATCGTCACGCGTTTCAATCCGCTTGACCGCCTCTTCCGCCGGAAGCTTGGTCAAGATCAGTGCATTGGGTGCGTGGGCGAGCGCCAGTTTGTTGCCCGGTAGATTCATGATTTGTTCAAGCGGCAGCCCACCGGGCATGATGGGCTGATACACAAGCGAAGTGGAAATGCCTCGGTCTTGGATCACGGTTTTTCCGGCTTGTAGAGCGGGAATGATCAGCCGGCGATACATAATCTGACGATCCAAGGCAAACGCGTGCGCGAGTTCTTCGCCGCCATAGGGTTCCTCTTTTTGCGAGAGCTCATATCGAATGGCGCGACCGATCCACGTTCGTGTCGGTTCATAGGTAAAATAGACGTCGTACTCGTTGATGTCTTGAAAGCGGGGTGGTGTGACGTCTGTCCACTCGCTCAGGCGGAAAACGCGGTGGTGGCAGAGCTCCGACCAATTTTGGACCGCACGCAGCAGGGTCGATTTTCCGCTGCCAGCAATGCCGTCCACCATGATGAACCGTCCTGGATGCATAAGAAATTATAGCCTATTTTAACCCGTTGATCCAAACCCTCCACGGTTGGGGCCGTTTAATTCTTCCACCTCTCGGAACGCACCTTTTGCAAATGGAACCAGCATGCCTTGGACAAGCCGGTCGCCTTTTTTGACGGATGTCGGTTGATCGGTGAAATTGAGCAGTTGAATCAGGAGCTCATCCTCCGGTCCGCAGAAGTCATTATCGACAATGCCAAAACCTTGTGGAACGCACAAGCCGTATCGGCGCGGGAGAGAAGAGCGAGCTGCAATCAGAAGGGTGTAACCGTCAGGAACACAGACGACCAACCCTGTGCGCAGCCGGATAATTTCGCCCGGCTGGATCGTCGCGTCTTCAATGGGGGCAAGATCAAAGGCACATGATCCGTCTGATGCATAAGCGGGAATGATCGCATCAGGGTGTTTTTTGAAGATGTCCACAGGTACAGGCATAACGAGGTGATTATAGTAGGAAATGAGCAGGGTGGGAAAGTGGTGGTGGGTTTGGTAAGCTGTGTCCGTATGACTCCTTTTGACGTTCAGTATCAACAAGCGATTCAACAGATTATGGAAGAGGGAATTGATATTCCCAATCCTTGGTCCGGCCGCATCACGCGCATGGTCCCGGGGCTCACGCTGCGCGTGGATGTGGGCGAGAGTTTTCCCGTGCTGACCTTGCGGAAGATTCCTTTGAAGCTTTTCATTGCCGAACAGATCTGGTTTCTTATGGGTCAAAATGATCCGACCTGGCTGCGACAGTTTACCAAAATTTGGGATGATTTTCTTGAAGAGGACGGAACGGTGAAGGCGGCATACGGCTATCGATGGCGCCACCATTTTGGACGCGATCAGATTGAACGTTTGATCGAACATCTGACGGCAAATCCCGCATCGCGACACGCGGTTGTTGTCACCTGGGATCCGTCAGACGACGGATTGGGAGTTGACTCAAAAAAGAACCTGCCGTGTCCGTATACGTTTACGGTCAACATCGCGGGCGGACGTTTGCACTTGCATAATATCATTCGCAGCAATGACATGATACTCGGGTGTCCTCACGATGCAGCCGGGTTTGCTTTGCTGCAATGCTTCCTTGCGGAACGATTGGGAGTCGAGCCCGGAATTTACACACATTCGATCTCGAATGCACACATTTATGACAACCACTTCGACGCCGCTCGTGCAATCATAGAACGTTCGCACCAACATCCGCTCATCCGCTGCCGTGTTCCGCAAGGAAGTTATACGCGCGCGGTTTCTGGGGATGCGACGCTCGTGGAAGAATTGTTTGAGCAATTGAAGAATCAGTATCAACCACTTGATGCCATCAAAGGGATGGAGATAACGGTCAATGTCTATTGATTATGCAAGTTTTACTTCTCGCCGCGGTTTCGGTCGACGGCAAAATTGCACAGCGGACCGACCAGACGTCTCTGGACTGGACCTCCAAAGAGGACACGAAATTTTTTGTTGAAAAAACGAAAGAAGTCGGTCTTGTAATCATGGGAAGACGCACGTTCGATACGATTGGCAAACCGCTCAAAGGTCGACATCTTATTGTGCTCACGCGTGAGAATGGGGGAAGGATGGGAACAGTCGCGGATTTGCAAGACGGGGTTGTGGAATTTACCAGTGAAGCGCCTAAAGAGCTTATTGATCGACTCAAACAAGAAGGCCACGACGCAGTGGTCGTGGCCGGTGGTTCGTCTGTGTACAGCCAGTTTTTGAGGGACGGTCTGGTGACGGATCTTTACTTAACCGTCGAACCGGTTCTGTTTGGAGACGGTGTCCCGTTCGCGTCGGGGGTAAGTCGGACGCAATTTGTGTTTGTTGAATCACGCCCGCTCGGACCTCAGTCTATTTTGCTTCATTATCAAACCGCTTCTTAGCTTCCAGCTTCCTTTATCTTGTAATATTTCATCCCGTGCGGTGTGGGAACCGCTTTGTAACCATCCGGAACTTTTTGAACGAACATCGATCCTTTCGGTGTTGGTGTGAGTGTATAGCCGGGTGGCGTGTCTTCAACAAACGCACGGCCTTTAGGTGTGGGGGCTTCATGATATCCGGGCGGTGGCGTCTCTCCGGGGTTTTCAGGTGTGATGAGTTTGGGAGCGCGCATTTCCGGAACAAATTCATCGTTTGCTTCGACTGCTTCAACAGACTCATTTGCTTTATCTAGTTCACCAAAAATATCGTCGGCTTTTTCCTCTACAGATGTCAATTTTGTGGTGACATCGACTTGTCCGATCGTGTTTTGAGCGCCCATTTCCGCGGCTTGAGCCGGGCTGATACCGCCTTGTATCTCAATCACCGGTTTTCCTTCCGCTCGCCCCGCAGCTTTTTCTATGATGCCCGCAAGATGTCTTTCTTGGTTTTGAATGCGTTGCTCAACCTGTGCTTTAAATGCCGCAAACGCAGGACGATCACCATACTTTGACTGATATTCCGCAAGAAGTTTTGCCGTCGCGGCATTTTCCAATCGTCCTCGGTTGATGTAATCGGCAATTTTCGCCTGTTCTTCGGGCGTGTACGCAGAAGTAAATTCTAATCCGCCCGGACCTTTGGTGAGTTCGGGTGCGGGTTGTTCTGGCGGAGGTACGGCTGCCGCTTTCTCGACTGGCGCGGAGGCCTCTATTTCTGGCTGTACTCGTCGGCTTTCTTCAAGAGGCTCTGGTGGTCTGAGTTTCGTAACTTCCGTATCCGTCGGTTTCTGTTCCTCGACAGTCAGAGTCGCTCGATCAACTTGATCGACTTGTTCCTGCATGCCAAGCTCCTTGAAGGTTTGTTTAATCATTCCTTTGAGCGTCCCGGCTTGTCGTTCGAGATATTTATATTCCGGTGTGTCCTTCATGCCCTTGGCTGCCATGTCTTTCATCATGGTCTCCAGGCGTGTTTCTCGCTCCATGGTTTCCAAAAATTCTTTCGCGGGTGCGTTTGCACGCCACATTTGATCCTGAGGGAATTTGCCCGTGTAGAGACGATGAATTTCATATTCACCCGTACCAAATCGTTCAGCGGCTCGATCAATGTCATCGCTTGTAACCGCGTAATCGAATGCGGCGCCTGAAATCTTGTCTCCGTTGTATTTAAACTGAATTGTTCCTTGCGGAGATTTGAACGTTTCAAGCGGGGTCGTGGGGTGTGTTTCAATGGTGGGTGACACTTCGACCGGAGGCGTTTTTGGCCACACCGGCTCGACCCATGTTCCGTCATCGGTGAATGTAGGTTCCTGATCAACAACGACTGTTCCGTCTCCGGCTTCCGGCAAACCGTTTGGTGGGACTTCAGCGGCATCAACAACGCGCGTGTCATCAGTGACTTTGGGTAACCCCCCAGGTTCTTCCGTTGCCGGTTCAAGCGTTGCTGCTTCCGGTTCAGCGGCAGCTCGAATGTCACCCAAGATTTCATTGGCCGATTTTTGCGGTTCAGCCGTTTCTGTTTCTTTTACAAAATCTCGTACAAACCCTCGTTCACGAGCTATCTGTTCTGAGATTTGTTCGCCGCTTTTCGCATCATAAAAATTGATCTGCATTTTGCCGTCCGGCCCTTGTGAAACTCCGAGCGCCATGTTGTCGATCGCTTTTCCGTAGACACCCAATCCGCCTCCTTTGTGGACGAAACCGGCGTCTTTGGTCATACGGAATGCGGTTTTGCGCACCCATCCCGCAATTGCCCGCTTATCCGAAGGATCGCCTGTGTACCCGTATTTTTCAGGATTGAGTTTGAGCTGTCTTTGTACAATTCGAATCACCCCATCCCCACTTTTTACTTTACCCGCTTCTAATTCTTGCGCGGTCAGCGGCGCTTCTTGTTCGGCAGCGACTTCTTTGGCAAGTTCCTCCGGTGAAAGTTCTTCCGGTAATGGTTTGCCCGCGGTGATTTCAATCGGTTCGAGTTCTGTGGGTTGTTCCGGTACCGCCTCTGTCGGAGCCTCCGTCGCGGCTTCGGGTTCGGTTGTCTCCGTCTGCTCTGTCGAATCCCCGGTTTCCGCAGGAGAGGTTGCTGCTTCCGGTGCGGTCGGCTCGGTTGCGGCTTTGGCGGACGTATCTGCTGATGCGGCGGCTTGCGATTCCGCTTGCGTTGTTTCGCTTGTCGCCGTTACGTCCGGTGACGGCGCGTCCTCCTTTAATAATCCAAGCGTGGCGATGTTTCCAAGCCGTTCAAAATGTGCACTCACGTTATCGGCCGCTGCGCCGGCGACCCCTTTTTGCTCAAACGCGGCGAGCGCCTTATCGATCGCAGCCGAAGGTCCTCCCGTTCCCGACATCTCCCCAACCGCAAGACCGGTGAATCCGGCAAAGCGTGCCACCGTTCCGAGCGCTTTGGCAAAATTTAACGCCTTTTTTGTTTTGGTGTCTCCCGTTTTGAATCGAAGGTCGTCCCATGTTTCACCAAATCCTTTCACGACAAGTTCTTTGGCAAACCCTTCTGTTCGTTCGCCTTTGGCCATTTCCTGCTTCACTTTAACCGCGCGTTCGTAAAGGGCCACGGCTCCATACGCGGCTCCGCGCAAGACGTTCAATCCGGTCGCAATCATGGCGGTGTTCAGTGTTTCTTTTAGGGCTGTTGTTCCCTTAACGCGCGTCTGAATGGCTTCATCGAGCAATTTTGCGATCTCTTCGTTGCGACGTTTTTCGTATGTTTGAAGTTCGTTGTCATATGTTTCTACCGTATCCTGGAGTTTTTGCAACAACTCTTGTTTCTTTTCGGCGGACAAGTATTTTGATTCTCTCACCGCTCGTTCAATACGTCGTTTTTTGATTTCGACCGGCGAGGGCGGTCGTTCTTTTTCAAGTTGACTTGCCTCGACGATTTTTGCCACACGGCCTTGCCCTTCGATTGTTTTGGCAACGCGTATTTTCCCATCCTCAAATTCTTCCACGATTTCCCAACCGGGATCTTCGCCGGAATCAAGTTTGAGCGTTGCGTGTTCACGATCCGGACGCACCGCTGTATCAATCGACTGTTTAATGCGCTGCTGCTCCTGTTTTGTGTAATACTTTTGGGCAAACCAGCGTGGAAGATCCGCGAACGATTTGATGCCTCCCAAGCTCGCAGCCGCTCCGATCATTCCAACTCCGACCGCTTTGGCGATTTCTGTTTTGTTCATTTCCGTCGGCTGTCCTTCCACGTGCTCCCCCTTGAAATGTTCACGAATAAATTTATCCGCACGTTCTTTAAATCCATCTGCAAGCGAACGAAATCGGTCCGTCATTGACGATTTCGGTTTAGACTCGGGTGTCTGTTCGGCCGATTGCTCCGAGGAGTTCTCTTCTGACGGAACAAGCGGTGTCTCTGCAGGGGTAGATGTGGATTCTGATGGGGAGGTCATACGGCGTTGATCAGTTTTTGTCGAATTTTTTGGATTTGTTGGGCAGATTTGATCTGGTCCGCAATATCAAGAGTCGCGCGTGTTTGTTTTTGATCGAGTGTCTCGACATTCGTCCGGTACATTTCTGCCAATTCGAACAACCCCTGTTGAAGCGCTTCAACGGTTTCCATGTCGGTTTTTTTCCATTCGAGAATCAGATCCATCACCCGTTGAATGAACGTCTGATCCTCCGTGAGTGTGATCAAATCGATCGCAAACAGTTTCGTTTCCCGATCCAGAGGACTTTCTCGGAGAATTTTTGCAATCTGGTCAACCGGCATAGCTTACGCATCTTTAAGCATGGACTCGATTTCATCCAAATCGCGCATGGCTTTTGCCTCCGCTTCTTTCGTGCGCATGGATTGTTCCTCTTTTGCGTGTTCGAGTGCTGTGGCGAATGCGCGAAACTCTGCGTCAGCCGTATCGCTGATTGATTGAGAGAGAATCGTCGCCAAACGGTCCAATTGTTCAAGTGACATTTCGGGAATGAGCGCGGCCCAGGCGTCTTTGATGTCGTCCGGAAGGTTTGAGGCGGCAAGAAGAAGCGCAAGTCGCTCTCCGACATGTTGTAATTGTTGCTCGACATCTTGTGGAGGATTGGTCATACTAGCCACCAGTATAGCTTATAACACACGATTTGTGATATGCCCGACATCCACTATCCGTATCTTCCTCAAGGAAAAACGTTCAAATTTGTTCCTGCGGATGACGAGTGTATGCAAGAAGCCGCACATGCACGGGAGCAGTGTGCCGGAGATAGGCTTTTTCCGGTTGGAGCGGTGCTCGTGCGGGATGGTCATGTGGTAGCAAAGGCAGGGAACGGATATAACCGTGGAAAAGGTTTTGTGCATGTATGCCCGCGTGTGGTGTTGGAATGTCCGAGCGGAACAGGATACGAACTCTGTCAATTCCATGACGCGCCTGGGCACGCGGAGCCGATGCTCATGCAAGCGGCAAAAGAGCAGGGAATCGACACGAAAGAGTGCGATGTCTATCTGTACGGACACTGGTGGTGTTGTGAGCCGTGTTGGAAGGTGATGAGTGAAAACAGGGTGCGGGACGTCTATTTGGTTGAGAATGCATACGAAGAGTTTCAGCGCGATCGCGTATACGCGCAGACGCTAAAGACACACGTTCGTTCTGTATTTGTTGAGGATGATCTGTGGTCGGCTCCTGTGCTGGAATTGGGATGTTCTGTCGTTGAGAATGCAGATCAAGCAGACGTGGAGATTCGAATGCAAAACAAGCAATTACGATTTTTTAAAAACGGAGCGTTGATTTTTGAGATTGCCCCTCAGATCGATGATCAGGCTGAGCGCATGATTAAAAATGTATTGCGTCAACTGTAGAAACAAAAAGACCCACGATCAGCGGACGTCTTTCATCACGGGGATGAAGGTGACGGCCATGACCGTGGGGGTGAGGCGATGCCCGGAAGTGGGCTTGAAGAGGACGAGGTCGCCCTCGGTGGGGAAGTAGCGGTGCTCGTAGCGATCCTGGACGTAGCGCGTGCCGCGCACGTCCACAAACCACTGCACCTTGCCCTGGTGCGATCCCCTGCGGATCGTGCTCAGGATGTAGCCCTCCTCGTCGAGTCGGCTGCGCAGCTCGGACTCGACGTCGTCCTCCTCGAGCTGCATCTGCCGCCAGGCCTTGTAGACCGCCGCGGCCGAGGCGGGCTTCAGCACCGGCACGATCACCTCCTGCCAGAACCGTCTGCGCGCCTCGTACGGCGAGAGTTCGCAGATGATCCGGAAGAGAAACTGCGCCGTCGGAGCGTGGAGGTAGTGTTCCTGCACCGGCTTGAGCTGGCGGGCCAGCGCCTCGCGGTCCGTGAGGTCGAGAAGGCCCTCGAGCGTCTCGAGGCTCACGCCCATGATCGTATCCATGCGCTGGGTGGCCATGGTGACGATCGCGTCCTCGTCCGCCGGTTGCAGGCGCGGGCGGACGCGCTCATCGCGCAGGATCTGGAGCGTCTGGGCCGGTGCCTTGGTCGCGCAGATCCGGAGCGCCTCGGCGAGCTCGGTGTTGCTGAGAGCGAACCACGGCGGGATCTCCGGGAATCCGCCGAGGATGCGGTCCTCGCGAGGCTTGACGCCTACGTGCAGACGCCGTTCGATCTCGGGGAAGCCCGCGGAGGGGTCCGTCTCGATCTGCGGCCGGAGAATCTGCATCCCGTCGCGGCTGAGCTCGAGGCGCCAGAGCGCGGCGTGGATTGGCGCGGCGTGCAGGTCGTGACCGCCACCGTACCTGAGGAAGTCCTCGACGTCGTTCACGACCCCTTTGTTGATCTCGACGCGCCGGAGCCGCTGGAGGATCGCGGTCGCGATCGTGTCGCGGGTGATCCCGCTGAGTACCGCCGTCGAGATCCAGCTCATGGTGTGCGCGCCGATCCGCGGGTAGATGTCGCGGACGTAGCGGACGCGCCACGCAGGCGACAGGAGCGCCATGAGGTCCTTGGAGCCGATGAAGCTCCTCAGGAACCAGTAGCGCAGGCCATGCAGACCGTCCCACGCCTTGACTTCGGTGTCGTCGCTCTCGAGATCGAGCTCGGCGAGCCGGAGCACTTCCTCGAGGAACGCATCGACGTTGCCGACGATGCCGGCGAACTCGGTGGGGTTGTTGCGGATCCAGTCCATCCCGAGCGACTGAGGCATGTCGATGTCGTCGATCGTGAGGATGTGCCAGATGAGGTCGATGGTCGTGACCGACCCGTCGGCTACCTTCACCTGGAACTCTTCGCGCTTGGCGCGAATGTCGTCGTAGGAGCTCAGAGCTCGAACTTCGATGGGGAACCGCCGGACCGGGGCCACGTGTGCTGCCGTTGCGACCATTAGTGCTTCTCCAGTCGGTTGCCTAGGTGGTATTGCCGAGTGAGGTTGGTTGAAGAACTGCTTTGGCGACTTGCCAAAGACCGCTTAAAATAGCAAAAAATCACGGTTTTGTCAACCGTGATTTTTCAAAAAGGCCTAAATTTCGTATCGTTTTTTCAATTCTTCCAGTTTTCCTTCGATGAGAAGCTGTCGTTCTTCATCTTTATCGAGCTGAAAATTCGGTGAACCGGTGTCCGTGTATTTTGCTGTTGAAACACCGTGCAAATTGGCCTCCTCCGGGGTGAGTGCTTGATGCAGCTCCTGAAAAATCACCTGGCAGACACGCTCACCCGGATACACACGTACTACCTGGTCGCCCGCTTCATTTTTCATCGGAAAGATGAGATGACCTTTGTAACCTGTATCAATAATTCCAGAGAGTGAAAGATCGATTCCGCGACGGTTGGTGGACGTGCGTGGAAACAGAATCGCCATGAGATTCATCGCATGGATCTCAATGCGTTCCAATGAAGTGGCAATGACAAATTCATTCGGAAGCAGATCGAAATATTGTCCAGGTTGAAGTTGTACCTCATCAAACTGTTCTCGGTGCGCGTCCACATCATCGATCGCCACCTTAATGGCGCGACGACCTTTTTCGTCAACCGTCCAGTTACGTGGAATCAAAAATTTGTAGCCGAGTCGCAAATCGACCGCGTGGGGTTGGAGCTGGAATTTATCTATCTCCGGCGTGAACCCGATTTCTCCTGTTTCAAGCGCAGAGAGGATTTCTTTTTTTGTGAGCACGGACATACATTTCAAAAGGCGGGGCCAAACCCCGCCTTTTACTATACACTAATTCGATTCGACTTTGATTCCGGGTCCGACCGTTGAGGTGATCGTCACGCTCTTGAGGTAAATTCCTTTTGCAGCGGACGGTTTGAGCCGCTTGATCGCATCAAGCAGCGCCTTCAGGTTTTCTTTGAGCTGTTCCTCTGCAAACGATGCACGACCGAAAATTTGGTGGATATTGCCGGTGGCGTCATTTTTAAAGCTTTGCTTTCCTGCTTTTTGTTCGCTCACCATCTTTGCGACGTTTGGTCCGACCGTATCCGTTTTCGGGTTTGGCATCAGACCGCGCGGACCGAGCAGTTTCGCGAGTTTCGCGAGTTTGGGCATCATGGACGGTGTTGCAACCGCTACATCGAAGTCGATTTGGCCTTTTTGCCCTATTTTTTCAATTAATTCTTCGCCGCCGATAATGTCGGCTCCCGCCTGTTTCGCTTCGTCTTCCTTTGCGGCTTCTACGAACGCGGCGACGCGCTTCGATTTTCCAACACCGTGAGGAAGGGCGATGGTTCCGCGCACTTGTTGGTCCGATTTGGACGGATCAATACCGAGGCGGATATGCAACTCGATCGCCTCATCGTACTTCGCAGTTGCGGTTTTTTTCACAAGCGCGATGGCTTCTTCGATCGAATAAATTTTTGATTTATCAACCAGTTTTTTTGCCTCCTCGAATCGTTTGCTGGACATAGTGTGTTGTGGTTCAAACGCCCTTTCGTTCTCCTTCAACGGCGGGCTCCCACAGAAAGAATTAAGTCTCAATGGTCACGGTATGGGTCGCGCCGTAGGGAACAGCGGCGATAGTCCGCTGGCCCGAAGGCGTGACCCATACCGTGATCTAGAAGTTTATTTAATTTCCACTCCCATCTGCCGCGCCGTTCCCGCCACAATCTTCATGGCTTGTTCCACATCATTTGTATTGAGATCCGGCAGCTTCTTTTCGGCAATTTCGCGCAACTGCGCTTTTGTGATGGAACCAACTTTTTCCGTCAGAGGTTTTCCCGAGCCTTTCTGGATACCTGCCGCTTTTTTGATCATGTCAGAGGCGGGAGCGGTCTTCATGATGAAGTCGAACGAGCGATCTTCATAGACATTGATGATGACCGGCACTGTTTCCCCTCGGCGGTCGTTGCTCGCATCATTGAATTGTTTTACAAAATCTCCGATCGGCAATCCGTGCTGACCAAGTGCCGGACCGACAGGTGGGGCCGGGGTCGCTGCGCCTCCTGGAATTTGCAGTTTGATCTGTGTTTTGAGTTTTTTTGCCATATCATTTTTTCACTGGATTCCCGAATATGCGGGCAACCAGACGTTAGTTTTTAGTGGCAGGATAATAGCTTAAATCTTCTTGACTTGCAAGAAATCGAGTTCCACGGGTGTTTCTCGACCGAATAAGGAAACAAGAACCTTGATTTTCCCTCGTTCTTCGTCGATTTCCGCGACCTTTCCTTCTTGACCCTTAAAGGGACCGTCTGTAATCGACACGGGAGAGCCTTTTTCTACATCGAGTGTATATTCGGGCTCGGAAACTCCCATGCGTTTTTGGAGGGAATCCATTTCTTCTTTCGCAATGGGGGTTGGGGTTGTTCCTGTTCCAATAAAGCCAGTCACGTTTGGGGTATTGCGCACTACGTACCATGAATCATCGGTCACAATCATTTCCACCAGCACATAACCGGGGAAGATTTTTTCTTCAATCGTGCGGCGCTTGCCGTTTTTGATTTTGATCTTCTTTTCTTTCGGAACCAACACATTGAAGATTTTGTCTTCCATGTCCATGGTTTCAATACGCTGGTGCAAATTTTCCGCGACGTTTTCTTCATACCCGGAATAGGTATGGATCGCGTACCAGCGTCGGCCTAAATTAGCGGTCTGCTTTGCCATAAAGAAAGGACTATGAATTAAGCGGTTAATTCGACGAGTGTTTCCAGACCGAGGTTTAATGCCCAATCAAGGCCGCCAAAAAATGCGGCGACAAGGAGAGAAAGAGCTACGATGATCAGGGTGTATCTTGTTGTCTCCTGTTTCGACGGCCAGGTGACTTTACGGAGCTCCTCTTTTGCTTCTCGTACGTAGCGCACAAGCCA
>CAYMBX010000005.1:0-39365 GCA_964388785.1 uncultured Gammaproteobacteria bacterium
AACGACTGTTCGAAGCGGCCGACGAGCGACTGCGAAACGCGAAAACGACCAACCATCGCGGTCGTGTCCATGAAGCCTCTCCGCTCACCCCCTAACCGAACAAATTGAACCGTTCGGTTTTTTGTTTACAAAAAGTCCTGACAGATGTCAGGACTTTTGGCGGAGAGGGAGGGATTCGAACCCTCGATACCTTGCGGTATACTTGCTTTCCAAGCAAGCGCACTAGGCCTCTATGCGACCTCTCCAAATCAACCGCGGGAATTGTATACAAAAATGTTTCAGACGACAAGATAATCCACTTGACAGAACAACGCAGCCACGCGCACATTAAAAAGAGACGCACATCCTTGGTTCCCAACCGTCATATATGTATATGCGGTGCAAAATCCGAGGACCATTTTCAAAAAGACATTATAACCGCCTGTACGAGGCCGGGTATGCATGGCATTGCATTGATAACGGCCAGTTGTGTTTTCATAAAAACCTCGGGGATGCCCCGTTTAAATTTCCCCGTTTCCACGTGCTGATCAAACCGTTTGATGACCACTACGAACTCTCTGTCCATTTGGATCAATACTCCTTAAACCACAAAAGTAATCATCGAGATCCGATGGCCTACCAAGGCACGCGGGTCCGAGATGAATTTCGTCAGCTCATCGACCATTTAGTCAAGAAAGAATCGCTTCCAACCGTCAACCGTCCAAATCTCCATTTCGTGCCGACACACATTCGTGAAAAGAAGACGGTCAAGAAAAACGGCAATGGACGGCCGTGGAAATGGAAGCCGATCGTGCGGTTATGAAAAGAACATTCGCCGGCCCGTTCCCGGGTGGAGCTCCGGCCGTGATGAAACAAGTTGGGTACCAATACCACTGCGGCCAGGACGGGCGCCCATGTTATCATCGACAACTCAATGATCCAAAATTTCCACGATTCCATGCCTATACGATCGAATATCCAAACGGAAGCGTGGAAATCGATTTACATTTTGACGCGCTCGATCCCATCGAACACAGAGGAAACCATGACCAGGCGTGGGCCTATGGGGGCGGAAGAGTGATGTTGGAAATGGAACGCATGACACATATCATCAATGGCCATGATCCGCGCGCTGCCGGTACGCAATTGCTTCCGCGCAAGCAATGGACAAAGCGAGTTCCAAAAAATCTGATTGACTTATTGTTCGGGTAGTTGCCTATCTATCTGTATCCTGCCATGACTCACGTTTGATGGACACAAATACGTTCAGTCTGCGAGCACTCGACTGAACGTATTCGTGTCTGTCGGGATGGAAGTTGGGAAATGTAACCTCACCCGAACAACAAGATGTGGTAGGATGGTTCAGTATGAAACAGACAATTCCCGGGCCGCTTGGCGACCACGCGCGCAACATTATGCGACGGTTGGGATACGGGGAACAAAAAAAACGTGATGGTCAAATCAGTTTTGTCAAACGAGTCTCCGGCGCGGATTTTCCTCGCTATCATGCGTATGTTGAAGACCTTGACGGAGGGGCGATGCAAGTCAATCTGCATGTAGACCAGAAAGCCGCGAGCTATGAAGGTTCACATGCTCATTCCGGTGAATACGAGGGGGCACTGGTTGAACGGGAGATGCAGAGAATCGTCGTATTTGCACGTTCAATTGGATCTGCAACCCCGCAGCCTCGAGCACCCATTCCACCGCAAAAAAAGAAACCTGGATTTTTGAGTAAGTTTTTTTAGAGTTCACTACTCGGACAGCGAAAGCAGGTCCTGTCTACGGGCCAGCGGACTGTCGCCACTGTTCCCTCCGACAGGACATGCTTTCGCTGATCAAAAACAAAAAAATTGCTTTACTCCGAATTTTAATGAAGAAATAAAAAAGAGCGCTGGATCGAGTGTTGATCTGGCGCTTTTACGTCTCGCTGACGCCCGGGTAGGCGAATGTGACCGAGGCCGGGTGAGCGGGCTTTCCGAGCTGGACGATGGGAACGTCCCTGCCGTACCGGCCCATGATGAAGTCCTCGATCCCCTTCTTCTCCCTCTCCAGCACCTCCTTGGAGGGCTGGGGCGTCTCCACGTTGACACAGGTGATCGTGAGGCGACGGTCCGGCATTTGCTCGAGCATGAGAGTGCCGAGCATCGCCATCGCGCGCGGCATGTGCCAGTAGTCCGTCACGAGGTGGATCGTGTCCACCAACGTATATCCGGTCTGCCGGCTTAGAAACACACTCACGAGCCTTGCGTCCGCAAGCGTAGTGGCCTGTGCGTCGTAGAGCGGGATGACCGCCTCGACCCCGCATTGTGCGGCACGGACGGCGAACTCTTGCACGTCCAGTCCTCTGTTGCCGTCACCGGCAATGAGGAGCGGAACACCGAATTCGCGCGCAGCCGCGATGGCCGCATCGATCCGCCGATAGGAGACTTTCCCCTTTTCGTGCGGACCACAGAACATAGCTACCACGGAACCGTACTGCATCCTGCACCCCTCTACTCATCTCATACAGATCGCGAGCGGCGCACGTCGTGACCCTCACAAACAACGTGCGATCTCTCGCGATCTGGATTTTTATTCTTCTAAATGGGTCCAGAGGCTATCAAAGATCATCCTTTGCGTCAAGGCAATTGGCTCATCATCAATGATGACTCCGAACAGCTGACGTTTCGTATCGACGGACACATAGGCTGTTTTACCGGGATAGATGAAAATATATGTTGGCGCTTGTTCCGCTCGTGAGAGCCATCGCCGATCATCCAATCCCGCCGTTCGTCCTCCCTCGCCCACCGCGATCGCCTTCACGCGAATTTTTTTTCGAATGCGCGTTTTCGTATAGGCGGGCCAGGCGTGAAGAATCAAATCGCGAATCGCTGCGGAAGAATAGACACGATACATTTTGTCGGACGCGTGGGCGCACGTCTCCAGGACATCCTCGAGGATGTCGCGCACGCCCACTTCGCCCTCGTAGTATCGCACCGATGGCCGATGCGTGCTCCACCCCATAAGCTCTTGCAGCTCGGGAATGGCGTTCGCAAGCTCCTCCCGCGCTTCCGCAACTGCCACTTCTCTGCGCGTGGCAACACCCGTCAGTTTCTTGGGGTCTTCCGCCGTAAAGAATCGATGCGTTTTCGCATCCACGAAACTGACAAGGCCAAGATTGAGAAGACGCTTAAGCGTGTCATACGTTGTTCCGCGATTCAGGCCCGCTTGCTCGGCAATCTTTCTCAACGGGGCTGTACCGAGTTTGATGAGCGTAAGGTAGACGCGGAAATCTTTGGGTTTAAGATCGATCGCTTCAAGCGTCCTGTCAGAAAGTTTAGGGGCTTTTTTCATATCAACGAAGTTTTATGGACGGTTTTGTGTATAAATCAAAAAACGACCTTTTTACGGTACGTTTACACAGATAACTTTGTCAATTTTCCTTCGACAACTTTATAAAAGTAGTAGTGGTACGCAAACGTTTTGTGGGCCACATAACTCATTCTGCGGGCTCTCGAATGAGTTATGTGGCCGTGTCAGGATGAATGTTTCTCATTTTTCTGACCTCCTCCCCCACAACCACAATCCTACACCGACCATCACCAATGAAAAATATTGCGCGGGGGTGAGGGAAAGATAGCGAGCATCCACGATGGGTCCGTCGGTTGCGCGCAGAAAATCAAGCAAGAAGCGCACGATGCCGTACCAAATCAAAAAAACAATCAGATACGTTCCTGTCCGCGCGTTCTTTTTCGCAAGCCAGAGAAAGACAAGAAACAGCAAAAGTCCGTTGATCGATAAATACAGTCCATGATCGTGACGCACCCCATCCGGATATCGCACGCCCAAAGCGAAATCCGTCAGCGTGCCGGGGTGGTCATGAATCAAAAAACACCCGATACGCCCAATGAACAGTCCAAGCGGTAACCCAAACATAGCCGTATCCGCATAGGCATGCACATCGACCTGTTTTTTTTGTAAAAAAATCACAGCAAAAAGCACGGCTCCGAAAAATCCGCCCATGACAGACATACCACCGTGCCAAATTTTCACGATCTCCAGTGGTTGCTGAAGATAAAACATTGGTTCATACAAGAGATGAAATAGCCGGCCAAAAATAAACGCGCCGACAATCGTCCAAAATGCGAGATCCCACATGAGTTTCGTATCAAGGCCACGGCGTTCAGCCATTTTTGCCGAAGCCCACGCACCTGCCAAAATCCCAAGCGCAACCAGAAAACCCCACACCTGAATCGGGATGGGGCCTACATAAAACGTTGTGATTTGAACGTAAGGGATCATACGGGTGTTCTTGTATGCCAATCCGTTTTTGCCTGATAGTTCATTCCGATCCGATAGAGTGTGTGTTCATCAAACGGTTTGCCCATCAACTGTAATCCCACAGGCAACCCTTGGGAAAACCCGCACGGAATCGACATCGCCGGAACCGTCGCGAGGTTTGCCGTGATCGTGTAAATATCGGAAAGATACATGGTAAGTGGATCTCCGAACTTTTCTCCGATTTTCCATGCCACCGATGGGCTCGTCGGAGTCACAATAGCATCCACGCGTTTAAACGCTTCATCGAAATCTTTTTTGATGAGTGTGCGTACCTTGAGCGCTTTGCGGTAATACGCATCATAATATCCGGCTGACAGCGCATAAGAACCAAGCACGATACGACGTTTTACTTCCGGTCCGAACCCCTCCCCCCGGCTTCGTTCATACGTTTCAAGCAAATTGCTCCCACTCGAATGATATCCGTAACGCAAGCCGTCGAAACGACCGAGGTTCGAACTGGCTTCGCACGGCATTAACACATAATACGCCGCGAGCGCATAAGGCGCGTGCGGCATAGAAATGCGCTCAGTGCGCGCACCGCCTTTTTCCAATTCCGCAATTGCATCCATCACAAGCGTTTTGACATTCTCGTCCATGCCTTCAAGGAAATATTCGTCCGGAATCCCCAACGTCATTCCTTCAAGCGAATCGGCCACAAGCTCGGGAACGGTCGTTTCCGTCAGCTCAACCGAGGTTGCATCTTTCGGATCCTTCCCTTCCAAAACTTGCATCACCAGAGCGGCGTCTTCGACCGTTCGCGTGATCGGGCCGATCTGATCCAAAGACGATGCCATAGCCATAAGCCCGTAACGAGAAACACGTCCGTATGTGGGTTTGAGGCCGACTGTCCCGCACAGAGAAGACGGTTGACGGATGGAGCCGCCCGTGTCTGATCCAAGCGCAATCGGTGCAAAACCAGCAGCCACTGACGCCGCGGATCCACCACTAGAACCCCCCGGAACACGTGAGAGATCCCATGGATTTTTCGTCGGACCAAAATGCGAGTTCTCCGTCGAAGAACCCATCGCAAACTCATCCATGTTTGCACGTCCGATGAGCACGGCGCCGGCCTGCTTCAGCCGTTCAACAACGGTCGCATTATAGGCACTCTTATGTCCCTCCAGTATTTGCGAACCGGATGTATTCTCCCATCCCTGGACTAAAATATTGTCTTTAAGCACAACCGGAATGCCGGCAAGCGGTCCGAGCTCCTCCCCGTTTACACGCCTCATGTCAATCTCGCGTGCATCCTCGCGCGCACGATCCGAAACAGCCAGCAATGCATTCAGGTCGTTGTTCTGCTCTTCAATCCTCTTCAAAGACTGATTGATCAGCTGTTCGCTCGTTAAATCACCCGTCGCGAGCTTTTTACTCAATTCAACAATGGTTTCGTTCATATGAATTTCATTCATATTCCGTTCGTTCGCTCGGCAGAGACCAAGCGAAAGGCTTGGTCTCTACACTCACTCATTCACGGATAGGAATACGCCTGGAACTTGAAGAAGATACTCTTTTCGATTTGAAAAATTTTCGAGCGCACGCTCGCGGACGTTCGGATCGCACCCTTCCGGAATATCCTCACGAAACACGTTTGTGACATCAATTGCGTGTTGGAGTTCGGGCACCTGATCCGTATTCAATTCCTGAAGCTTGTCGACGTATTCCAAAATCGATCCGAGCTGCGACTCGTATGTTTTTGCTTCCGTTTCACTTACGTGAAGTCGCGCCAGCCGCGCAATGTGTTTGATGTCCATAGAGAGGGGTGTGAAGAGTGAGAAATGGGATCATATCGCTCTGTCGAGAGCCCGCGGACAGAGCCATATCGCCCACCAAACGTTTGTTAACATCTACATCATCAGGACTTCTGAAGCATAGCCAAAAACTCGGACTCGGACAAGATCTTCACCCCCAGTTTCTTTGCCTCATCGTATTTCGATCCCGGTTCCGCGCCGACCACGACAAAATCAGTCTTTTGACTGACGGAACTCGCCACCTTCCCTCCCGCGTTTCGCACGCGTTCTTTTGCCTCTTCGCGCGTCAATGTCTCCAGGGTTCCGGTCAAAACAAAAGTTTTTCCTTTGAACACTGTTTTTGTTCGATGTCGTGGTTGGTCGAGAATCTGAATTCCAACTCTCTCATAGCCTTCAAGCACGGCTTGATTGTGTTCTTCTTCAAAAAACTCTCTGACACTTTGAGCCACCACATCTCCGATTCCCTCCACTTCTCGCAGCTGTTCAAATGTCGCTTGCTGAATCCCCGACAATGATCCGAAATGGTTGGCAAGATCAAGAGCGGTCTGTTCGCCCACATTTCGGATACCGAGCGCGACAAGAAAATCCGCAAGGGTGATCCGTTTATGTCGTTGAATTTCCTCAACCAATTTTTGCGATGAAATTTCGGCGAACCCCTCAAGTCCACGCAGGTCAGAGGAAGTCAAATCAAACAAATCCGGCGGACGTTGAATCAATTTTTGTTCGAGAAGCGTCGCGATCGTTTGCGGGCCAAGTCCATCAATGCCAAATGCGCGTGCGGCATGAAGAATCAATTCTCGTTCCTGCGAAAAACACCTGCGATTCTTGCAACTGATTGCCACTTCGCCCGCACGACGTTCAATGGAGGAACCGCAGACGGGGCAAGAAGAGGGTGGATGAATTTTTTTGGTTGATTTCGGACGTAGTTCTTTTAAAACGGATTTGATCTTCGGAATGATATCTCCGGCTTTGTAGAGAATAACCGAATCGCCCTCACGCACATCCAACCGTTCAATCTCATCCAAATTGTGAAGCGAGGCGTGCTGGACGGTCGTTCCTCCGACCCATGTAGGCTCCACAAGCGCAACCGGTGTCAGTGCGCCGGTCCGACCTACGAACCACTCGATTCGTTTGATCACAGTCGTTGCTTCCTCTGCGGGAAATTTCCAGGCCACAATTCCGCGAGGAGTTTTTCCGACAATACCCAATCGCTCATACAACGCATTGTCGTTGACCCGTACGACCATTCCATCGATCCAATAATTTAGTTTTTCACGTCGGGATTGCAGTGACTTCCACTGAATCTCAACCTGATCAATGGTGAAACACCTTTTCGATTCCGGGACGCTCTTGAATCCCAACTCTTCCATCAGCTTCCACTCTTCTTCCATTGTCTTTTGGCCAAAATCTCCGTACAAATCCCACGCCACAAACGCAAGCGGCCTCGCCGCGGCAATAGAAGGATCGAGCTGGCGGATCGACCCGGCGGCTGCGTTTCTCGGATTCGCAAGCGCACTTTCTCCACTTTGAACAAGTTTTTTATTCAGATCTTCAAATTCCCTCAACGGGAAATAAATCTCCCCGCGAACTTCCACACGTTTTGAAACCATCTTTCCCGATCGCTCAAGATGAAGCGGAACCGATTCAATTGTTTTTACGTTCTGCGTCACATCCTCGCCGACCATTCCATCCCCGCGCGTGGCAGCAGTGACCAAATATCCGTTTTCATACACAAGCGAAACGGCGAGCCCATCGAGTTTGGGCATGCAAAAATACTCCACGGATTTTTCGGCTCGTTTTTCGACCCGTTCATGCCAGGCGCGAAACTCTTCGGGTGAAAACACATCCTCCATAGAGAGCATGCGGAATTGATGCGTCACTTTCTGAAACTTTTCAAGCGGTTTGCCGCCGACACGCTGTGTGGGCGAATCCGGTGTGATCAGGTCCGGATACTCTTGTTCCAACGTGTACAATTCATGTTTGAGCGAATCCAATGCGGCGTCTGAAATGGTTTGTTTATCCAAAACATGGTACGCGTATCGATGCGTTTCAATCAGCTTCCGAAGCTGCGTCATCCGTTGTGCAGCTTGCGACTTGTTCATACGAAAAATGAAAGATACCAATCAATAGGTGCTTGTTCGAAAAACATCATGAAAACCGTGCCGGCAGACAAAAACGTCCCAAACGCAAGCGCGGATTTGCGCTTCGCGCGTTTTGAAAGAAGGAGAATCACCCCAACGATCGCCCCGACAACATACGCGAGAAACAGCGCGACAAGCCCTTGTGTCAATCCGAGCAGACAGCCCATGAGCACCCCCAGACGAATATCACCTCCTCCTACCCATATCCCTTTTGAAAGAGCAAACTGCGTGTAAAAAAAACCTCCCAAAAAAATAGCTCCGAGCAACATGGAAAGAGCGCTTGGAACACCGATCCATAAGTTCAGCAAAACCACCACAATCATTGCAGGAATGGAAAATTGATCCGGAATGATCATGTATCGAAGATCGTAGACGAAAATCAAGGCGAGAAACGAAACAAAAATCCAATCTCGCAAAACCAGCAACAACCCTTCATATCCGACAGCCGCATGTTTCATGTAGAACAACCAAAATAGAACGGCGAGAGCCGCCTCTAAAATCGGGTACTGCCAGGAAATGGACTGTCGGCAGTTGCGGCAACGACCGCGAAGCATCAAAAAACTCAAAACAGGAATCAAATCGACCGGACGAAGCGGCTTTTCGCAACGTTGACAACATGATCGGCCCTTTACAACACTTACGCCTTCATGCAACCGAAAAATGGCGGCGTTTAAAAAGCTGCCAACGCAAAGTCCGATGATAATCGAGAGGAGTGATCCCATGCGGGGTCTATTTTATCATAAAGGCGGGGTCTGGGGACCCCGCCTATTCTTCACCATGTGTCTCATCAAGTTTTTCAAACGTCTACTCTGCGCACACCCCCGCTTCCATTCCGTCTTGCGTTGCGCAATTCACCCCACCCTGCAACCCAGCGGCCTCCAGCGCATTTTCCAGCTCAAAATGAATCACGTAATCATCTCCTTCATTGAGCTGTGTGTAACAAAACGCATTGCGTGCCGGATCACCGCATGTCACAAGACCATCCAGTCCGTCTGTATACGTACCGGGGACATAGCGCAAAAACACCGCACTCTCCGCAGAACAATCCGCGCGGAATCCACTAATGCTCAAACACGCGCTTTGAACAGCATCTCCAAGCGGCAGTAAATTCCCCTCGGGATAGGCGTTATTCTCATTAAAATAATCCTCCAGGGCGGATTGGAGTTGCCGGACATTGGCAATGCGCGTGGCGTCCCGTTGCTTTGACCGTGCTGAATTGACCGCCACGGCCGCAAAGATCCCCACGAGGGCGACCACCGCAATGACGACAAGAATTTCCAAAAGACTGAATCCACGATTGTTTTGCTTCATATGTTTCTTTATTCAAAATCACGCATCGCCAACCCCACCGCCACGCTCATACGGGGACCGATCTCTTCAAGGACGGCGGAAAGATCCTGTGGATAGACAACGCGCGCCCATGGATTTCCCCGATAGACATTCAAATTAAGCGTTTCTGACAAATATTCGGGGACACGCGGCAAATGCGCCGATCCTCCTGTCAGCACGATTTTCTCCACCTTTTTCAGTTCCGTCAATTCCATGTTGGCGTACAGTTCAAAGGCGTACTTGATCTCATTGAGCAGCGGCTGCAACACAGGCTCAAGCAGCGGCGGGATACCACTATCATCCATCGGTCCCAACGAACCGAAATCGCGTTTCATTCGTTCCGCTTCTTCAGGACCAACTCCCATCATCGCCTGAATACGCGACGTAATTGAGTCGCCGCCGATATTCACACTGCGTGTCACAAACGGAATGCCCTTTTCGACAATCGTCATGTTTGTTCGCTTTGATCCCAAATCAATCACCATAATGGCGCCGCGATCTTTTCCGACCAACGATCGAATAAGCGCAAATGCTTCGGTATCAAGCGCTTGGAGCTGAAGTTTCGCATCACGAAAAATCTCGATATATTTTTGGACAAATGTTTTCGCTGCACCCGTCACGAGCACACGAACATGCTTTTGTTTGTCTTCCTTTGTCTTCCCTTGTTCTCCTTTGTCTCCCTTCTTCGCTTCTCCATCCAAAAACGTGGAGTACGTAATCATTTCCGCGAGTGGTAATGGCGAAAGTTTCTCGATTTCGGCATCAATCACCGGTTTCAACTGTTTCTGCTCTTTTGCCGCAGGTAACGAAAGAATTGTGGAAAAAATGTTCGAGATCGGAAGCGCAGCCATCGCGGTTGTGCCGATGCATCCCGCTTTTTTGCAGACTTCGACAAGCAGCGCCGCGGCTTCTTTCGGTCGTTCAAGCAGCGTGCCTCCATCACTTGAGGGCGGCAACTCCGCATAGCCGTACGTCATCAGGCGCGCCCGTCCTTTTTCATTCACAAGCTCGACCACTTTGATGCTGCTTGCCCCGATATCCACGCCGAGCACACCGCCTTTTTTTGATTTACCGAACAGCGCCATAGTGACGATATTGTAGCACAAACGTCAGGAATGTTCATCCAGAACTTGATTCACAATCGCATCGGCTTCCTTATTTTTTTCGCGACGCACATGTGTAAACGTCACGCGATCGAACGATTGGATCAAATTTTTGACTTCCAAAAATCGCTTGGCGATTTCTTGGTCTTTGACTTTGTATTGACCGTTGAGTTGTTTGGTCGCGAGCTCGGAATCCAAAAACATCTCTACGCGAGTTGCGCCAAGCTGTCGTGCTTTTTCTAGCCCGATAACGATCGCTGTGTACTCAGCTTGGTTGTTGGTATTTTTGCCAAGATATTTCGACGCGGTTGCGATCACTTCGCCCTCCTCGCCATCTTGTAATCGCTTCAATACGGCTGCCGAAGCCGCCGGGCCGGGATTCCCGCGCGCACCACCATCGGTATAAATACGAATGTTCATAAATCTTGTGTGAACCAATCTTAACAAAAATCAGGGCGATTGTCTTGACTAACCGGCGAATATCCGCTATTTTCGCTGCACCCAAATGGTGGGTTAAGCATGTGAGGTGACGTCGTGAACTGGAAGCAAGAACTCCGCGAAGGCGATCTCAATTGGCGCGTGCTGCTCTTCGGAGCCGTCATCTGCGCCATCGCCACCGCCTCGGCCCCGTACATCACACTCAAGCTGGGGATGGGGGTGGACCTGTCCTATGGTGGCATGTTCCTCGCCGCCGCTCTGCTCGGCCATCAAGCCGCGCGGGGCGGCCGTCTGGCCGTGCAACTGAACATCATCCAGACGATGGTGAACGTCGTCTCCGGCGTCGCCTTCATGGTGGTGATCCTCGCGGCATTCTTCTACATCCAGAACGTTTTCGGTCGCGACATCGGGTTCAACCCCGAATGGTGGCAGATCTCGATCTGGCTGCTGGTGAGCGCCAACCTCGGTGTGTTCATGGGCGCGCTTCCGCGTCGCATGATCCTCAACGACGCCACGCTTCCGTGGCCTTCCGGCCAAGCGGTAATGAGTGTCGCAGAGACGCTCTCGGACGCATCTGCGACCGAGACGGCGATCAAGCGCCGCAAGGTGCTCGTGAACAGCACGGCAATCGCCGGTTTCCTCGCCTTCCTCAAGGACGGCCTGGGGGTGATCACGCCGATCGTCGGCAAGGCGTCGGTAGGAATCGCGCTCAGCCTCGAGATGGCGGGAATCGGAATCGGTATGTTGGTTCCGCTGGCAGTCGGACTCTCCGGACTGGTCGGGGTGTGGTTCATCTACACCTTCGGCGAGACAGTCGCGCAGTTCGTCGCGCTCAACGGCACCTCGTCCGAGAACTGGGCCATGTGCCGAGAGCTCATCGGCAAGGGTGAGGTGACCGATGTGCTCAAGGCAAGTTGTGGCCATGCCGCCGACTACCTCGCGAGCCCGTCGCACTTCAAGTACGTCGTGCAGTGGATGATGTGGCCGGCGACCGCCATGATGGTCGCGGCCGCGCTCACAAGCGTCGTCGTGCCGCTCATTCGCAACGCGATCGAGAAGCGGCGCAATCCCGAGTCGATCATCGAACCGGAGACCAAGGCCGACGAGACGGTTCCGCGCTCGTGGATTTGGGGCGGCATCACGATCTGTGTGATCGCCCTGCTCTGGCTCCAGGACGCGTGGTTCGACATGCCCTGGCAGCAGGTGCTTGTCGCCGTCGGTATCCAACCGATCCTCATCGTCGCCGGTCTGCGCGTGCTCGGCCTCACCGGCCAAGGACCGGTATCGCTCATGGCCAATGCGACCCAGTTCCTGTTCGGCTGGCTCTGGCCCGGCCACATCCAGCAGAACCTCAACGCTGCGCACATCTCGGCGGATCCGCAAGCGAGTTCGGAAGCGACCGTCGGCAGCTTCTGGGTGGCCCGTCGGATCGGTGGACGTTTCAAGACGCTCATTCTCGCGCAGCTCATCATGCTGCCGATCGGCGCTCTGCTCGTGCCGCTCGTCTTCAACCTGATGGAAAGCACGTACGGAATCGGAACGGAACCGGGTCAGCTCTCCGCACCGACCGGTCTCAAGATCGCCTCGCTCGCGATGGTGATGGAAAAGGGAGCCGCAGCGCTTCCCTACGGTGCGCTCACCGCCTCGCTCATCGCGATCGCGATCGGCATCTTCCTCGAGCTCTTGCTCGCGATGCGCAAACGCGACCAGCACGGCAAGCTCGTCCACGACGAGCATGGCAACGAGCTCGCCCGCTTCCCGTGGCTGCTCGTCCCGAGCGCATTCGGGTTCGCGCTCATCCTCCCACCAGCGCTCACGCTCGCGATTGCCGTGGGCAGCGTGATCTCGGCGATCTGGAAATCGTTCGCAAACAACAAGGGGAGCTTTGCGCTCTTCGCACGCCCCCTCGCCTCGGGCCTGATCGCCGGCGAAGCGATCGTCGGCGCGATCCTGATCCCGCTGCTCGGCGTGATCATGGAGCTTCTCAAGCCCTACATCTAGCAGACCTTAACCGGTCTGTTTTTTATTGACAAAAAAGGCAAAAAACGCTTTAATTCATCCTCCGGTCGCAGCAGAGAGCCGGAAAGGATGGAGGATTGAAAGAAAAGAAAGAGTACGGTCAACGGCTGGTCCTGTACGCAAGGCTTCTCACAGAAGAAACCGGCGAGGAGGAGGATCCTCAGGACAGGGTGTCCCACGAGCAAATACTCGCCAAGGAGCTTGGGGTCGACACGATCCTCGCTCAACTGGAAGCCTTATGCCAGATGGCACACCGGCTGATGATGCCGGGCGTCGCCAAGGAACGGATCGGATACCTTCGGCTCATCGAGAGAATCGTGGGAAAAGGGTTCTCTCCATCGGTGACGGTCCGTGACGCCTCCATGATCTGGTTGGACTACCTTCGAAGCGTCGCGAAGTCGGACAAACCTCCCATATCGAAACGAGAGGTCCTCGACGAGCTGGTCGAAGGGCTCGTTGACTCCAGCGACCTGCGCGAACACATTGCGCAGGCATGGGATGGCTGGGCACTCGACGCCATCGAGGAGATCATCAACAGACTCCCTCCACACAAACAGAAGCTGATCCGCGCGCGCTTCGGCGTAGGACACGACGAGGAGTACCGGGAGGCGAAGTCCATCAAGGAAATCGCGGAGCGTGAATTTCTGAAACCGGAAGCGGTCGAAGAACGGATCAAGAGCGCGATCAGTATGCTTCGCAAGGCATTCGCCGCGAGCGACCTGCGTGTACTGCTGATGCCCACCCGTGCGGTGCTCCGTCTGGAGCTCGCCCGGCGTGAACAGGTCCGCCGCGCAGTGGAGATCCTCAAAGAGAACGTCTAGAAACGTCCTCTCCTACAGACCCTGAACGGTCTGTTTTTTTATACGCAAAGGCGAGGTCTGGGGACCCCGCCTATTTCTTACTGTCGCCTATTGCCTGTTACAACACCGGCTTTGGTGTCTTGTGCCTCTGCGGATCGATCGTGCGTTCAAAACAGGTTCGTCCGGTCTCATGCATCCAATCGTCTGTCATCAAATTTCCCATCATGTCGTAACGCATATACTCCGGTTTTTGCTGCTGCCGCTCCCACTTCGGCGTCGGGCCAGAAAACACCGCGCACAATTCAAACGTGAGATCTCCTGTTTTTTTGTATTCGTAAGGCTGATTGGTTTCCGGATCAAGCGGCACTTCAAAACCGGTCAGCGGATCACTCAAGTCGCTGAGCGCGGCTGGCAATTGATCCTTCTGATTCCAATAATTCACCGTTTGCGATTGGAGATTTTGAAGATCGGACACACGTTCGCTGTCGAGTTTCTGTTGCCGTGCCGTTTTCGGCGTTCCCACAAAATAGAATCCTGCGATGATGCTCAACACAATCAACAGCATGCTTCCGATCGCCATGAGACGCATCTGTTGCGTCCCTTCCTGCGGCTTACGCTTCAACTCCCAAAATTCATACCCAAGCACTCCGACCGCGACCAGAAGCACTACAAGCACCTTGAGCACGAAGCGCGTCGTGAGTTCTCCGCCCAAAAACGAATTTAAGAGTGTGATCAAATCAATGATGATCGTGATGGCCGCGACAAAGATGGTCAAGTACGTGAGCCAACGCCGTACCCACAGCTCCGTTTTTTCGGGAAAACGCTTCAGATCACTGGCCAAATAACGCGCCATGAGCAAAAACACGGGCCAAACAATAATGAGGGATGCGATGGAATTACGCATCGAATCATACGGATTTATCCAGCCGAAGGATGCGGGATCCGGAAACTGCACACTCACAATCTGCCAAAGAAGCGCGATCAGATCGATCGCCCCCAAATAGAGCATGACAAACGTGAGCAAATACGCGAACACATCTTTTGCCACGGACGTTTTTGTTGGTTGGGTCATATAAATTCAGTATACGCTTTAACGACTGGTCGGAACAAGACGAGGAGATGATTCCACAAATTCAATCGTGAACCCCACGCGGCCAATCACCTGCCCGCGCTCGGTCTCCACATTCACCCGCCACTTCCCTTCCGCCACGGACGATTTCGAGGAAAACCCACGATAGCCTTCATCTCGTCCGCCGGTCATCCCAAACGAAAGTACATCGCGATCGATCCACTTTCCTTGATTGTCATCAAAGTGTTGCCATCGGTGATACACCGTCGTATTGAGCTTGGCCGGAGCGAAAATAGAGGTAAAAACAAACACGCGCTCGCCTTTTTTGAGATGAATGGTCTGGCCCGGCAGAAGACGATCGATCCAGTCGCTTTCTTCTTCCGTCAACAGATAACGCATATCCGTTCGACGGACTTCGTGGTAGACGCCGGCATCACGAAGCGAAAGCGGAATGGGTGGAATGAGATTGAAAAAATAAAACGCATTCATCAGTGCGAACACGCTCAGCACACCGATTGCGATCTGTCGACGAAGCTGGCGCACTTCCGAGGACAAACGTGAAAGCATCCAAACAAAGAGCGCGGTAAGCACAAGACTCCCGATTCCGGCGAGCACAAACATCGCAACGTCAATCGAATTGAAAAGAAATGGCAGGACAAGCGTGCCAAGCGAAAACAGAATGAACGAAAACACCGAAAGTTGAATGACAGGTTTGAGATAATAGTGGCGAAGGACTTCGTTTGATGTCATGAGCAATGCAATCATTCCAAGGATCGGCCAACTCACGGAAAAGGCGCCGCTGAACCAATAGAAAATGAGCGAGGCGGAAAGAAGGGCGCCAAAGGAGAATTGCAGGGCGAGCGGCGCGATCATGTCTGCCTTTGTCCTCCACTGACCTTCTTTGTTTGCCACATTCAAAAGCGCAATCGACGCTCCCGCAATCACCACATGTCCCCCCAAAATCAAAAACGCCGTCTCAATCTCAATACTTTTAAAGGTCAGCACGTCCACAATCACCCCGAAAATCAACGCGCCGGGAATCAACCACCGTTCATACTTACTATATATTTCCTTGAGTTGTCGGATTTTTATGGACATAACGTTCTCACGGTTTCCGCTATTTTATCGCAACCCTTGCCATGTATCCACATTTTGTAGGAAAATCGCTCTCGCCTGTGGGAGTTCTGCGGCAGAATAGCCTTTGGAGGAGTCCATGCGCGTTTTTCTCGACCTCGACCTCACGCTCGTCAACGTCTTTGAAGTCTGGGAAGGCTGGATCACGCAGGTCGCCGCCCAGCTCAAGATGGAACCGGCCGTGGTGCGACAAATCGGTGAGTCCATCTACGAAGGCGGGCGAACGTACTCGCTCGAAGCGCATCTGCGCGAGCTGATCGTGGACACGCAGCTCCCGTGGACTCGCGAACTCTCGAGCCGCTTCGTGGCGCGTGTGCAAGCCGGAGAGACGAACTACGAGGATACCGCGGCGTTTCTCGATGCACTCGAGGCGATGGACTGCGAACGTCACGTGCTCAGCTTCGGAGATCCCGGTTATCAGAGTGTGAAAGTCGAGGGACTGCGTCGTGCGCACGGCTACTTCGCGCACTTGCACTTCACCTCGATGCCCGGACAGAAAGCGGATGTCCTGAGCCGACACACCTCCCCGAACGACCGTGTGTACTTCGTCGATGACAATCCGAAGGAGCACGCGCGAGTCGCGCAGGTCGCGCCGCATGTGCGACGCATCCAGATTCGGCGGAGCGACAACATCGCGATTGCGGACAGCGCACACGCGGTCGTCTCAAACCTTCAGGGAGTTTTGGAGGTGATGCGAAGATGATTCAGTACAGCCGTTTGGTCGAACCCACCGAGTGCGATCGGGAACAACTCACCGCACTCATCCGACAGCTCACCGGCAACGGCCGCAAGCTCACGCTCGAAGCGCTACGCACGGTCGCGAGCATGCACTACCTGCTGGTCGCCCGCGACACGGACAAAGAAGATCGCATCGTTGGCACGGCATTGCTCGCGATCATGCGCACCGTCTCCCACGTCAACGGACAGATCGAAGACGTGGTCGTGGACGAAGCGTACCGCGGACAAGGCATTGCCAAGGGACTGCTGATGCGGCTCGTTGTGTACGCGCGTGCGGTGGAGGTCGAACGCATCGACCTAGGCAGCGAGCCACACCGTGCAGCCGCGAACCATCTCTACGACAAATTCGGGTTCGTCAAACGCGACACGAACCTCTACCGGCTCTCCCTGCTCGAGCCGACTCGTCCCACTCACTCGTGAGCGGGATTTTTTGTATCCTTTCTTGACGCACAATCAATATTTGCGTAGAGTAAGGCGTCCAACAGGAGGATCAGATGGACACCAACACCGCGCCCTACAAGCTCATTGTCGTCGAAGGAATCGACGGCGTCGGAAAATCCACGCTCGTCCGCGATCTGGTGGCAGAACTCAATCGCACGTCTCGCGCCGTACGGTTTGAAGACATCCCGTTTGCCAACCCTACCAATCCGCTCAAGAAAGGAGTGGAAGAGGGCGACCAAGAGATCAGCTTCTTCACCTACGTGCTTTCGACACTCTACAAGGATCGCGCAACACGTGCGCAGCTCCAACACTCGCACGTTGTTGCTGATCGCTACATCTACTCCGTGTTCGCACATCACCTCTCCCGCGGCGTCGACGCGTGGGTCATCAACCTACACCGCCTCAACATCCTGCAGCCCGACTTCGCCTTCCTGCTCACGGCCGAGGAACACGAACGCCGGCGACGCATCGAAGCGCGCGGCGTCAAGGATGCGAAAGACCGTCGCGTCAACGAGCCCGGAAGCGAACTCTTCAGGATCGAACAAGCGTTCAAGCAATTGATCGGGTACCAGCTCGACACGACACATCTCACGCCCGGCCAGGTGCTCGACCGCGTGCGCGAGCACATGCCCGACGTCTTCTGATCTCACTCGCAACACGCGAGTTTTTTGTTTGATTGATTGACAAACGACGAAGAAAACCCATACGATGAGTGTGGAGGTGTGTCATGCTCTTCGACAACGAACGCTATTTGGAAGCGCAGGTCGAAGAGATCCTTCGGCGTATGCGCTTGGCCCCAAAGGGGGGCCGCACGTATATCGAGTTCGGCGGCAAGCCCTACGACGACCAGCACGCCGCGCGCGTACTGCCCGGCTACGATCCGCATGTGAAACTCCGCCTTCTGCGCGAGCTCACCGAGCACTTCGAGATCGTCGTGGTCGTGAGCGCGCGGGACATCTTGCGCCCGCGCATCCGCGGCGACAGCCAACTCTTCTACGACCGCGAGACGATCCGCATCATCCGCGAACTCGCGGACGCGGGGGTGGTCGTGCATCATGGCGTACTCTCGATGGTGCGCGAAGAAACAAATCGTGTCGACCGCGCACATCTCGACCGCTTCCTCGCAAGCGCGAAAAGCGAACTCGGGGTTGAATTCGTGGAACATGGGTTCATCGCTGGATACCCCGACGTGGAGATTCTCTCGCGTCCCCACCCCTTCGCGAATTCACCGCGCATCGAAACGGACAGCCGCAACATCCTGGTGTTCAGCCCGGGTGGCGGCAGCGGAAAGTTCGGGGTGATTCTGTCTCAGCTCTGGCACGACTTCGTCGCCGGTGTGAACAGCATTTACCTCAAGTTCGAGACCTTCCCCGTGTTTGCCCTTCCACCGGATCATCCGGTCAACCTCGCGTTTGTGGCCGCAACCGCGGATCTGGGCAACCGCGTGATGTGCGAGCGCGAGGGAGGCTTCACGACCTACGACAAGGACGTGGAAAACTTCGCTCTCTTGATGGCGCTGCTTGACGGCAGTTGTCCGGATCCGGATGCGAATCCGATCTCGGATTACCGACATCCTTCGGACATGGGCGTGAATCGGCTTCAGGTCGGTATGCTCAACGATGGCGGAATTCGGGAAGCCGCCAAAAACGAAATCGCACGCCGCGTGGCGCGCTATCGCGAGGAGATCGGCCGCCGTATCGAGCGTCCCGCGACGCTCCGACATCTCGCCGAAATCCTTCCTCTTAGCCTGCAATCCCTCATGGGAACGTAGGCTCTTTTTTATTCCGTTGTCTGTGCAAGATAAGCACGACCTTTCTCAAGTATTTTTTTGTCGAGTGCGGCAAGCAAATCCACATCAAGATCATGAGCAAGCAACACGACAATATTGAAAATATCCGCAAGTTCCGCCGCAAGTTGTTCTCGTGCTTCCTGGTCGTCTAATTGTTTTTCGGCTCGACATTGTTTGCCGCAAACAAGCAGTGCTTCTGCGAATTCACCTGTTTCTTCCATGAGCTTAAGCAAAAGAAACTCACGAGTCATTTCAATACCGTGTTTTTTGCCGTACCGCTCTGCGTTTGCGTGAATGAGACGCTGGATTTCAGAAAACTGCATAGGTTTAAATAGGTTTTAGGTGATAGGTGTTAGATTTTAGGTCATGTTAGCGTGAAAGGCTTGAAAAGAAAAACCCGTCCGAGACCGCGCTAAGCGCGGCCGAGTGGGGACGAGCTAGTTGTACGCCTGCAGCAATCGGCGCACACGCGTCTGCGTGGCGGGATGCATCGCGGTGAGTTCGACGAGTCGCGTCAGTGCGGCATGCGACGCCTGCGCGTTGGTCAGGCCGGCGGCAACATCAGATGCGACGTCGAGGCGGACGCGTGCGATGGTGTCCGTTCCGTGGCGTCGAATCTCGGTGATGTCGTTGAAACTGTAGCTCTCGCCGACAAGCTTGTGCAGACGACGCTGGACGAGATCGAAGACGAAGATCGCATACTGATCGGCGTAGATGACAACCTCGCCATCCAGATCCGTGAACACCCAGTCGACGATTCGCATCGGCACGACGACCTGCTCGCGGATCCGCCTCGCACCTGCAAGCACCACACTCATGAGACACCTCCTTGACCAAGCAAAAACGACCCCACCGCGGGGTCGTTTTGATTTGCGTACGTTGTGTACACACTTCAATCCATCCCCGCGCGCGTGCGTGAGGAGGAAGATGCTGTTTGTTTTACAAACCGGAGATGCATACGAATGTATTATCACGATGACAAAATCTTTTGTCAATGTGATAAGATGAATTTATCCTTAACTCTTTAACTGACTAATAATATGACGATTGATCGCAATCGTGCAGGGCTTTCGCTCGGACTGTTATCCGGGCTCATGCACCTGCTGTGGGTTCTCATCGTGGGTGCGGGCATGGGACAGTCCATGATGAGTTGGTGGTCGGGGATGCATTTTATGATGAACACGGGTTACTCCGTGGGGTCGTTTGCGTTTGGAAACGGCCTACTCGGCGTCGTAATGGCATTGATCTGGGGCTACGTCATCGGCTGGGTCTTCGCCGCGATCTGGAACGCGGTTGGGAAAAAGTGATAGTGAATGTAAAACGAGCAAAAGAAAATCAGGCCCACATGGGCCTGATTTATAAATGGCGACCGCGGTCTGAGTTAGCATCATCTTACGACATAATGATTTCAGGAAATTTTTTCTTATGGTCAAGCAAATTTTTCACCGAAAATCCACTTGGATCGATCAAGTGTACGATCGATTCGCGACGTTCGTTCACTGCCTCCAGCATGAGCGGTTTCTCCATCCCGATCGCATACGCAACACTCACCAGACACTCCCGCGCCTTGCCCGACTTTACGATTTCAACAGCCGCTTTGCGTGCGGCAAGTGTGGCGGAACAATCCACTTTCGTCAGATCTTTGCCGTGCGTTGATCCTCCACCGTTTGGAAGAATACCGCCATAAGAATCACAGGCGAGTTTGCGTCCCGTGAGTCCGGTGTCTGCGACAAAACCACCGACGGTCCAGAGACCTGCTGGATTCACGAGGATTCGCGATTCCTCAATTCGCCGACACTTACTCGGGATGACAGGATCAATAATCTTTTCTTTTATCGTCTCCTGCAATTCCTCCAACAATACGCTTTCATCATGTTGAACGCTCATGAGCACGGTGTCGACAAAGCGATCGCGAATGGTCACCTGTACCTTCCCATCCGGGCGCAACCAAGAAATTTCGCCGAACTCTCGCACATCTTCCAATCGCGCGACCAAACGACGACTTAACGCAACACCCAACGGCAAAAACTCCGACGTTTCATCGCAGGCATACCCGTACATAATTCCCTGATCCCCCGCCCCGCCTCGATCCACGGCGCCGGCGATTTGTGTCGACTGTCCATGAATTCGTACCTCAATCTTCACCTGTTTTTCATAGCCGATCTCTTGCAAAATCGTATAGGCAATCTCCCATACATCGACCGAAGCGGAAGAGGAAACTTCCCCTCCAATCAACAGCAAACCGTTCGTTCCAAAAACCTCAATGGCAACTCGCGAATACGGATCCGCTGCTTCATAGGCATGAAGAATTGCGTCTGCAATACGATCGCACACGCGATCCGGATGACCCTTTGTTACGTTTTCTACGGTGTACACAAATGGAATAAATGACATAGAACAAAAAGCTTCTCCCAATCGGAAAGAAGCGGTTATGAATTATCTTTCCCTCACGGGCGAGATGTCGCACCTTGTCGACGACAGGTTGCGGGCAGGTCATGGGGCTCGATCCCTCGCTGCACTCTTGATACCTATTCAATTGTAAACTCAGTCTATCAGATTTATTCATTTAAACGCAAAACCCTCAAGCTCGGTGTAAATGCTCCCTTGCGCTGTCAATTCGCTTTTAAATAACACAACGCGATCCGCCAGAAATTCCGTCTCAAGCTCGATCAACTCAGGTTTCAGCACTTCCGCGCGCGAACGCACGCGTCCGAGCGTAATGTGCGGACGAAACGGACGTTCGTCGATATCGAATCCAAGACTCGCGATCACATCTCCGATCCGTTTGTACACACCAAACAAAGATGGATGAATTTCGACCTGTGCTAAAACTGTTTTCGGATCCTTCTTGGACGGAAACGCGTCCACTCCGCGCACAACTGTTTTAAAAGATTCGGGAAAATGACACGTTCGCATCTGCAAGAGAAGTTCTGCAATCGTCTCGTTGTCTCCCTCTCCCAAAAAGTGCATCGTGATATGAAAATTTTCCGGTGCGACCCAGCTCACCTTGCTGTATCGAAACTGCTGTTTGAGATGCTCTTGTACGGACGCGAGGACTCTCACCGTCTGCGTATCAACGGGCACGGCGAAAAAGAGGTGCATAGGTTAATATTTCTTCGAGCGTTTTTTCAGGATCGTCATCGTTTTGAATCACATGATCGAACGTCCGACTCCATTCGACAAATTCATCGTATTTTTTCATGCCTCCTTGACCTTCTTTCTGTTTCTGTTCGCGATCCCTCAACGCTAATCGCGTTCGATACACCTCACGACTCGGCAAAAGCATCAACTTGATGCTTTCGTGGGGGAACACATCGGGATCGACATCAGCCATTCCGACCAATACGCATTCATCAGGATTTTCTTTTGCGAGCCGCTCGGCAGCACGCAAACGGTGAAATGACCCGTCCGGACCGTGGCCGGCGTCTTCAAGATCGATGGCTCGAAGACCTTTCTGCTTGGCCAGCCGAATGAGGGTGGATTTTCCCGCGGCCGGTGGCGCGATCAGAAGAATGAACATAAAAAATATGGACTAGAACTTGTCGAACCATTGTTTTGAAGCCTTGAACACACGCTCCTGCATGTTGGGTGTATCATCGAAATAATGTGTGGCACCTTTCATGATCTGCAGTTGTTTCGGTTGATTGGCCTGTGCAAAATACTGTTTTGCCCCACGCACAAGAACACCCTTTTCTGCGGCAATGATTTTAAGCGGAACATGAAATTGTGACGTGAGCTCATTCCAAGGCAGTTCATCGATTTCCTGAGCCATGTTCTTTCCAATTACCACGTTTGTCCCCCAATTCATAAAATACCCATCAAGTTCCGTGACGTATTTTCCTCCCGGATATCCGTATTTCTTTTTCGTCACGGAAATATCGTAGGAAGGATCCCAGAGCGCACAGGCATCAAAATCCTGACCCGTCGACAACAAAATACTTGGCCCACCAAAACTGTGGCCGGCGAGATATACTTTCTTTGCACCTTTGCGACGAAAGTAACGAACGACCGCATCAATGTCATCTGCGTGTGTGCGTAGGGTGCAATCGATGAGTTGTCGAGCGTCTTTGTGCCAGTCATACAGGTTGAAACGATAAGAGGCGAACCCCTGACCGGCGAACCATTGTGTCGCACGCTCGTAAAATCCTTCGTAGATACTACAAGGTAATCCGTGAACGATGATAAAAAGTGGACGCGTCAACGCACCTTGCATTCGGCCGTATACGTAGTGGGATTTATCTACCTCAATTTTTAACCATTTTTCCATATAAGCATTGTGATCCTTCGACTAAATGATAAGCGCTCGCTCGGCCAGCTCAGCTGGCCTCAGGATGACAAGGAAATATCCTCCACATACAGTTGCAATTCGCGGTTGCCGTTCCATTCGTTAACGCGAAGATGAAAGGCGAGATCAAATCGCGAGGCAAGCGTGAGTGTCGATGCGAGTTCACCGAACCCGAATGCGATCGCGGGCATGATGCGCCCCTGAGGCGATCGCACGGCGAGCTTCAAATGCTTTCCGTCATTCCCGACCGTATTAAACGAGACAACGCTGAGACCTCGCGCACAAAAAAGCGGCTCTTCGTTTCCGCGTCCAAACGGACGCATCCGTTCGATCGCATCGAACAATTCCCAATTCACCTCTTCCAGGACGATTTCCGTTTCGCACACTAATCTCGGCACCAGATCTTCTTCCTTCACATGCGTTTCCGCAAACGCATGCAAGGCGGCGACTGCGTTTTGCAAATTGTCCTCACCACGAATGGAGAACCCGCACGCTTGCGGATGGCCGCCGAATTTTTCCAAGTGCGCTGACGCCGCACGCAACGCCGCGGTCACGTCAAAATCGCCGACCGTGCGGCCGGAACCAACATACACGTCTTCATGTTTCCCGATCGCATACACCGGACGGTGATAATCATTCACCAGTTTGCTTGCGACAAGGCCGACTAAACCGGGAGACCAGGAATCGGATCTGACGACGAGGAGGTTTGGGATCCCTCGACTCGCTTCGCTCGCTCGGGATGACACAAGTATTTTTGCCTCCTCATACATTTGTTTTGAAATACGCTGACGTTCTGTATTTGTTTCGTGCAGATGCATGGCAAGATCGAGTGCACGAAAATCATCTTCTTCAATAAGCAGATTCAACGCCTCACTCGCGTGGTTCAATCGCCCGGCGGCATTCAGCCGTGGACCGATCATGAATCCGATCGCGGTCGTATCGATCTTTCCCCACTGTCCGCCCGCAATCTCGATCAACTTTTTCAACCCGACTCGGCGTGTTTTATTGAGCACCTGCAGTCCGTACAATTCCAGTACACGATTCTCCCCGAGAAGCGGCATGATGTCAGTTACGGTTGCAATCGCCACCAAATCAAGCAACCATTTTTCATGCCCCTCCACGATCGCCGCACCGCGCGTGCGTGCCTCTTGGTACAGCGCACACGCAAGCTTAAACGCCACACCGGTTCCGCACAACAATTTGTTTGGATACGTTTCTCCCGGGACGAGTGGATGAATGAGGATCGCTTGCTCCGGCAGTTGCTCGGGCATGGTGTGGTGATCGCACACAATTGTGTCGATTCCAAGCTCTTTCCCGCGATCAACCGCGGGCTTGTTGCTGATCCCACAATCAACGGTGATCACCAATTTTGTTTGTTCATGCGCATGCAGATGTTCAATCGTCCCGACCGACATGCCGTATCCTTCTTTTTCGCGATGCGGGATGTACGCGGTGATTTTTTTCTCGTCATAACCGAACGCACGACAAATTTCTCTCAGCGTCGTGATAAGCACAGCCGATCCGCAAACGCCGTCCGCGTCATAATCGCCATGCACCGTTATCATTTCCCCTCGCTCGCATGCCGCGAATACACGATCTACCGCTTCAGACATGCGAGAAAACCGTTCAGGACCAAATGCGTCACGACTCCAATCAGGACCGAGAAACACGTCCATTTCTTCTTGCGTGCGCAACCCGCGATTGTGAAGCAACTGCAAAAGAACCGGATGCATTTCCGGAAATTGTTCTTTGATTTGTTCGCTGATCGGCTCAGCGCACACCCATTGTGCGGACAGACAACGGAAATTAGCGTTTAACCAGCAGCGACTAAACGTGCTACTCGCAACTGGTTACTCGCTTATTCACATCAATACCCAAAACTAAACGACAATATCGTCATCGACAAGATCACCATAATTGACACGACTGCCCAAAAAATTCGAAACGCACGCTTTTTCATAATCCCTTTCGAGTATAGCGTAATCAGGACAAACAGGAAGAGATATTTATCAACAGAAAATCATTGACAATTTTCTCAAATTTGCTACCGTGTATTCACGGCTGAGGGTTATCCTCACATGCTGGTGTTACCAAAATCCTCCCAAATGCATTGATTTGCATTGGGGGGATTTTTGGTTTCATCCCGGGCAGCATGGTTGGGCCCGTGGGGGTAAGGGTCAACCTCGGCCGGATTAACACCAGCAGATGCGAGTTCGAATCCCGTCGGGTCCACCAAACCCGGGACCAAAACAACACCGCCTTTCATGGGCGGTGTTGCGTTACATCTCCTTCAAAACTTTATACTGCGTTCCTATTCCTTGCACAATGAGAATACACAACAAAACCAACGTGAGAATAGGATAACCGGATTCAGACACAGAAAGGTGATATGAGACGGACGCAAGATGCAACAAATTCCCTAAAGGCAGTAACAACAAAAGGGTCAATAAAATTCCAGGACGGCCAACAAGCCGAAACGCGAGATACATAAATCCTGCCACGGTTGTAATCAGCATGAGCGTATGGCTTACCAAAATTTTTTCTGCTACCGATAAGTCGCCGGGTGAAAGGAATAGCGCGATATACATTGCGATATTGGACAGACTCACCAACAGGGCTTTTCTTGGAGCATCCGAAATACGAAGACGGATCGTCATGACGACGAGCGTGACATACAGAATAATCACCGGCCAGGCCGTCCACCGACCGATCTGTTCGAGGAGCGTTCGGGACTCAGGCAGATACACAATATAAATCCAAAATTCGACAAACACGGGCAGGAGAATGCTCGTCAAGATAAATACAATCAATGCAAAACGACGTGCCATGCGGTTTATTCACGCTTCAATACTTTCAAATACGCGTCCGTTGGGATACTCACTTTCCCTCGTCCGAGTTCGGCCATGCGCGCTTTTCCTTTTTTCTGTTTGTCGAGCAGTTTGCGTTTGCGTGTGACATCACCTCCATAAAGTTTTGCGGTCACGTCTTTTCTGAGCGCGGAAATCCGCTCGGACGCCACCACTTTGCCACCAACTCCCGCTTGCAATTTGATGACAAAGTTTTCGCGCGGAATGGACTCTTTGAGTACATGCAAAACACGACGACCCGCACGCTCGGCTTCTTCGCGATACACCAATGTTGCAAACGCATCCACCGGTTCCTCGGCAACCAAAATATCCATACGAACTACGTCCGCCGGGCGATAATCAAGTAATTCGTAATTCAACGACGCATACCCTGCCGTAATGCCTTTGAGCTTGTCATAAAAATCAACAATGATCATCGAAAGCGGAATTTCGTAATGCAAAATGGCACGATCGCCCAAAAGGTATTCCGTATTTTTATAAACACCTCGCCGCTCCTGCGTGAGCTGCATCACGGCACCGATGTATTCGGACGGACATACCACGTCGATCTTCACCCACGGTTCCTCCACCTGTTCGATATGCGACGGATCCGGAAGTTCAAGCGGGCTTTTTATCGTCTTCACGTCTCCGTTTCGATAGGTCAAACGATACGCCACCGACGGCACCGTCACGACAAGGTCCAAATCAAACTCGCGCTCAAGTCGCTCTTTCAATATTTCCAAATGCAACATCCCAAGCAGTCCCACACGGAAACCGTATCCGAGCGCCGGGGAATGTTCGGATTCGTATACGAGAGCGGAATCGTTTAACTTTAAACGCTCAATCGCATCGCGCAGTCGCTGGAAGGCGTCACCTTCTTCCGGAAAAATTCCGGCATACACCATCGGCCGAACTTCTTTATAGCCTGGCAACGCCGCAATCTCTTGTTTCTCCATTCCCGCAATCGTATCTCCCACGCGGCATCCGGAAATATCTTTCAGGCCGGTGACCACATAACCGATTTGCCCGCACGCCAATTCGGAAGCCGCTTTCAATCCCCCGGGCGCGACCGCTCCCACTTCGAGAATTTCCAATTCTTTTCCCGTGGCGAGCATCCGTACGCGCTGTCCTTTTTTGACCGATCCGTCGACCACGCGCACATAAGCCATCACTCCGCGGTAGTCGTCATAAAACGAATCGAAAATCAGTGCGCGCGTGGGCGCTGATGCTTGGCCGGAAGGGGGCGGGATGCGTTCCACAATCGCTTGTAAAAGTGCATGGACTCCTTCACCTGTTTTCCCGCTCACGGACAAAATTTCTTCCGGTTTGCATCCCAGAAGTTGCATCAGTTCTTCCGTGCGACGCGGAACGTCCGCGGCAGGAAGATCGATTTTGTTAAGTACCGGAATGATCTCCAGCTCTTCCTCAAGCGCAAGATACAGATTCCCGATCGTCTGTGCTTGAATTCCTTGCGTCGCATCCACAAGAAGCACCGCGCCTTCCACAGCGGCAAGCGAACGCGAAACTTCGTAATTAAAATCCACGTGTCCCGGTGTATCAATGAGATTCAACACGTGATCTTTCCAGGTCATTCTTGCCGGTGCGAGCTTAATCGTGATGCCTTTTTCCCGCTCCAATTCCATCGAATCCAAAATTTGCGCCTTCATGTGACGCTTATCCACGGTGCCGGTCATCTCAAGCAAACGGTCCGACAGCGTTGATTTTCCATGGTCAATATGCGCGATAATGCAGAAGTTGCGGATATGCGACTGGTCAAACATAGCGCTCGCATCTTATCCAAAAATAACGGCGGGGTCTAGGGACCCCGCCGATTTTTCTGCCCATCAAATCTCGTATTCCCCTCGAAACTCCGGAATGACAACTTCGGTTCGTAATTCATGTCGCAGATGCGTGGCAAATACTTCTTTGGCCTCCACATCGCCGTGCGTCAGAAAAATTTTCTGCGGCATCGTTCCATCTTCCGGCTTAAGCCAACGCGTCAGTTTGTGCATATCCCCGTGGGCGGAAAACGCGCCGATCGCCATCGTACGCGCCTTCACCTCGACCTCCTCACCGTAAATGCGTACTCGCTTCTCTCCTTCATAAATGCGCCGTCCAAGCGTTCCGTGTGCTTGATATCCGATAATGAGAACAATGGTGTCCGGACTGGAGAGGTACCGCAACAAATGGTGCATAATACGTCCTCCACTCATCATGCCCGAACCCGCGATAATGACTTTTGGAAGCGGAGCATTGTTGATGGATTTTGATTCCTCGACCGTGAGTGTCTCGCGTAAATTTTTGAAACTGAAAAAATCCTTATCGGCTGATTGCGCAATGGGCGTATCGAACCGCAAATAATTTTTAAAATCCCGATACAGTTGCGTCGCCTTGATCGCCATGGGACTATCAAGATAAATCGGAATGTTCGTGTGTAAATCTTCCTCCAAGATACGATCCAGTGCGTACAAAAGTTCTTGCGTTCGCTCGATCGAAAAGGCGGGAATCAGAAGCACGGATTTGGTACTGATCGTGTGCTCGAGCGCCTCTTTTAATTTCGTTTCGCGTTCGCTGGTGGGTTCGTGAACACGGTGTCCGTACGTCGATTCGCAAATCACGGCCGTGGCGCGAGAGATCGGCTCGGTTGCTGGAAGGATCGGGACGTCGTCATTACCGATATCACCCGAAAAAATCACCCGCTTCCCTTCCGCTTCGATCGAAATGTACGCACTGCCAAGTACATGTCCGGCATCGTGAAAATACACGCGTATTCCCGGTGCGGGATTGATTTCTTCATGATACGTCACTCCTTTGACCAAGCTGAATGTTTTGAGAAGATCATCCAGTCCGTACAGAACAGAACTTCCGCACCGCTCGGATTCTTCCGTCATAATGTGATGTGCATCCTCCATGACGAGCTTAGCGAGACCGGCGCACGGATGTGTCATGTAAATCGGCCCGTTGAATCCGGCGTCGACAAGCTTCGGTAGGCGCGCCGTGTGATCCGCATGCGGATGGGTGATAAAAACGGCTTCCACCTGTTTGGGGTCAAACCCAAACGGCTGCAAATTTTTATCGCCGCACATGTGCTCGCCCTGGAACATCCCGCAATCAAACAAATATTGATGTTCGATCCCTTGGTCGTCTTTGACCTTCATTAAATGACAAGAACCGGTGACCTCTCGGACCGCACCGTGAAATGATATCTTCATACGTTTTTGGATCGCCGCGTGTGCAACAAGAGTGAAAAAATCAAAATGAGGGTAATCAGTAATTGGGAGGTCACGCACAGCGCACACCACGCGCGCAAAACAAAGGCTTCCAAAAATGTCAGATACAAACTGAACACAAAGCCGCCTGCGCTCGCGATGACAAGAAACAGCGACAAAGACCTGTCCGACGATTGACGTTGTTTTAAGAATGCTGCAACGGCCAGAAAGACGTATCCCACCACTCCAATCAGGGCGACCGGGATCCCCCAAATAGTGGAATACGCACCTTTGTTAACGATATCGCAATTCACGGTTTCACTCAGTGTACAAAACGAACCAGAAACAAATCCCGAATTATGCAGGAGCGAGTAGAGCGAAATCGCCAAGCCGAGCAAGGAAAAAAACAGAATAGCTTTGATGAGCGATGAGATCGTCATAGTTATTCATCGGCAGGAAGTTCGCAGCCTGTTTTCTCTGAAAGTTCGGTCAGTGTCCGTTCACCCGAAAGTCGGCTGCCATCCGGAAATTCCCAGGTCGGATATCCTTCGATATTCGCATCTTTGCATGTCTGGTTCATCGCACGAGAGCCGGGATCCGAACATTCCGTATAGTTAATTTTATCGAAGGCACCCTCAAATTCGGCTTTCTGGTTTGAACAGTGCGGGCACCACCATGCACCGTACATTTTCACCCCTTGATCGGTCAGACACTGCGCGAAGGAATCATAGCGCGAAGGCCCCCGTTCACGAGAAGAAACCACGATCAGCAATACCACGACAATCACGGCCGCGGCAATATACAAATAATTCGCAGATGAATGGGAATGTGACATACGGCATTTATTATACTCAACTATTGATTTTTCTGCATATTTCGCTTACCATCCCACCGTTATGAAGTTGGAATGGGAAAAAATAGATCGACCGATTATTGCGCTTTCGCCAATGGCCGATATGACCGACTCGGCGTTTTGTCGTACGGTACGCACCATCGTACCGGACAGTAAATTAATTGTCTTCCGTGAAATGGTCTCCGCGGAGGCGGTTGTACGCGGGAACGAAAAAACACTGGACATGACAGACATTCATCCAGACGAGCGACCCATTGTTCAACAATTGTTCGGAAGCGATCCGGATACCATGGCCGAAGCTGCCCGCATCATTGAAGAACAGCATCATCCCGAAGGCTTTGACGTGAACATGGGTTGTCCGGTTTACAAAATCGTCCATAACTTCAACGGGGCTGCACTCATGAAAGAACCAGAACTCGCCACTCAAATCATTAAAAAAATGAAGGCGGCGATCAACGTTCCACTCTCGATCAAAATTCGCACGGGCTGGAGCGATCCGTCAGAATGTCTGGAATTTGCCAAAGTCATTGAAGACGCCGGTGCCGATCTGATCACAATTCACGGACGGACAAAGATGCAAGGTTATTCCGGGCAATCGGATTGGAATCGAATTGCCGAGGTGAAGAAGCATGTTTCCATTCCAGTGCTGGCTAATGGAGATATCCACACTGCGCCGTTGACTTTGCAAGCACTGAAACAAACCGGGTGTGATGGAGTACTTATCGCGCGCGGAGCACTCGGTCATCCTTGGATTTTCCGCCAAACGATCGATTTGTTAAACGGACAGGAACCGTCTGCCGTCACACTCTCAGAGCGCATTGCAGTGATCAAACAGCATCTCACCTTTCATCTCGAACAATACGGACCTCGCGGAGTCGTGACGTTTCGCAAACATTTGAGTTGGTACTTTCGAGGACTCAGTGGAGCGAAACGGTTTAAAGAACGACTGCACACAGCACCCACCGCTGAAGAAGTTGTCTTGATCTTAGACGAAATGCTTGCGGATGGTCTGCACGATGAAGCGATTTCGACTCGCGACGCTCTTCATCCACTAGCTTCTCAACGCATGGTTTTAGCGAAGTGAATAAATTGGTAATACACCTAACACTCCTCCTGACAGACAACATTGCTGTGTCGAGTGCACGCAGACAGAGCAATGTTGTCCACCAAACGTTGGTTCATCACACACCCTATGACCATCGGCATTCTCATCTTCTCCACCCCCAAATTCGAACAATACACCGGTGTTGAACGCTTAACTCAGGCCGCGCAAGAAATGGGGCATACGGTTGTCCATTTGTACGAACCGTTTTTCAATTTATCTGGGGATGAAATCTGGTACGAAGGAAAAAAAATGTTGGATGTGGATGTGATCATCGCGCGTCCAAATTTCATTGAAGAGCCAGGATTGCATGCGCATGTGGTTCGGGCTCTGTTAAACAAAGGTCATCGCGTGATCAACGGTCTCCTCTCTTACGGACCGGTGAAAAATAAAATCGAGCAGATTCAGGCGTTCGACCACTATGGACTTCCCTATCCCAAAAGCATCATTTCCAAACAACCTGAATTCGCAAAAGATGCGGCACGAAGACTTGGGTTTCCGGTGATTATCAAAGTCGCTTTCGGGACCGTGGGATCCGGCGTGTTTTATGCCGACAGCGAAGAAACGTTCCAACCGATTGTGGATTATTTGGGAATTCGTGACCGCAATCCCGTCATTATCCAAAAATTTATTGCCGAAGCGGATCGAAAAGATCTGCGTATTTTTGTCGTGGGTGATGAAATTGTCGCGGCGATGGAACGCACAGCGCCCGAACGGGACGTACGCGCCAACGCAACGCATGGTGGGATTGGATCGCCTGTAGAGCTTTCGGATGCAGAAAAAACCCTTGCGCTCAATATTGCGCGAGGGTTTCAATTGGAAATCGCTGGGGTTGATCTCATTCGCTCTAAAAACGGTCCGTTGGTATTAGAAGTCAATGCGAATCCTGGATTTGCTGAGCTCGAACGGGCAACCGACATTGATGTGGCGCGAAGGATCATTTCTTACGCAACGGAAACATTACGCGTACGCTTGCGGTAATTTGCGATCCTGTTCTTGCTTCCAATCCCGTAGAAGCGACACAAGCAAATCGCCTGCCGCATTGAGATCGTTTTCTTCCAACAACACCTGGACCTCTTTGTTCGTTTCCATTAATCTCCGACATTCCGCATTATATCCTTCGGCGACGTACTCATTTGCCGCCTCATTTGGATCCTCGGAAAGATCAAGCAATTCGATGACCCGAATCTGAACAAGAATCATTCGTTCTTTCATCGATTCATGTTTTTTATACTGGGTCATATCAGGACTGACACTTTCTGTGTGTGGATGCATAGTGCTGATAGTGTAGTTGAAACAGTAAAAAACAAAAAGCAGGCTGTTGCCTGCGAGGGGTTGGCCGGTGCGAACGGCGGTCGACGACTACTTGCCGCCGGAGGCCTTCTTCTTGCCGCTGGTGCGCAGATGGCCGCGGAACTCCTTCCGCGAGCTCTTGTCGCGGCCGTGGCGGTACTTCTCCTGGTGCTGCGACATGGCCTTGGCGTTGTTGGTGCGGTACTGACAGTTCGGACACTTCTGCACGGTGAGACCCTCCTGTTAGTCAATCCGTGTGGATTCACGGACGAGTGCGGGAAGAATACATGAAATGGCTCGAAAAGTCAAGACTTTATCTAAACCAACCAATGAAAAACACCGACAAATGTCGGTGTTTTTCATTGGTTCCGGGACTAGGATTCGAACCTAGGTTACCAGGGCCAGAACCTGGCGTCCTGCCACTAGACGATCCCGGAGTGAAGTAAACGGAATCAACAAGCCGAAAGGCTGAAATATTTCATTTGAACGCCAGAAATATAGCATTTATCTCACTGTGCGTCAAAGCAAATAGACTTTTATAGGTATTCTGACTTATCAACAGTTGATCACATTTTTTGTTCATGTTACCATTGCGCCCGCTTGTCCAATCTCCCAGAAGGAACTCCAATCGATGAGAATTGTCTGCGCATGGTGCCCTCCACCCGGAAAAGATCTCCCGGGGAGCAATCCCAACGGAACACTGGTCTCCCACGGGATCTGCCACGACTGCAAAGAGCGCATACTCAAACAACTTCCGAACGTCGGCCCCACCACGGCCAAGCCAACGGCGGCAAACGGTACCATGCCCGCCCCACTCTGATCCCAACTTCATGGGATCTTTTTTTAAACAACATTTCCCCCAAAGCTCTCGAGCAAATTTGCCACCGCTTCATCAGTCTCCGATTTTTTCACCACGGCTTTTACCTTCATTTTCTTTCCAAGCACCCGCTCAAGCACCTCTTCGATCACTTTTCGATTTTTATCTTTGTTCACCGTCTCCACATACAAATCATATCCGAATCCCAACTCGACATGTTCACCGGAGACACCGCATACCTCGCACGACTGGATAAAAAGCGGAAGTGAGGCGTTGCACTCTTTAATCTGTGCAAAAACCTCCGGCCACTTATTGCGAACTTCATCGAGAGAAATCACGGGAATGGTGTCGAAGACTTTATCTATTGCCTCAACAGGTGCCACAGACACATCCGTGTTGGGACGAGCCGAATCAACCCCCTGATTTTTTAAATCCTGCACCGAAGGCGGAGTCTGAGGACTCTGCCTGTACTCACTTGGGTTACACAACTCCATGACGGCAAGCTCTACCGGCAGTTGAGGCAAATGTTCTGACCGAATTCGTGAGCGTGCTTCAAGCAAGGAGGTAATCGCCTGACGCACAAAACCCGTTTGGTCATGAAATAATTCATCACGCAGTGCCGAAAGAACGTCATCCAAAAACGCTTTGAGATCAATCCCTTGCTCCAAAAATGTGTTCAAGTCATGAATCGTGGATTGTGCGTCTCGCGCACGGAGATGTTCTAAAAACGTGTTTACTTGAACATGCGTGCTGGCAGGAAGCACAAGTGACGCTTCGGCCATGGTGATCTTCTTATCCCCCAATGCCAACACTTGCCCAAAAAGACTTTCCGCGTCGCGCGCGCATCCCCCACTTTGCTTCACGATTTGGTCCAACACGTCCGTATCAACGACCACCCCTTCTTCCTTTGCGATTTTTTCCAAACGCAAACGCATTTTCTCGTTTGGAATCCTTCGAAAATCGAACCGCTGACACCGACTGACAATCGTCTCCGGAACTTTGTGAATTTCCGTCGTCGCAAGCACAAAGAGCACATGTGCCGGCGGCTCTTCAAGTGTTTTCAAAAGTGCATTGAACGCTGAGGTAGACAACATGTGCACTTCATCGATGATAAATACTTTCTTTTTCAGTTGATTCGGCGCAAAACGAACACTCTTGATAATATTTTCGCGAACATGTTCAACGTCCGTATTAGAGGCCGCGTCGATTTCATACACATCAAGAGCGTTTCCCGCGGCAATCTGCTCGCACCCCGTACAGACGTTGCAGGGCTCATTTTTCTTTGGCTTCTCACAGTTCGCCAACTTGGCAATCAAACGTGCCGTTGTCGTCTTTCCGACCCCCCTGGGACCGGTAAACAAATACGCGTGGGCAAGATTGCCCGCAGCGTATTGGTTTTGAATCGTTGTGGAAACGTGTTCCTGACCCACCAAATCCCCAAACGTCGAGGGCCGGTACACGCGATAAATCGCTTGTCCCATATGCAAAGAGATCCGTTGCAACACTCACGATGACAGGTTTGAAACGATATTTTCAACGGCCGCCCAGAGCGAATCTCCATCCCGTGGCACCAAAATGACCACCTCATCACCCGGGACACCTTTATAATACGTTACGCTGGCCGTGAGCACTTTATACACCCGTTCGCCGGCATGGACAACCGGCTCTTGCGTACTCGTATCCACATGCAAACGACCGATCAGACGCTGTCGTTCAACCGGCCCGATTTGCTTGTACAAATAGGTTCCGTCCGGCTGAATGGTCAGCTTCAAAATATCCCCTTCAACCAATTTTGATTTGGAAGCGTAATTGTGAGGAATGTCGTAGCGCAGACCGTCTGATCCGACCATACAAACGCCGTCAAACACCCCTTCAAGAACGCGATTGCCAGACTGCGTCCCAGACTCCTTCTCGCTCACAACCAAATCGACGAGCTGCCGCGTCGCACGGGCGGTATCGCCTGTTTCCAAAAGCTGAATGACATGTGTGATGCTGTCACGTACTTTCTTGAGCATTTGAACGGCAAGTTCCTGGCGCACATGTGTATGCTCTTTACCATGCGCGTGTGTTTCCGCCTCCGGTTCGTTTTCAAAAAGGAGTTCATCTTGTTCGATCATACTAACGGTCGCTTACCATTGAGGTTGAGGGGGCATCCGGCGCAACCAGTCGTGTGCGCTCGAGAATATCGGCCTCGACAAGCCGACGGTCCCGTCCAAACTTCAAACGCGACAATTCTTTAATTCCTTCCGCAAGTTCCACATCTCCCGCCGGTGGTGGTTTGAAGTTGAGTGTAAACGGTTTTTGTTGTGCATTATCGACAATCATCTTCACATACCACGTAAACTTATCTGAGTTGATCAAATCATACCCCGAAAAATCAGGCGAATAAATCTTCTCAATGGTCTCGACGTCTTCCGGACCGATACGCGCGGTAAACATGGTTCCGACGTTCCCAAACACGGCGTCTTTGATTTTTGTGTCATTATTTTTCACGAGCTGCCCAATGTACTGGTGCGCGATGATCAAATTCAAACGATACTTACGGGCTTCGGACAAAATCGTCGCAATAGAATCGGTGATGAAGTTCTGAAACTCGTCGATATACAGAAAAAAGTCGTGACGCTGCGATTCCGGCATGTCGGCCCGACCAAGCGCCGCCATCTGTAATTTCGAAACGATAATCAAACCGAGCAGTTCCGCATTCACATCACCTGTTTTGCCTTTGGAAAGATTGACGAGAAGAATTTTCTTCTTATCCATCACGTCGCGAAAATCAAACGAATTGTGCTGCTGTCCGATGATGTTGCGCATCATTTCATTTTCAACGAATCGCCCGACTTTTGAAATGAGGTAGCCGAGCATCTCCGATTTATGGAAATCGGATGTTTTATCAACTTCGTTCACCCAATAGGATTGCACAACCGGATCTTTGACTTTCGCCCGCCATTTTTTCTGAAAATCCGCGTCCGAAAACATGCGTGGAATTTCGATAATCGAACCCGGATTTTCCGGATCAGACATGAGTGTCAACATCACGTTACGCATGTGATGTTCAAACATTGGTCCAATCATTTCCGGTGGAAACAACTTATAAAAAATCGAAATCATCTCTTGAACGGCAAAGTCTTTCAACGCCTCGTCTTTGACCTCAAGCATATTCAAACCCATGGGACGTTCCAAATCCGATGGATTAAAGACAATGACGTCATCGATACGTTCACGAGGAATGTTCGCCAAAATCTGCTCAATAAGATCGCCGTGCGGCTCAACCACCGCGACCCCGTGGCCGGCGCGAATATCTTGGAGGGCCAAACTGGCAATCAGTTGCGATTTACCGGAACCGGATTTTCCAATGATGTACATGTGGCGCGTTCGGTCGAGCGATTTCATCCATACCGGTGTCATAATGCCACGATAGGAGTTATAGCCGAGCTCGATATCTCCGTCCTCCGGACCCGGGATCGAAGCAGGAGCCGCGGCCTTGCGCGCGCCGAGCCATTTGATGTTCGGGGTTTCCGTCCACGGGAGCGGCATGTGCCACAAACTGGCAAGCTCCTCGGAATTCATGACCACTTTGTATTTTTCATCTACGGTTCGATAGATAAATTTTCGGATCAGTTGTTTTTTTGAACGTGGGGTCGCTTTGACGAATGAATTTCCGTATTCGTAAACGTTATATTGAGAAAATGCGTTAAGCATGTTTTGCAAAATCGATTCCGCCGCAACCGGATTTTGGGAAGAGGTCACCAAACGGATCGTAACATCCAGTCCGGCCTTGCTAGATTTTTCCTGCAGCCCTTTGACCACTTCTTCTTCTTGCGGGGAGAGACGATATTCCGGCTCCGGTTCTTTCTCTTTGTTGCCCCCGAATCCAAGCTGTTCGACCAAGGATTTCTGTCCCTTCTTTTTTCCTTTCAGCGCGTCCTCCAGACTCACGCCCTGCTGCATGCGCACCGCAAGATCCACTCCGTAGTTGCGCCATTTTTTGTAAGACGAACGCACAACAAACTGAAACGCCGCTGCATCCCCCTCCGGAACCTTTGAAAGAACATTCGTGATCGAATTGAGAGGATCTTGGTCCATCTTTCGGTAGGTCTTGATCGGAAACGCGTTTGGTCGCGAAAATGTCAGATAGCTCCCGAGAATCGTTCCGGTAGGTGTAAAGATGTTGTAGTCTTCCACTTCTTCCAAAAATGCATCCGGGTAGGCGGCGGAGATCTGTTGTTCCACGAACGTTTGCATGTGCGCGGGAATGGTCACGTAAAATTTGATGAGCTTGTGCTCAACCACAATTTCAAAGGCCAGCTCATCGTTGCGACCCACAAACCATGCGGCAAGTCCGCGTTGCGCCTTCAGCCCTCCCACCGACGCAAAAATGGTTTCCGCGGCGGAAATTGCCTCCTGCACCTGTTCACGTTGCGGACCCCGCTCACTCTCTTCTTCGCGGCGAAATTTCGGAAGGGTAATGAGAAGCGTTTTGCTTTTGAAGGTCGCATTGCGCGCGTCAAACGTACGTCGCAAAAACCATCTCAATAAAAAAACGGCTCCCACACACACAAACACGATCACAGGAATCCACAACAACACAAAGTACTCCGTGAGATCGGCCGTAGGCGTACTCACAAGGGCAACATCTTCTTCGAGAAGAATTTGAAACATCGTCACATTTTACGTTCTTGCTCGTCCAAGAACAATAACTTGTCCGTTTTAATTTTGGCTTCCTGTTCCAAAAAGAATCTGTTCACTCCTGGAATGAGTTTCAACCACTCACGCAACAAGGAGAAGATTTTTTTCGCATTCACTTTGGCTTGGCCCAACAACTGGCGGATTCTCGTGGCGGTTTCCTCGCCTTTTTGTTTGAAGACAAGCTGTTGCGAGGGGGTCATCTTCAAATACAGATCCGTCAAATCTTCCGCCAAAATGCTTTCGATTTTTTCCGTCATCGGATCTGACACAGGCGCCGGCGCCGAAGCGACCGCTGGGGTGGTCACGGGCGCATCCGAAATCACCGCAGGCTCTGCGGGCGTCTTCTTTTCGGCTTCCGGAGTGGATGGCGCTTGTTCCAACTGCGTCTCAATCTCTTCAAGCGATTCAAGCGCTTTTTGCTCCGCCGCCGCGACCTCTTCTACAGGTGTCTGAATTTCTTTAGATTTAAATGGGGAAAACCGAGCCATAGGGATAGGCGTATTTTACCATAAAACAAAAGGCGGGGTGCCCACACCCCGCCTTTATCGACCCGACAGATCAACTGCATCCGCTTGTTGCTCCGCAATTTAGACATTTGTAGCAGGCCGCATTGCGAACCATGATAGACCCGCACGTATCGCACGCCGGTGCGTCTGACTGGTTATCAAACGTTTGCGTGTGCGACTTGTTCGCCGCTTCAAACAATTTCGGTTGTGCAAAAATCTTTTCTACCGATTCAGGAACCTCCTCCGCTACGTTAATTCCCAAGGACAATTGCGATTCGCGTGGAAGGAATTTCAGCGCAAGCCAACGGAAGATATAATCTGTGATCGATTTCGCAATTCGGATCTGCGGGTTGTTCGTATATCCGGACGGTTCAAACCGCATGTGAACGAACTTATTCACCAACACCTCAAGTGGGACACCGTATTGCAATCCGATGGAAATTGCGGTTGCAAAACTGTCCATGAGTCCACTAATGACCGAACCCTCTTTGGACATCGTCACAAACAATTCACCTGGAGTTCCGTCGTCATACAGGCCGACGGTTATATATCCTTCATGGCTCCCCACTTGGAACTTGTGGGTGATGGAACGCCGTTCGTCGGAAAGACGACGGCGACGGAGCCGTTGGTCGGTCTGGACCACGACGGTTTCAACGGTCTCTTTTTTCTCATTTTGCTTCTTCGCATCGCTCTCTTTGGAAGTCGTGAGCGCCTGCT
>CAYMBX010000006.1:0-3087 GCA_964388785.1 uncultured Gammaproteobacteria bacterium
GCCGGTGCCGGAGCGGGTCCAGGTGCCGGTGCCGGAGCGGGCGCAGGGGCCGGTGCCGGAGCGGGTGCCGGTGCCGGAGCGGGCGCCGGTGCCGGAGCGGGCGCCGCGGCCGGGAGCACGGTGACGTCGTGCCGAGCGAGATCCGTGACGAGGTCCGTGCTCTTGCGCACGACGACCTGCCACGGACCACCCGCGGCCGGAAACCCCGCGCTGCTGTTGAACCGCAGGTTCGAGTCGTGGCCGGGGATGACCCCGCCCACGCGCGCCGACTGCCGGACATCGAAGACGATGCCGGAAGCCGGGTCGGTCGCGAAGATCTGGTACTCATCGCCGGCGACCGCCTCGGGCGTGCCGGCCGCGTTCATGCCGCTGATGTTGAGGCGGAATTCCACCGCCTCGCCCGCCCGGATCGGGTCGGGATGGTTTCGAAGCCTGAAAGGCATGATCTCCTCCTCTTTCGTGACGTGATTTACCTGTGAATGCGCGAAACTCCTGGCCACATGGCTAGGAGCGTCCGAAGTGCGGGTATCTGGAGCGAATTCGGAACCCGACAAAATAGCACAAAACCGCCATTTTGTCAATCAATACAACAGTTTTTTCAATAAAAAAGCACCAGAACAGGTCTGGTGGTTGAGAACGGTCAGTCCGTGGTGCAAATGCCGGCGTCGCAGATGCCGGTGGCGTTCGTTCCACAGCTGACTTCGAAATTGAGCGTGATCTGGAAGTTCGTGCACTCGCCCGTGAGTGGCCAGCATGCGTCCCAGGTGCACTCGTTGCCGTCGTCGCAGTCAGTCGAGTTGCACGGATTGGCCGGGCAGGCGTTCCATGTGTCCATGGGGCACGGATCCACATCCTCGGTGAATCCGTCGCCGTCCGCGTCGGGATCGCACGCGTCGTGGACGAGGTCGCCGTCGGCGTCTGGCCAACCGGCGTTCTGCATCCACTGCACCTTATCGGAGTACAAAGGCCGAACGATGTCCTCGATGATTCGGACAACGTCGATCACGTCGATCGACCCGTCGCAGTTGAGATCAACCGCACTCGGATCGAGTCCATCGAGGCACGCCGGCGGCGTGATCGTCACGTTCTGGTTCATGTCCCAGAGCAACGTCACGATCGAGCACTGCAGGTCGACGATGTCGACCTCGCACTGCTGAACCTCGTACCACTCGCCGTCGTAGAGCTCGAGGCTGTAGTTCTCGACGATGTTTCCGGCTGCAGCGGGCGGACAGCCGCCGGCGAAAGACGAAACAGGGGCGGCCAGCGAAATCGTGACCGCGATCGCAATCGAAACAACGAGCTTCCTGCTCATGGGGATTTCCTCCTAAAGTAGAACCCCCCGCGTGAAGGACCTGACGATCTGCCAGCCCTCCGTTTTCTGTCACGAATCGCCTTCGTAAAAGAAAACGAAAGGTTGTACAAAACGTCCGACACTATCACAAACGAACGAGAATGTCAATCCTTACAAATCAAAAATCGCCCCTTGCGAGGCGATTTTATTTACCGTATTTTTTCAACAACGTTTTTGAACACGTTCGGATAATCCTTTGCGATCGTCGAAAGCACTTTTCGATCAAGTTCGATATTCGCTTTCTTGAGTCCGTCGATAAATCGACTGTAGCTCATGCCAAGCGGACGAAGCGCGGCATTGAGCCGAACCTGCCAAAGGCGACGCATTGTGCGTTTCTTGGCGCGGCGGTCGCGGAATGCGTAGGCACCGGCTTTGAGCATGGCCGGGCGGGCCAAGCGAATTTTCGACTTGCGCCCCCACATCATTCCCTTGGTTTTTTCAAGCAGGCTTTTGCGTCGTTTGACGTGTTGTGTCCCTCGTTTTACTCGTGGCATATATTTACTTTACCATCAACATTTTCACCGCTTTACTGTGCGATTCAAAGGTTTTGTCACGTCGCTTTTTGCGGGTGATTTTTCCCGGATCACGGGAATTGAAGTGATCTTGCCCAGCCGTTCGCTTCAGAACTTTGCCGGTTTTTGTGATCTTGAACCGCTTGGAAACGGCTTTATGGGTTTTCATCTTCATATGAGTCGTGCGAAGTGTAGGAAAAATAGCGGATTCTGTCAAGATTAGGCTCGGGCGACGATTGTGGAAAAGCGGCCGTTCATATATTTCAGTTCCTGTTCGATCCGAAGAGGATAATAGGATTTAAGCGCTTCCACGAATGTGTTGACGACCTCCTCCGCAACCTCTTTATGGGCTTTTTCGCGTCCGCGCATCGGAAGCTCGATCTTCACTTTATCGCCACGTTCCAGGAATTTGGCCGCTTGTTTTACGCGAACATCTTTATCATGTGCGCCAATACGAACGGACAACCGTATGGATTTCATTTCCACTTCTTTTGCTTGCGCTCGTTGTTTTCGCGCCTCTTTCTCTTTTTGATATTTGAACTGGCCGTAATCGAGGATTTTGCAAACCGGCGGTTCGGCTTTTGGTGAAACTTCCACAAGATCCAATTCTTTGGACTGCGCGATTTGGATGGCTTTTTCCGTTGGCAGGACTCCAAGCGGTTGTCCTTGTTCATCAACAACGCGCACTTCCGGTGACTGAATGCGTTCGTTGATGCGATATTTTTGGATGTTGAGGGCCGGCTTCCGAGTCCGGTGTCGATGTATGCGCATAAAATGATGCTGGCATCATAAGGAAAAAGGTGGAAAAAATCAAGCAATAGGGTAGACTGGGAGCGCTATGAAATCCCTCGCGACCAATAAGCGCGCCGTATTCGACTACGAGCTTCTTGAAAAATATGAAGCCGGTTTAGTGCTCACGGGGCCTGAGGTGAAATCGATTAAAGCCGGATCCGTTCAGTTGAAAGGTGCGTTTCTTGATATTCGCGGTGAACAGCTATGGTTGAAAAATGCGCACGTGAGTCCCTACGGTCCGGCCGCGGGTGCGCAAAAAGAGTATGATCCTACACGCGATCGTAAAGTGCTTGTGCATAAGCGGGAACTCAAACGATTGATCGGAAAGAAAAAAGAAGAGGGGTTGACGCTTGTGCCGGTGAGTGTGTATGTAAAAAATAATTTGGTGAAGCTTGAGTTTGCGGTGGCACGAGGGAAAAAGAAATATGAGAA
>CAYMBX010000006.1:3187-39257 GCA_964388785.1 uncultured Gammaproteobacteria bacterium
ATAATTTGGTGAAGCTTGAGTTTGCGGTGGCACGAGGGAAAAAGAAATATGAGAAACGTGAGAGTATCAAAAAACGGGATGTGGAGCGCGAGATGAGACAACACCTCAAATTGTCATCCTGAGGCTCGCTTAACGGGCCGAAGAAGCAGTATTGGTGGTTCACAAAACGATTGGTGGGCAAGAGATGCTTATTCTGCGAGCACTCGAATAAGCATCTCTTGCCGTGTCAGGATGGGTTTTGTTATCTCGTCCTGTTTTATTTTGTCATCCAAAACGACCTTTGCTGTCATCCCGAGCACTCATTCTTGTTATCCCGAGCCTGTCGAGGGATCCCGAAGTTTAAGGAGATGAGGAGGGAAGGAGAAAATAAAAAAACGGATCGTTTGGGAACGAATCCGTTGAGTCGGAAGAAGCTGGATCAGGCGATGCCGAGCGCCTGCTGGAAGGTGTCGCCGGCGTTGAGCGTCGAGCCGCGGAGCTCGTCGAGGGTGAAGGGCAGGGTGAGCACCATGGCCTCGCGGAAGCGCGTGGCGAACTCGTTGTTGAGGTAGCCGCTGAGGTGGCTCTCCTCGCAGCCGATGAAGCCGACCGCGAGCTTGATCCCGACCGTGCCGTTCGGCTCCACGCCGTTGGGCTGGACCACGAACACACCGCGCTCGCCGACCTTGCGGTAGGGGTAGGTCTGCTCGATCAGCTGGCCCGTGAGGAGCAGGAGCGGCTCGGGCACCCGGGCCATCTCCTCGTCGCTCATGGTCGACTCCGGGTTGCGCGCGAGGTACCGGGCCGAGTGGCCGGGGCAGCCGCCGGAGATCGGGCAGAAGTCGCCGCTGATCTCGTCGGGCAGGATGACCTCGACGTCGTCGTTGTGCCTCGCCTCGATCGTCCGCGCGGCGAGCACGGCCTTGGTGGCCTGCTTGGCGCCCTCCAGGATCTGCTCGTCGGTCGGGAACTGTCCGAGCGACTGCTCCAGGTCGACGGCGATCTTGACGAGCGGGCTTCCGAGCACGGAGAGCAGGGACGCGCGCCCGGCCTCGCCGATCTCGATGGGCATCTTGTTCACGGCCGTGCCCTGCGGCGTGGCGGTGAGCTCGTAGTTGCCGCGGACCAGCTCGATGCCCTGCTCGGCGCAGAACTCGGCGATGCCCCAGTTGCCATGGATCTCCGGGCTCGTGGCGACGTCCGTGACCCGGCCGTCGTTGTCGACGGTCCAACCGAGCGTGAAGCTCGCCTTGGTGGGGTCGAGGTGGCTGGCGCGGGGGGAAAGTGCGTTCTCGTGTGCCTGCGACATGGGCCTTTTTCTCCATTCGCGAGTTTCTGACGCGCTCGAGACACCTGCCTCGAGACCGGACAGCATGCACGAAACGGGAGAAAAAGTCAAGACCAAAGTCTGTCATCCCGAGCGAGCGTTTATCATCTAGCCGAGGGATCCCAATGGATTTCGAGATCCCTCCGCGTGGCCGAGCTAAGCTCGGCCTCGGTCGGGATGACAATTATAGAAAAGAAAAACGGACTTGCTGTGGAAGCTTGTCCGTGAGGGGAGAGGGCCGGCGCCGAGGAGGCTACCGGTCGATGCCGTACGCCTTCGCGAGGGCGTCGTTCTGGTCGCGCAGGGCGTTCGTGAACTGGGTGCTCGTGCTCACGATGTCTGCGACCACGTCCTTCTCGACGAGCGTGATGGCCTGGCCGAAGCGCGCGGCGAGCTGGTCGTTGAGCCAGCCGGCGAAGACGCTCTCGTTGTCCGCGACGTAGCCGACGCCGAGGGACGGACCCTCCGGCGTCTGGGTCAGGATCATCCGGCCGTTGTCGCCGAAGTCGGCGTGATCCGGGATGTTCGTGAGGGCGGAGAGCAGGTCTCCCAGGCTGATGTTCTCGCGGTTGATGCCGGCGAACAGGCCGCAGTAGGGGCAGGCCTCCCTTGACCTGGAAGAAGCCCGGCTTGACGTTCTTGGTCGGCTGCGACAGCTCGACCGTGGGCGCACCGTGCTCGTCACGCTTCACGCTCGGTCGCGAGGCCTCGGTGAGCACCTTGGTCACGCCGCTCTTGGCCGCGTCGAGGATCTGCACGTCGGTCGGGAAGCGTCCCAGCCAGCCGGAGAGCTCGATGGCGTCGTGCTGGAGCGCGCCGCCGAAGGCGCGGGTCAGCTTGCGCCGGCCGTCGTCGCCGATCCCGAGCGGGAGGCTCTTCACCTCGATGTTGCCGTCGAGGTCGCCCACGATGTCGTACTCGCCGGCGACGAGCGCGATGCCGTTGTTCTCGCAGAACTCGCCGATCTTCCACCCGCCGCTGCTCGGCGGGGTCGACCGGACGTTGCCTACCTGGCCGTCGCTGTAGACGGTCCAGGCCAGGCCGATCTTGACGTCGTTGGGGTTCAGCTCCGGCCCGCGGGCCGGGAGCATCCGCTTCGTCCTCTCTGCCATGGTTCCTTGTCTCCTGTCAAAAGGTTCACGTTCTCTCGGGCGTTCCCGAGGCGCGAGTAGAATGCCCGAAAGTCCAAAAAAAGTCAAGTCTTTGGTTGACAAAACCAAAAAAATCAACTAGATTGTCAGGACGTGGGACTGATCGGTTTCGATGGGAGTTTCCTGCATCGCGATCAAGCCGAGGCGGTATGGCGCCTCGAAAATCTCTCCATACAAGACGATACTTGCAAACAACGTCTTCGCGAAAATCAAGAACGCATTTCGCGTTCCTGCATTCGCACCAGTTCTCGCCTAATATTGGCTGATGAACCGTTCGTCTGAGCTCTGCTCGATCGCTCAGTTGCGGACGTCATATCTTCGAGCTCGAACGGGTGGTCGCCGATCTCACTCGTTTTAAAGATTGCGATCGGTAACAGCGCACGCATTTTGTCCCGTTTTAAGCGTGCGTTGCATGCAAAGCGGGAATGAGCTTGGAAATGTTGCGGTGTAGTGCCTTACCAGACCGGGGTTCAATTCCCCGCAGTTCCACCACCGAGCTGAGCTCGGTTTGTATATGATGGCCAACGCTAAGCGTTGGCCGGGCACCGAGCGAGGCTCGGTGAAAAGGCTCGCTAAGCGAGCCTGCAAATCGAGGTTAATTTGGCAGACAAAACGAACCTTTGAAGGGTTCGTTTTGTGATACGATAATGTTGATATGTTTTTTGTTTATGTTTTGTACAGTCACAAAGACGGTAAATTGTACATAGGTTACACATCAGATATAGACGTACGTTTTGATCGGCATTGTAGAGGATTCGTTGCTGCTACGGCTCATCGTAGACCTCTTAAGCTTATTTATTATGAAGCGTATCTAAACGAACAAGAAGCGAGGCGGCGTGAAAAGTTTTTGAAGGGAGGAAAAGGTCGTGAGCAGCTGAAGATCCAAATTGAAGCGACTCTGAAGGGACTGCGTTATCGATATCTTGATTAATGGATTTTCTCTAAAACGTTTTATCAATCGAACTCGTTTCGCTTTGCGCGGCGCTCCAGTTGAAGTCGTTTGTGCTCTCGATCGTATATCCGATACGGTAGTTGTTGAAAAACACATCATCAACACTTTCGATCAGTGAAACCCAATCCGCACCATACAGCGATTCGGCGATTTCTGCGTTTGCGATAGGCCGGAGGAATCCGACGAATGAAACCGCATACACGGTCGGAGTCGTGAATTTGACGAGACGCTTGCCCGGACGATACGTCACGTTTTTTCCAAGCGGAATATCCGACATCACACTTTCCGACACGATGATCAAATCATCAAAATTTTGGAACCAGGATTTATAGACACGTTCATTTGAAAATGCATGACGCTTTCCGTCCACACCATAGTAGTACACGGCCGTGCACGGATGGTTCGGATAGACGACTGCAGGACACCCCATCTTGATAATGTCGCCCGCTTTTACAGAAGACGTGCCCGAGGAAACAGTGACGGTCACGGGTTTTCCTTCCACAATGTAATCGTCCGAGTCTGTACATTTGATTTTGAATGTATACGATCCGGTGTCCGATAATTTCATCGAAGCGGTGACCACGTCTTTTTTAACAGTCATCTGTTTTTGTAGTTTATCGTCAATAAACAGTTCACATTTTTTGAGCAAATCATTATCCGAAACTTTTGCGGAGTACCAAACCGTCGCGTCTTTGAGCGCAGTCGTTGGGCTGAGTGTGTACAATTTTGGCAGCCCGGCTTTGGGATCAATAACGACCGCGGAGGCGGTGTCTGCGGTGAGAAAGAAAAAAAGAAGGAAGAATGTGGAAAGAGTCAATCGCTTCATATAGAAACAATTTTATAACATTGATATACTATGGACAAACCGTATGCGAAATGAACAGACAATCAGTATCTCCACTGGTACGTTTTTGAAAGCCGTGCTTATTGTTTTAGGCCTGTGGTTTTTATGGTTCATTCGTGAGATTGTCGCGATTTTTGTCGTCGCCATCATGCTCGCGTCCGTCATCGATCCATTTGCGGACTGGTTTGCCAAAAAACGCATCCCGCGCGGACTCGCCGTGCTCATCGTTTATACCGTCCTGCTTGCTCTCACATCCGTCATTGTTATTGTGCTTGTTCCGATCGTTGTTGAACAATCAGGACAATTGATTGAGAATCTTTCCGTGAGCGCCACCAGTTTGATCGATTCATTCGTGCAGTTCCAACAGCGTCATCAATTCCTTGAGAACATTACCACTGGGTTGGAATCTTTTCAGCAGAGCTTGAACGCATCGGCGAATTCCGTTTTCTCGACGGTGAAAGGATTTTTTGGCGGACTTGCCGCGCTGCTCATTGTGCTCGTGCTTGCGTTTTATATGGTGGTGGAGGAAAACAGCATGCGTCGTTATTTCATGACGCTCGCGCCGGAGGAGTACCAGCCGTATCTCACGCAGCTCCTGAAAAAAATGCAGAACAAAATCGGGGCATGGCTTCGCGGACAGATTATTTTGGGTTTTGTCATCGGACTCGCCGTGTATATCGGACTGAAATTGTTAGGCGTCCCGTACGCGCTTTTGCTCGCGCTGATCGCCGGCCTGTTTGAAATTATTCCGTATGTGGGTCCAATCGTTGCGCTTATTCCCGCGGCGATTATCGGATTTGCGCAATCGCCTGTGCTCGGCCTCGCAGTCGTCATCTTATATCTGGTCATTCAACAGGCCGAGAACAATGTCCTTGTCCCTAAGATTATGCAAAAAGTGACAGGACTCAGCCCGATCCTCAGCATTGCGGCATTGCTCGTCGGAGTGAAAGTCGGGGGAGTGGTGGGGGCAATTTTGGCCATTCCGCTTGCCACGATGATTGCTGTTGTTGTGGAGGATTTGTTTAAAAATACAAATGAGATTTCCCTATGATCCATCATCGCCATTCGTTTTTTCCGCTCGTGCTTGCGGGTCTGACCCTTGCCCTCATCATCTTTATGTTCTATTCCTTTACGGGTTGGCAACCAAGCACGTCCACGATGGTTCCGGAACAGATGCCGGTTTCTCCCGCTGAGTATGAACAGAGTTTGACTCAGGTGACGCGCGCGTTTGTGGAATCATATCCTGGGCAATCTGATGACCTTGCGCGTCTCGTGCTTGTTGAAAAAACGATGCAGCAATTGTTGAACTTGCGCGTGCCCGCGGAACAGAAAGAGTTGCATCTTTCGCTTGTGATCGAGCTCAATCAAATACAGCAGGCGTTACGCGAACGAAACGGGGAAGCACAAGCTGCCTTTGAAAAGTTTGTTGATTTGATTTCGTTGTAAGTTTTATGTCCCGCATTGAAAAAGATTCAGACACAAAAGAAGAATTGCAGCAGCTTCGTGGTGAAGTTATTAAAGAGATTGGATCGCAGAGAAAGAAAAGTCCGTGGCTCGCGTGTTCCCTTCTTTTTGTTTTGTTGATTGTTGGTGGGATCGGTGCGGCCGCCTGGGCGATCGCGGCGACCGGACTTGTCACCGTTCCCGGATTTTCGCAAGCGGCGTATGAAGAACCTACACCTGTTCGTGTCGTGAAGCCGGGAGTCCCGATCGAAACCATTATTCAAGAGGAGGTTACCTCTACGCTCGCGACGCGTTTGCAAGCTGGCGGTGGGACACTTAAAGATGCTTCGATTTCGCTCACGCTATCCGAACAATCACTCACCGCATCGTTGCGTAATCTTCTTGAAAACAGCGGGGATCGCACGATTGATCCTTCCCGCACACAGCTTGCGGTTGATCCCGAACAGGGATTTATGTTCTTCCTTCCGTTTACGAAGTCCGCAAGCAATTCCGCGGTTCAACTTTCGGTGAAGGCGGAAATGAAGGATGGGGCTATTGTCCTTGTTCCGGATGCGGCGACGGTTGGTTCATTGCGTATTCCCAAATCCATGGTGACATTTTTCATCCAGCCGTTTATTGAGGAACGTTTGGTACATTTGAATTCGGAACTCGCTTCATTCGTGCAGATCCGCGAAATTCTTTATCAGGAAGGACAAGTGGTGATCGAAGGAGACATTGCGGTCAAAATTTTGGAGATCGAGCCGTAAGGTATGATCCTCATCCATCGCCTCACTCCATTCGCGATCGGACTCATGGCATCGCTTGGCTTTGCCTCATTGTTGCAACACTGGCTTTCGCCGATTGTGAGCATGGTGCTCGCGTTACTCTGCATCGGACTCTTGTTTGGACGCCTTTTGCATTTTCATGTTCGCGCGTTTGAGTTTTGGTATTTTCTGGGGATTCCGCTTCTGTATCTTCTTGCGTCATTCGGCATGCTCTTTTTGTTTGAAACACTCGCCACCTCGCTTGCACTCGCGGTGCTGTCTGTCGTGTTTCTCGTTCTGTTCGCGGAGTATGTCTTCCAATACACGCATTTGCCCTCGCAGTATCAACCCTATTCAATCGAATATCTTTCCCTACTCTTGAATGTTCTCACGGTTTTCTTCCTTTCTTCTGTCGCGTACGGAACCAACCTATTGATCCAAACACCGCTTTGGTTGCTCGCCCCAATTTTTTTCTTACTCTCGCTTTTTATTCTCTACGGCACGTTGTTTGTGAGCAAAGCGGAGGATTCGCGTGCACGTCCATATGCGATTGCCGGTTCGATTCTCACCACGGAATTTTTTGTCACACTCGCGTTTCTTCCAAGCGGTCTGTACACCAACGCGGCGCTTATCACGCTTTTCTTTTATCTCTTTCTTGGATTGACACGCGCGCAGGTGCATCATAAGCTTTCCGCGACCGTGGTGAAAAGATACTTGTTTGTTTTTCTCATTTTATTTCTGATCATTTTGTCGAGCACGGATTGGTTTTAATCTTCCATCCTGACACGGCAGTGAAGCTCGATCGAGAGCTCGCAGATCGAGCTTCACTGCCCACCCAACATGAGTAATCATCCCAATCTGATATTCTGATTCTATGCAACCAAATTGGCGCACAACGATTTATACAATCATCATCTCGCTTGTGGTCGGCGGAGCTTCCGGCGTGCTTGGCACAGCTTACACCTCCTCCTATCTTTCGGATTACGCCGTGCAACTCAGCGAGCTGACTGCCCCACTGCGCCTTTCCCAAGAACGTCCACGCAATTTTCCTTCTTCATATAAAGAAGCGGTGGATCGATTGGTGGAATCCTCACTGCAAAGCGTTGCCGAAATTTATCCCGCGGAGGCTGGGGCATTTGGATATACACAAGAAGATCAAATCGGGGTTGGGGTTGTGTTGACAAGCGACGGGTGGGTGGCGATGCATTCGGAAATAAACAGGAGCGCGCAGCTTTCAGAAAGTCGCGTGCGTGTGCGTGGCGCATTTTATCTAGTTGAACAAAGTGCGTATGATCCAGTATCGCAAGTCCATTTTTTGAAAATCGATGCGAACGGTTTGCCGGTTGCGGCGCTGGCGAAAGGATATGAAACGCAGATCGGCGAACAATTTTTTGTGGTGAGCGGACCGACGACATTTGGAACCGCAAGTTTAATGAAACAGAGGTGGCCCTCAGGGGAGATCATCTCTTCGGACGAACCCAACCGTCGGTTGGAACTTGATCGTTCGGTAGACCCGGGAAGTGTCGTGTTTGATCTAAATGGGGAAATCGTGGCGTTTGCCACTGAGGAACACGCAGCGCTGCCAATCGAAGCCATCGCGCCTGCATTCCGTTCACTTCTTGAGACACAGACGATCTCGCGCGCTTCATTGGGTGTCAATTACATTGATCTCACCCACAGTGTCGATATCCCGTCCGAACTCTCACGTTCCTATCGTTCTGGTGCATTGTTATACGGTACGTCCGCGGTTTCTCGCAGCAGTACGGCGTATAAGGCCGGTGTGAGAACAGGGGACATCTTGCTGTCTGTGAATGGAGAAACGATTAACGGAACATTTGGTTTGGACGAGTTGATTGCACAATATCGTGCAGGAGATCGTGTGCAAATTGCGTTTGATCGCAAAGGTGAAACACAAACACTCGAAGTTGAGTTGGGAGAAAAGGAATAAATTAGATATACTTATTCTTGTCATCTTGAGCGAACCGGTCGAATGACCGGTGAGTCGAAAGATTTCAAAGCAATTCGGGATCCCTCGGCAAGCTCGGGATGACAGGTTAGACCTATGCCCACCAATCACTTGCGAGATTTATCAAACGGCTGGCAGACCATCGTGATGTTTGGTTTGCTCGGGTTAATTCTCTCGCTCATCATTTCGTTCGTCCAACCGCTGCGCTATTCTTCAACCGCGCGTTTGTTGATTTTGCAAAATATCGGTTCGTCCGTGGATGCGTACACCGCCTCTCGTTCAGAAGAGCGCATTGCGGAAAATTTGTCGACCATCGTTTACACCAGCACATTTTTTGATCAGGTGATGAGTGCGGGTTTTGAGATCGACGAAGACGCGTTTCCAACCGAAGGATCGAAACGCCGCCATGCATGGCGCAAAACCGTTTCCGCAACGGTTTCGCGTGGATCGGGACTGTTAACGATCACGGCGTATCATCAGGATATCCAGCAAGCGGAACAGATCGTGCGTGCCGTGGCCTTTGTGCTGACCGATCGGGTGGATGAATTTACATCGGGAGGGAACGTACAGGTGCGCTTGATCGACGCCCCATTGAATTCACGTTGGCCGGTCAAACCAAACGTCATTGCAAATATGCTCTCCGGATTTTTCCTCGCCGGTTTTGTCGGGGTGGGATATGTGCTGCTTCAGTCCGAGAAGGTGAGGCGAAGGCATCAGTTACATGGGTAGGTGTTAGGTGATAGGTTTTAGGTGTTAGGTTATGGAAATTTTGAGTTATAAAGATTTGGAAGTTTGGCGACGATCGATGGAGGTAGTTTCGTTGATTTACAAATTGACAGCGCAATTTCCGGTGGAAGAAAAATTTGGTTTGGTGACTCAAATGAGGAGATGTGCGGTTTCGATACCTTCGAATATTGCCGAAGGGAAAGCGAGAGGAACCAGAAAAGATTACCGTCAATTTTTGATTGTCGCATTTGGATCGGGTGCGGAGCTGGAAACCCAACTCTTGATAGCAAAGCAACTAAATTATGCTTCTCCTGAAATTTTGAAGATTACAAATGCCCGATTGGATGAGATTATGAAAATGCTTAACGCTCTTATTGCAAAGCTTGCAATACCCAAAACCTAACACCTAACACCTAAAACCTAAAACCTAAAACCTAAAAAAGCCGCTCTTATAGCTTGGGACTGGCGAGTCATCATGAGGAGGAGGCATGATGATCGCTGCTCCCAAGCCATAAAAACGGCTTTTTTTGTTGTTTTTATGCGGCAAAATAATACCAAAACGTAATTTTTTCGTCAATAAACGACAACAGTTGGCCTGTTCATATCTCTTGACATTTTGGGTCCGATGTGCTACATTGCTCCGTTCATTCAAGCTCTTTTTTCGCCCACCGCTTGTGTTCTGAAGCGGTCGGATGTCCAGCCGTCGTGCCTCCTCCTCATGATGTGCCGGATGTCAGACCACTTCAGAACGCATGGTTGGGATCATTGGTTATTTCTCTTGTCATCCTGAGGAGGCCGAAGGCCGACGAAGGATCTCGAAGACTTCGGGATCCTTCGCTGGCGCTCAGGATGACAGAACAGGGAAGTGATCAACGATACCGACCATGCGTCTGGTGTGTACCTTCAAAAGTCACCCAGATTCAAGGTCAACCGTTTGCCCCCCTCGCAACGAAGGGGCAACGGCGTCCGGCGGGGGTTCCCCCGTTTGGACGAAACCACGCCCCGTGTGAGGGGAACCTGATTGTCCACGTGATGGAGGAGAAGATGAAGACTTTCCGGAACCTCATGACCCTGGCTTTCGTGCTCTGCGCGATCGACGCCTTCGCGGCCCCCCCTCGACCCCCGGCCGATTGCGGGGTCGACAACGACCACGACGGCTGGTGCGTCCCCGACACGCGCCGCGTCATGCCCGCCACCCCGCCGGCGACCGGGACCGTCCCCTTCCACATCGGGGCGGTCGACTGCAACGACGCGGACCGGGCGGTCAACCCCGGCGCCACGGAGCGTCTGGGGGACGGCATCGACAACGACTGCGACACGTCCACCCCGGACACCGCGGATCCGAAGTTCAGGGCCTTCTGCGGCGCGTCGCCCACGGCGGCGTGCATCAGGCGGGCCACGGCGGAGATCGGTGCTTGCACCGGGAACTGCGCCGTGAACTACACGTCCGGCAAGTTCGTCCCGGCCTACGGCTACCACTTCGTCGACAAGAACTGCGACGGCGTCCGCGACGCGGTGCTCTCGCAGGTCGACTACGACAAGTGGATCGCGGACACCCGGACCTCGTCCGGCAACGCGACGTGGACGCCCACCAAGGACGGCTACTGCCCGAGCAAGTGCGGCGGCGCCCCCTGCGGCACGAAGCGCACGGGCGTTCGCACCGGCGGCAAGCCCGCAGCCCCCAAGGTCGATCCCAAGCTCGCCGAGCGACTCGGGACCCTCGAGAAGACGGTCGAGCCGCTCCCCGGCAAGATCGACGGGCTCGGAAAGCGGGTCGACGAGCATGACACGCTGATCGCGGACAACCGCGGTCGGCTCGACGGGCTCGACAAGGCGTTGCAGGACGAGACCGCGGCTCGCATCGCGAAGGACGAGGAGCACGACGGGATCCTGCGGCGGCACAACGACCTGATCGCAGACACGATGGAGACGGCCGGCAACGCGCGTCGCCTCGCGGGCGCGGCCTACGACCTCGGCCTCGACACCCGCCGCAGCGGCGGCTTCAGCGGCGGCCTGCAGGTCGGGTTCATGGGCCTGATCCAGAACCCGATCAACCTCCGGGGCGGCGCCAAGGCCCGACCCGGATTCGCCCCGACCGTCTACATCGGCGCCAACATCGGTGTCGAGCTCGACAGCAGCCTGTTCCGGCTGTTCGGCGGTGTCGGCCTCCCGTTCGAGGAGGGTCCCGGTGGCGACACCGAGACCGGACTCGTCGGCACGGCCGGCATCGAGGCCTTGTGGAAGCTCGTCCCCGAGCACTACCTGGGCGTCCGCGCGCGTTTCCTCGACCACGAGAGTGGCGGGGACGTGCTCGGCGCCAAGGCTCGCTCGGTCGGCGGTGGTGGCGGGCTCGTCTACGAGTTCGCACCGGGCAGCGGCCGCTTCCGGTTCCCGGTCCAGGTGTCCCTCGAGGTCCTGGGCGAGCAGCTCGGCAGCCAGAGCGACTCGTTCCGGGCACTGGGTAGCGGCGCGGCCGGCATGATCTTCTTCGGCACCGGCCCCGGCCTGGGCACGCCGCGCGACGTCGTCGACTCCGAGTAGCCGGCGACGCTGGGTGATCCCGTCCCCGCGCAGTTGACTTCGGTCACGCTAAGCGTGACTTCGGTCGGCTGCGCGGGGCGGGGAATCCTGGCCTCCGTTCCTTTCTTTACCGATCGCTTCGATCGGTCCTGGCTCCACACATCTACTCGTGTGGAGACCTCGTACGAGAAGTTGATTACATGATCGACTTCTGATATGAGGAGAATGCAACTTACAACGCGTTTGCGAATAAAAATGGGGAAGTTGGAATGTTTGTTTCTTTTCCCTTCTGTCATCCCGAGCGTCTTTTTGCCTGTCATCCTGAGCGTCAGCGAAGGATCCCGAAGATCCTTGTGATCCTTCGGTCGGCTAGCGCCTCCCTCAGGATGACAAAAAGATACGTTCAAGATGACAAGGAAATAAACACTCCAGCTTCCCCGGACCCTGACCCGCGGTGGGTTCGGGGGACGGATTCTGCAGTGCCACCAGCAAGGAGATCGACCGATGAAGACCCACTGGACTCAGCCCGTCACCCTCGCCATCCGCGACACGCGCGACGTCAACATCGTCCGCGCGTTCGCCCTCGCCGTCACCTTCGGCGCGTTCATCCTGCTCAGCCTGGGCAATTCCGGCTGCAGCGGCGTGGACGCCGACTGGCCGATGGAGGACGCCGGCCCCAGCGCCGACGTCAGCCAGCCCGATACCACGAGCCCGCCCCCCGACAACGGGGACCCCGGCGGCTGTGACTTCGAGAACCCCGTCATGGACTGCGACGGAGACGGCCGCGTCGGCTCCGCCGACTGCGACCCGTACAACGACGACAGCTACCAGGGCGCGCCGGAGCTGTGCGACAACGTCGACAACGACTGCGACGGCCAGAAGGACGAGGGGTGCACGACGACCCCGCCCCCCACGGGCGGCGGCTCGACCTGCGTCGACAGCGACGGCGACGGCTACTGCGCCGCGACCGGCCCGCTCGACTGCAACGACCAGAACAACAAGGTCAAGCCGGGCGTCGCCGAGGATTGCTCGACGAGCTACGACGACAACTGCAACGGCCAGGCGAACGAGGGTTGCGGCAGTGGCACCACGCCTCCGCCCACCAACGGCGCCGCGCTCACGATCGTCGTCAACTACCCGTTCGCGGTCGCCCGCAAGCTCAGCGCCCAGGTCGCGAAGACCTCGGGTCAGCTCGGCGGCTGGTGGGACAAGGAAGTCCCCGGCACCGGCACCAGCCTCACGTTGGACCTCAGCAGCGTCCCCGAGGAGGCCTGCTGGTTGCGGCTCAACGTCGCCCAGGACAACGTCAAGTGGCTGTGCATGGGCAACGGAAGCACAGCCACGCTCGACCCCGACGCCGGCGTCGGCATTAGCTTCAAGGGCAAGAACTACACCAAGTCCGACCTGATGGTGTGGAGTGCGCCCGGCGGGACCGCCGCGGGCTGCAGCGCCCTGCTGAAGCTGAAGCCCGACTGCTCCCTGTAGCGTCGGGCGACGTCCGGTCCAGGAGGGCTCCCTGATGCCCTCCATCGCAAACGCAGCTTCCTTTAGCGGCCTACCTCCTCCTGGCCGCCTTACCCCGCATGTTCGGGAGAGCTCGCGCTAGCGAAGCCCTCCTGGACCGGCGGGCTTTTTAAATAGAACGTCCAAATTTGGTCCACTTTAGGCTTACGGGTCCCGTCAAATGCCTCGCAGTAGCGCTGCTACAGCTCGGCGATCTGACACCCGTGGCCCGCTGAGCGGGCCGTGCACCTAAATTGGCCTCAAATTTGAACGTTCTTTTGTTCCCCATTTTGTCATTCTGAGCGTCAGCGAAGGATCACGAAGTCCTTACGATGATATTGAAGTGTCATATTTCATAAACATTTGCAACAAATTCCTTCATTTTTAATGGAAATCAGCATTTTTAACTATTGACAAAACTGAATTTTTGTGATATATTTCTTTGTTCCCTTAATGGGAAATTGAACCTTAAAAAGGAGACAAAAACGGAAATTTTGGATGTTTTCTGCACCTACGGTTTTGCTTGCCTGTCATCCTGAGCGCCAGCGAAGGATCTCAAAGTCTTCGAGATCCTTCGGTCGCTATCGCTTCCTCAGGATGACAAAGAGGAGAACCTTGAGTGCAGAGAACATCCGCCCCTTCGGGTGCCTCTGCCGTGTGCTATCGCGCAACGAAACGCGCACGTCAGACCCTGAAGGGGAACACATCAACCGTCAGGAGGAGTCCAAGATGAAGACCCGCATCGTTTTCGTGTCCCTGTTCGCCATCGCCCTCGCCGCGTGCGAGGGAATGCAGGCGGAGTACAACGAGCCCGACGTCACGATCCAGTCCGACGCCGGCCCCGCGCCCGACGTCGACAACAACGACGACGGCAGCGAGCCCGACGCCAGCAACACCGACGACAACGGCCAGCCCGACACCGACACCCAGGCGGCCACGCCCTGCGTGGACGCGGACGGCGACGGGTACTGCACGCACCTGCCCAACGGCCAGCCGTTCGACTGCAACGACTCGGCGGCCGATTCCGACGGCGACGGCGTGATCGACGGCTACCTGGTCCACCCGGGCGCCGCCGAGACGTGCGACCTCATCGACAACAACTGCAACGGCGAGGTCGACGAGGGGCTCGAGAAGGCCCTGCGGTTCGTCGACACGGACGGCGACGGCTACGGCGACATCAACGACGTCGAGGGCGAGGAGATCTGCGCGATGCAGGGCTACTCGCTCACCAACGACGACTGCGACGACGCCAAGCCGACGACCCACCCGGGCGCCGAGGACAAGGGCGGCGACGGCATCGACAGCGACTGCGACGACGAGACGGCCCCCGAGGACTCCCAGGAGCCCGAGCTCGCCGTCACGACCGCCAAGCTCACCGCGAAGTTCGCGAAGGCGGACAAGCTGTCCATGACGGTTCAGCTCGCGGCGACCGAGGCAGACCTCGGCAAGTGGTGGAACGAGGATCTCAAGTTCGACGACCCCTGGTCCGACCAGATCGTCGGCGAGTTCCACCTGACCGAGGAGGTGAAGTTCGTCCGCCTGAACGTCACGGTTGGCGGCGGCGGGAACATCACCTGGTTGTGCAACGGCGACACCGCACTGGAAGGCGCCGCCGTGACCCTCGAGCTCGGCGACGGGTTCGAGGTCCTGGCGCCCACCTTCGGCGAGATCTGGCTGGATCCGGCCGGCGGCTGCTCGATCCTCTTCAAGGTCGAGTACAAGCCGTAGCTCGCGTCGTCGTCCTGAAAGGGGCGTCTGCGCGAGCGCCCCCTTCCGTCCGTCTCCCTTCGCTCGGTCCCTGACTGAGCTCGCGTCCTGGCCCCGGCGCCGCATGCCACCTACTCAGTGGAACTACATGCGGCGACCGGGGTCTTGTAATTTAGATTCACAAATCTTGACATTTTTAAACGTTCATGCTAAAAAAGCGTCTTATTTTATGGACTGATTTCGCCTTTTTACCCCTGCGGTACCGCAGGGGTTGACGGTCGGAATCAGGCCGTGAACCTATACAACGGACAGAAACTGAGAGATGCCTGGCCTAGCAACTCTCAAATGATGGAGGAACCCAAGATGAAGAAAGCCACCATGCTTTCGCTCAAGTCCCTCGGCCCTGCGCTGGTGGCGGCCTTCATGGCAGCCTGTTCGGGTGTCGACGCTCAGTACTTCGACGACCCTGCCAGTCCGACCGCGGACACGTCTACCGACACCGGCGATCCGGACGCTGACGCACAGCCCGACGTGGCGCCGGACAGCCCCGAGCCCGACGTAGCGCCCGTTCCCGTCGACAACGACGGCGACGGCCATACCGTCGAGATCGATTGCGACGACGACGATCCGACCGTCTGGCCCGGTGCGCCCGAGCTGTGCGACGGCAAGGACAACGACTGCGACAAGAAGATCGACGACGCGGTCGACAACGTGTGGTACTTGGACGGCGACGGCGACGGCTTCGGCGACACGAGCAAGTCCGTGAAGAACGGCTGCACCGGTGCCGAGTTCCTCTCGGCCAAGTCGGGCGATTGCGACGACAGCAACCCGGCCATCCATCCGGATGCCGTCGAGTCCTGCGACAACGTCGACAACGACTGCGACGGCGACACGGACGAGGCCGGGGCGACTGGCGAGACCGTCTGGTTCGTCGACAAGGACGGCGACGGCTTCGGCTCGAGCGCTTTCCACAAGGTCGCGTGCGAGAGCCAGGTCGGACCGGGACTCGTCGACAACGACGACGACTGCGACGACAAGTCCAAGTCGGCACACCCCGGTGCGATCGAGTTCTGCGACGAGCAGGACAACGACTGCGACGGCGCGACCGACGAGGACGTCACCGCGACGTCCTACCTCGACGACGACGGCGACGGATACGGCGATTTCAACGCGCCGCACGTCGGCTGCAGCGTCCCGGCGGACCACGTCGAGAACATGTCCGACTGCGACGACTCCGACGCAGCGGTCCACCCGAATGCCTTCGATGCGTGCAACGGCGTGGATGACGACTGCGACGGTACGACCGACGAGAAGGTGGCCGGGCAGTGCGATGACGCAAGCCCGTTCACGGTCGACGCCTGCGACAAGGCGGCGGGGCAGTGCACGCACGAGGACATCCTCGTGTCGTTCACTTGCGCGCTTCCCGATGACGTCACGGCCAACTACGAGTGCGGCACCGGCGTGTTCTTCGAGAGCGCCGCGGGCCAGTACAGCGAGAAGGTCGTGCAGAAGCCCGGCGGACTCCTCGAGCTCACGGCCGAGGAGGTGTGCTGGGAGCTCGCGCTCGGCGCGACGCTCCACGTCAACACCTTCATGACCGACCCGTTCGATCCTTGGTACCTGTGGATCGGCGGGGAGCACACCGACGTTTCGGTGCAGGGCAAGACGGTGATCGGCACACCCGGCACCGTGACCCTGTTCCCGTTCGGCCTCGATACGCTCTACGAGCAGGCCAACTTCCCGATCTGCAAGTGAGCGAGCGTATAGCCCAAGCCGAAGGCTTGGCTATGCCGAGCGAACGAGCAGAACATGACCACGGTCATATCTGCCAGCCCTAGGGCCGGCAACGCCCCTTGACGCGGCACAGAAGTGCGAGTAACATCCCGCTTCTGTGCCCGTCCTATTTATTTCAAGTGTCATCCTGACCAAGCCCTTCTGTCATCCTGAACGAAGTCGCGCTTAGCGCGACGAAGTGAAGGATCCCAAAGAACTTCGAGATTCTTCGCTCGCTGCGCTCGCTCAGAATGACAACAGAAGTGTGAACTCCAACAAAATTTTGGATCACAAGATGTGAAATTTTGTTGGGGTTGAGCTGTTCGACTCCCCGGGTGCAGCCGGTCAATCTGCACGGTTCCATGACAAGAAAGAGGGTATAGAGAACGTGAGGAAGAAGACCGTGGGAATGTTCTTCACCGCTGTCTCGCTGGCGCTCATCGTCGGCTGCAGCAGCAACGATCCCAACATCGGCACCTACGAGGAGCAGGCGACCATCAAGGCGCCGCTCAAGCTCGACGCGAACGGCGATCCCGAGGCGTGCGAGTACACGGCCGGCGAGAACTGCTACATGCAGGGTCCCGGGCAGAAGGTGTGCTGCGACCCGGACGGCTGGGCGCGCTACTACCAGAGCGACGACAACTGCACGTACCCAGGGCTCGAAGGCGGGCCGGTCACGTGCGAGTACGCGCCCTGCGCCACCGACGACGACTGCGCCGGGGTGAATCCGGACCCGGAGAACCTGAACGCGAGCTGCATCTACACGCAGGCGACGTTCGCCGACGAGTCCGCCATGCCGGGCTTGTGCTTCTTCGGCTGGGAGCCCTGCTCCACGGCCGTTGACACGCCGTGTGAGAACTCCGGCTTCGTCGTCTGCAAGGACGGCGAGTGCGCATGTACCGCGCTGCCGGACACCGACGCGGCTTCCTCCGAGACGTGCAACCACGTCGACGACGACTGCGACGGCGAGACCGACGAGGGCTTCATGCTCGGTCAGGCCTGCGATGGCCCGGACGGTGACGACTGCGAGATGGGCACCTACACGTGCGCCGCAAGCGGCCTCTCCAACGAGTGCACCAACGAGACCGTCACGGACCTCCTGGAGGTCTGCGACTACGTCGACAACGACTGCGACGAGCAGGTCGACGAGGGCTTCGACGGACTCGGCGACGCCTGCGACGGCGACGACGCGGACCTGTGCGAGATGGGCACGTTGTCGTGCGGTGCGGATCAGATGAGCGTCGTGTGCGCCGAGGAGCTCGGCGAGGGCATCGTCGAGGTCTGCGACGAGCAGGACAACGACTGCGACGGCGAGATCGACGAAGACGTCAAGACGACGTTCTACGCCGACGAGGATGGCGACGGCTACGGAGATCCGGAGAGCAGTGTGCTCGCCTGCCAGCCGCCCGACACGATGGTGGAGGAGAATACCGATTGCGACGACTCCGACGATACGGTCTATCCGGCCGCGCCGGAGCTGTGCGACTTGCAGGACAACGACTGCGACGAGCAGGTCGACGAGGGCTTCGACAGCCTCGGTGATGCTTGCGACGGCGAGGACGATGACTGGTGCGCCCTCGGTACGGTCGTCTGCAGCGGCGACGGCCTGAGCACCATGTGCGACGAGGTCGGGATGAACCAGGTCGAAGCCTGCGACGGGCAGGACAACGACTGCGACGGTGACACCGACGAGGGCTGCGACGACGATAGCGACGGCTGGTGCGACAGCGCCATGCTGTTCGGCCCCGGCGCGGTCTGTGGCCAGCCCGGCGACTGCAACGATGAGGACGCGGACGTCAACCCGGGCACGCAGGAGAAGTGCTCGACGGCCTGGGACGACAACTGCGACGGCGACACCGAGTTCCTCGCGGACGGCGTGACGCCGGCCTGCAGCTCGTGTGCGAACGCAATCGCGCTCCCGTGCGGCGAGGAGATCGCACTCGATATGCTCGACGAGCCCAACACGGGCAACTCGATCGAGAGCTACACCTGCGCAACGCCGCTCGCCGGCAAGACGAAGACCGCTCCGGGCACGCTCAGCGCGCCCGAGATCGTGATCTACCCGGACGCGGATCCCGGGACGGCGTTCTCCTTGCAGATCCTGACGTCCGGCACCGGCACCATCGCCGCGCGGCTCCACGAGTCGTGCGAGCCCGACGACGGCACGAGCTCCGTGAGCGCAACGCCCGACGGAACGTGCGCGGGATACAGTACGCTCAGCGTCGGCGGCGGTACCGTCGGCATGGACTGGATCGCGCTCGACGCCGAGTCCCCCCAGCAGGTGACGGTCAAGTTCACCTGCCAGTCGCCCGTGCAGTAGCCCCCCCCGGCACGGCGCACCCCTTCCGGCTGAATGAGTCACCCTGATTCATCGGCCGGTTTTTTATTTGTGAGAACTGTGGACGAAATTTTTGACAACACCCATAAACAATCACACAATCCATGTGTGCGGGAGAGCCCCGTACATCGCTCTTTGAGATGAACGCTGAGGGTATAGGGCGTGTGACAGGAAAGGCGTTGGCGGCCGCACTCGGCTGCCTGATGATTCTGTGCGGGGCATCGTGCGAGATGGAGACGAAGTCGATCGCAAACGGAAGCGATCTCGCGTCGCTGGCATCGGCCATCAAGCTCGACGGAAACGGCAACAAGCAGGCCTGCAGCGGACCGAGCGACATCGCCTGTAGCGCGCAGGGACCGGGGCAGGCACTTCGGTGCGACCCCGACGGCTGGTGTCGGTTCTACCAGTCCGATGAGTTCTGTCAGTACGGAACGGAGGGGCAGAAGGTGTGCTCGTACATTCCGTGCGATGACAATGACGTCTGCGTGGGTCTCAATCCCGAACCGGACAATCTGGTCGCTTCGTGCATCTTCACGGAGTCGACCGTAGCATCGGGCGCGCCGGGTGCGTGCCTGTTCGCCTGGCCGGCATGCACCATGCTCGCCGGAACGCCGTGCGAGACGGACGGATATCTCGTCTGTCCCGGCGTCAACCAGTGCGAGTGTACTACCGATCCGGCCCTGTACGCTGCATCTCCGGAGGTCTGCGACGGCATCGACAACGACTGTGATGGTGTTGCCGATGAGGAGTGCGCGACAACGGATTCTTCATTGGACTTCTGTCCGCAGGCGCTCATGCGTCCGTGTGGGGAGCTGATCGAGATCGCCTTGCCGCTCAACGGCGAAAGTGCCATCGATCGCTACAAGTGCTTGGAGACCCCTTTCTTTCTCAAGGGGCCTGATGTCATCCTGGCGCCTTACGCGTTGCCGGGAACGGCCTTCACACTCAAGATCGTCACGTCCAGTACCAACATGCCGTTTGCGTTCGTGCTTCACGGCACCTGCGGACCGATTCCCGGCCTGCCGGGCAAGCAGGTGCAGCCGTTCAACGGCGAAACCGGATGTCTGGACGTCGGCGTCAGTGTCGATGGTATCGTCGGGGAAGACGTGGTGGTCATCGATCATCTCGTCTACCCAAAGGTGAAGTCGGTGTGGGTGCAGTTTTTCTGCGAAGCACCCATGTAGGAACTCACCGGTAGCTCATCACAAGAGCGCCGGTTTTTTGATGAAGTCATTTGACAACCTCACGTATTCATCTGAAAATAGGTTCAGGTGACGGAGGCTCACCAATGCAGGAACGCTCAACGCCGAGGGTATAGAGAGCGTGATGAAAGCGACCCTGGCGGCCATGATGGCTGCCGCAATCGCGTTGTTCGCGGGGTGTGAGTTCGGGGAAGGTGTCGACCCGTCTATGGACGAGGTCGGGACCATCCAGGCCGGATTCGAGATCTCGAGCAGCGGACCAAGCCTGTGTCCGCAGGCCCACCTGCTCCAGTGCGGGCAGAAGTACACGATCCACTACCCGTTTCCGGACGAGGTGGGGAAGATCGAGCGCTACCAGTGCATGGCGACGGGGCCCTTCGCGGGTCCCAAGAACATGACGGCGCTGTACAAGGCGCCTGAGTCCATATTCGCACCGATTGCCCCCACGGGTACGGTGTTCTCTCTGCATATTCTCACTCCGAACACCCCGTTCCGGGCGTTCCTGCTCCATGGTTCCTGTGATCCCATTCCGGGAACGAAGCAGGTCAAGGCCTATGATCCGACGAAAAGCGGGTCCAACAATGGCACGTGCGCGGCCGTGAACAGGTACGGAGTGAGCGGCATCGCCGGAGTCGATTTCGCAGTTCTCGACGCGATGTTCTCAGACACGGACGTGGTGGTGCGGATGGACTGTCTCGTGCCGCCTCCTTTCTCGGCCACTTCTTTACCGTAGTGGCCGATTTTTTATAGGTGTTAGGTATGAGTTTCAAAACCTGATAAACTATTTTCATGATCAATCTCCGATCGGTGTATTTTCAATCCGATGAAAAAATGCAGCGCCTTGCGCTTTCACTTTTCGGTTTGCTCGCGCTTTTTCTCATGATCCAATCACTCTTTTCTCCTGCGGTCGCGTTGGCAGCACTCGCGGCGGTTGCAACGCTCATCATCACCTTTCTCTCGCCAACGACCGCGCTTGCCGTACTTGCAGTTTATCTTCCGTTTGAGCCGTTTGTTTTAAAGTTCATTCCCGATAGCATTTATGTGTTCGTGCGGTTTGCCTCCGAAGGGCTCATTTATCTGATTGCCGGCGTAGTGTTTTGGCGATGGCTGACAGGAAAGTTATCGATCAAAAAAACAGCACTCGATACGCCATTCGTCCTGTTTATCGCCACATTGATTGCATCCGCACTCATTCAGTTCGTCCCGATTCCGGTGGCTTTGCTTGGTCTGCGTCAGATTCTGCGATTCATGATCGTCTTTTTTTTAGTTGTCTATTTACAACCCAGCAAAGAGTACATCAAACGCCTGACAACCGCATTGTTTATCGTGGTGATTCTGCAAGGTGTGATCGGGATCGCGCAATCATTTGCGGGGGAACCGCTCGATCAATTTTTAATCTCATCCGAAGAACGCACATTGGGGGAGCTCACGCTTACCGGAGGAGTGGAGCAGTTTTGGGATCCGGGTTCGCGTGTGTTCGCCACACTCGGACGGTACGATCGTCTTGGAAATTTTCTCTACATCTTTTTACTGATCGCGAGTGGGTTTCTTTATACGCTCGGTTCGCGCACGAAAAAACTTGAGCCGATTTTGTGGTGGGTGTTTGTGCTAGGAATCCCCACACTCGTCCTCACGTATTCGCGTTCTTCCTGGTTTGGGTTTCTGTTGGGATTTTTGTTCATCGGACTTGTGGTGAAACGGGACAGGCGTGTGTTCGCCGGACTTATCGCATCCATGCTCGTGATTCTCGGCTATCTGGCTGCGTCGGGATTGACCGTGGGTCTCATCGCAGAAGGTCCAGGCCAGACACTCTCCGAACGGTTCTTTGAATCGTTCAGTTATACGCGCTGGAGAGGGGAATACGAAGGGCTCGGGCGTGTTTTTTGGTATGTACACACGCCACTCAACGTGGTAGCGGCTTCACCGATTTTTGGTTGGGGTCCTGGACAGTTCGGCGGAGGAGCAGTTGCTGCACTTCACAATACGCGCGTCTATGAACAATTGGGATTGCCGTTTGGTGTGTTCGGGACCGAAGGATTTATCGACAATAACTGGTTTACGATTTGGGGAGAGGCGGGCACGCTCGGGCTCATTTTTTTCCTTTGGCTTTCCATCGCGCTTTTTCGTCGTGCGCTTTGGACGTATCACACGTCGCGTGATCCTTACGTGCAAGGACTTTCCATTGGATTTGCTGCGGTTCTCCTTGCGCTTGCACTCAACGGTTTGACGTCGACCGTGTTTGAAATACGTACGGTCGCGTTTTATGTGTGGTTGTATGGAGGGTTTGTCTATACGTTGGGTGACAAAACTCGATGAGATTTATCATTCAAGGATCTATGCGCATCATCCAAGCGAACAAATTTTATTACGCACGCGGTGGAGCTGAGACATACATGCTTTCGCTTTCAAATTGGCTCACTTCACAAGGACAGGAAGTGCTGCCGTTTGCGATGCGACATCCGGAAAATTTGCCAACGCCGTTTGAAAAATATTTTGTCAGCGAAATAAAAACGGAAGAGGGGATGAGTGGTTATCAAAAAATTCGAACGTTCGGACGCATGTTGTATTCGTTGGAGGCACGACGCAAATTGGCAACGCTCATTGCAGATCATCATCCGGATCTCTGCCATCTTCACAACATTTATACCCAAATCTCTCCTTCCATCCTTCACACGCTTCGCGATCAGCATGTGCCCGTTGTCATGACCGTACACGATCATCATCTTATTTCACCCCAATACAATGTATGGGCGTCCGGATGTGGAGAAGATTATCGTCATATCGGAATTGTGCGGGGAACGCTTTCGAAATTTCATAAGCGATCCATGGCCGCCTCATTCGCACAGGTCGCCACGTACCGCCTCCATCGATGGCTTCGTCTGTATGAAAAGCATGTGACGTTGTTCATTGTCCCCTCGGCATATCTGAAGCGACAACTGCTCGCCGGTGGTATCCCGAGCGAACGGATTCGAGTCAATCACTATGGGATTAATGCACATGCGATTGAGCCGTCGTATGGGCACGGGGAGTATTTCCTTTATGTTGGAAGGCTCAGTGAAGAAAAGGGAGTTGAGACGATTATTCACGTTGCGAAGCAATTACCGGATCTTTCGTTTAAGATTGCCGGTCGTGGTCCGCAGATGGAGTATTTACATCGGCTTGCTCTGGATGCGCCGAACGTGGAATTTTTGGGATTTCGAAACGCGGAAGAACTCCAAACGCTCTATCGAGGTGCGTGTGCGATTTTGTTGCCCTCACGCGTCCATGAGGTGTTTCCTCTTGTCACACTCGAAGCAATGGCTCACGGCACGCCGGTCATTGCAAGCGACGTGGGCGGTATCTCAGAAGTCGTGGAAGATCGCATCAGCGGGTTTCTTGTTGCTCCGACCGATTTTCATGGGTGGGTCGAAGCCGTTTTGCGGGTGGCATATGATCGCAATCTCGCCCGTCAGCTTGCACGTGCGGCACGAGACGCAGTTGATCATCGTTTTAGATTGGACGACCATTATCGGAGGCTGCTCAATATTTATCAAGAGGCAACACCCATTCATGTATGAACGAATTTGATTACGATGTAGTGGTTGTGGGTGCGAGTTTTTCCGGTTTGACATTGTGTCATCACTTGGGTGGACAGAACAAAATTTTGATTCTGGATGCCAAACCCTTTGCTGGCTCGACGGTCGAATCGACAGGTCTCATCACCACGAACACTTACAACGAATTCAAATCTTTTTTTCCGATCGATACCTACATTACCAACCCCATCTCTTCTATTTGCGTTGTTGCGCCGAACATGAGTGATTTTTTTGTATCCACCACACATGAGCCATGGATTTATCAGACGGATACACGCGGTCTTGTGCGTGCGCTCGCGGAGTCGCTTGATCCGCGCATCGAACAATCCATGAAAACCGTCTTTCTTGGCGCGGAAGAAGAGGAAATGGGAGTACGGGTGAGGTTGCGCCGATTTGGCAAATCCGAAGAAACGATCCGTACGCGTTTATTGGTTGGAGCGGATGGATCACATTCGGCAGTGGCTAAGGCACACCCGTCACTCGACACAAACGAGCGTTTTTTGTTTGGGTATGAACAAGTTGTTCCTGGGGAAGTCCATTTAGGGCCGAATCCAGAAGAAACGATCTATCATTTTTGGTTCGGTGAATTTTCATTGGGATATGGGGGTTGGCTTTCTCCAACGAGAGAGGCCGGGAGGAATGCGTTTCGGGTAGGACTCGCGAAATTAGAACATGATCGAGGTGATGCGAAATCTTTGCTTGAACAGTTTGTGATCCATCTCAAGGAACGGGGAATTGTTTCATGTGAAGGTCCGGCAACGTATGCGTTTGGGAGTCTCATCCCCATCAATCCGGTACGTCGTCGTGTCTCGACTGCACACACAGTGCTCATCGGCGATGCAGCGGGATATTGCGGCGCGTTCGCGGCGGATGGCATTAAAGGATCTGTCGTATCCGGTAAAGTGGCCGCAGAGTTGATTCAGACTCAGTTGCAGACACATCAGCCTCAGCTGCATTTACTCCACAAAAAAGTTGCTGCGCGAAGCGGGCTTATTGCGTATTATACGCGACAGGTCCGCTATCGATGGATCTGGGATCGCATGAAGCGCAATCGTACATTTGAGGCGATGTGGAAGATCATCAACCGTGAACGCGACACGTTTCTTGATCAATTCTGTGATTCCAAAGATGCACGTCGCAGTCTGACTCGCACGGTTTTGAAATGGAAGCACCTGCCACTGCTTGTACCGTATGCGTTCTTTCTCTTCATCGATCTGTGTGTTCCAAACAAAAACACCCGTCGCAAGTAATGCGCGGGTGTTTTGCTTATCGAACATTTGCCTGTTCAAGTTCTGGTTCGATTTGGATCAATTCGTACAGATATTCAGTGGTTTCGGCAATGTCCTTCCAATCGTACATTTTGGCGATATGCGCGCGAGCCCTCTTTCCGATTTCACGGATTTCTTGTGGATGTTCAAGCATGTAGGCCATCTTTTCTTTGAGTTCTTCCACATGTCCACGACGGAACGTGAGGCCGTAATCTTCGGTCAATTCCAAATTTTCGGGAATGTCGGAGGAAAGCACACATTTCCCATAGCTCATCTCTTCAAGTACGGCGATCGGCAACCCTTCGGATTCCGATGGGTGGACAAACGCATAGGCGTTTAAGAACAACGCGTGCAGCGTTGCGCCGGTTTGAGTTCCGGTCAAGACGATCGAATCATCGTTTTGTGCCATGGTACGAAGCGACTGGACATACGCGTCTGTGAACGCGCTTCCACCCACAACGGCGAGTTTGTGTCCTTTCGTCAGATCAGGATGTTCATGCACGAGCTGTTTCCACGCCTCAATGAGTAAATGTGCACCTTTGTGTTTCACAAGACGGGAACACATCATGAGGTATTTTCCGGATTCAAGACCGAATGCCTTGATGATTGAAGGATCGGCATCTTCTTGCGGGACGTTTGTTCCGTTTGGAATGTATTTTGCATTTGCGCCGTAAGACATGCGGCAGTAGGTTTCCAGCGTTTTGGAAACGGCGATCGTGGCGTCCGGAAATGTGACCGCTGCACGTTCTCCCATTGCGAGCATGAAGCGCGCGAACCAACCCCATTTCTGGTGGTGGCGGTCAATACAATGAAACGTCACCACAACTTTTGCTGATGGGCGGAGGAGCTTCGGCAACCAGGCGAGTAGAGCCGGTCCGACCCCGTGAATATGAAAGACATCCACTTTTTCTCGTGCGGCCATTACGATCGAAACGAACGTATGGACGATCGCATCAAGATGTTTGGTTGAAACCGTCCAGGCTTTGATACAGCGTACGCCGCGATGATTGCGGATCGGCCACACATACCAAGAACGACAAAACGCGAGCACTTCGTGCCCACGTGCAGCCAATTCGGCGGAGAGCTCTTCCACGTGTCGTTCAATGCCCCCAGCACGGGCTGGAATTCCTTTTTGCCCGATCATTGCGATTTTCATATGAACGTCTAAATATATCACAAAATGGGCTTTTTGTCAATCGTTTACACCAAAAAAGCCCCATATTCGGGGCTTTGGTTACTTTTTCATGGGGGTGTAGATGGTCGGAGCCGAAGCACTGACAAATGCGCCGGTCCAGCCATCGACTCCAGTGAGACGAATGTCTTTGAAAAGGGGAATGGGAGAAGAAGAGGGCTCTTCTGGGGTAATCCCGAGTTCAAAGGCGATACCGATGATTTTACTTTGAGGAGAGAGGGTGGGTGAGATGTCCGGAGAAATCCATGTGACGGTTTTCGTTTTTTCATCGTAGACGACCGATCCGTTTTGGGAAACGGTTTGTTTTCCCGTAAATCGAACGCCGTTCGCAAGTGTTCCTTCCAGGCGAATATCGGTAAGTTCATTCGTTGTCCCGCCAATATGCCAGAAAATCCAATACGTCGTTTCCTCACCCACCACCGGCGGAACAGGCCCGCGGCCAATCTGATCTCCGCTTGGGGCGGTATAACGTGCAAACGCCTCCAGACGGACGGGGGTTGTCACAGGGAGGTCGATTCGTTGGCTTTTTGAAACGACGTTTTGACCATTGCTGTCTGCGAGCGCATAGGAAGCGGTCGCACGCAGGGCAAGTGTCAATTGTTCGTATACGTTTGTTTGGGTACTTGAAAGTGAAGATTTTGTTTTGACGGCAATTTCCACGGTTGACTCTTCGTTCGGTTCCACAACCTCAATCGAATGTGTGGAAATTTCTTTAACAAACGGACTATCAGATTCAGCGGTCAAGACCACGTTTGTCACCGGAAATTCCGTTGTGTTTTTGTATATGATTTCAACGGGAACGGTGGCTCCGGGGATGATCGTTTTCTCTTGTGTGGTTGTGGTGAGGACGAGTGGAAGTGGCACGACGGGAGCGGTATGAGTAAGCGTATTTTGTTTGTATCGATCTTCGCCAAACGTAAAGGAAGGGTGGAAAATAAACATGACCTCCTCTTTGTCCTCATTGAGGATCCCTTCGAAACGGAACTCACCGGTCTCTCCGGCTTTGACCGCGGGAATTTCAAACTGATCTTGTCGGAACGTGGCATCGGTCCGAATGAATGCGAACGCGTCCGGCCATTGTGGAAGGAGACTTACGATCGGAAAATCCACGTCGCTTGTGTTGTGATAGCGCACGGTTCCTTCAATCGGTTGGAAGGCTGTTAATCGTTCCGGGAGTTCGAGCGAAAGTGCGAGTGCAGACCGTGATGGTTTGAAGATGTGCCAATCCAGTTTTTCGCCGAAAACATCTTTTTCTTCTCCATGCACAAAACTCATTTTGGTTTGAAACGCTTGCTCGCCACCGACATCGCCGAACATGACACCTTTGATATGCAACACACCGGATTGACCGGGTGCGACGGTTCCGATAGAGACGCGTTCTCCGTCGGTGATCTCCCCATGATCCGCATCAAATGCTTGGAGCACGAAATGTTTGGGAAAGGTCACGGACAGTTCGGTGTTTCTCAGTGTTTCGGCGCTGGTGTTTATGTAACGTATGATGATGGTCGCCGGAGCACCGGTCGTGATCTCTCGTGGCGCGACAGACGATTCAAACAAAATTTGTTCTTCGAACGTTTTGGGAACAAATACATTCAGATAAATTGCGATCGCACTTAGGGTCAGCATGACCCCAATGAGGAACAGATCGATCGCAAATAAAAGACGGGCGAATTTGTAGCGGCCTTCATAGTGATAGCGAAACCAGTGGAGAAACGGAAAGAGGATCATTTTTCCCGGATGAACCGAAAGACAAACCGCTCGGCCTACAGCCGAGTCCGGTTTTCCGACAGAGTCGCACGCGATTCCTTTTTTGATTTCGTCTTTGAGCATAATCACAGATTACTCTGGAAACCCGCTGAGCGTAAACACATCAGTGGTGAGACCGATCACTTCCGCTTGGCCATCCCCGTCCACATCGCTTGCCACTACCTCAAGTCCGCGGCGCTGCGATTTGTCAAAGATATAAAATTCGGATTTTTTATTCCCGTCACGATCGTAAATCCGTGCAAGCGGAGATCCGCCGAAGCCGGGACCTGTGACGATTTCATCGATGCCGTCGCCGTTTGTGTCCGCCACGGAGACATTTACACCACCACGAAAGCCTTTGTCATATGCGAAAAATCCTGGGTTGATGAGGGTCCCGTCTTTTTTATAAACGCGCACGTGCGGGCCACCGCCGAAGCCCGCACCGCAAACAATTTCCTTGATTCCGTCTCCGTTGAGATCACCGATCGAAACGTTCACGCCTCCACGAAAATTTTTTGCGTAGGCGAAAAAGCCTGGGTTAATAAGGACTCCATCTTGATTGAAGACACGAACGTGCGGACCACCCCCGTTTTCGGTTCCGGTCACAATTTCGACCGAACCGTCATCTTCAATGTCTCCGACGGAAACATTGATGCCCTTATCGTAGTGCTCGCCGTAGGGAGCAAATGATGTGCGCAGCGTTCCATCGGATTCATAGATAAAGATCTGTCGGTCGTTCGCCACCACCGTCTCGCGCAGTCCATCTCCATCAAGATCGAATCGCACCACTTGTGTACCACCGCGATGCGCGCCTTCGTACGCGAAAAAACCGGTTCGCTTTTGCTGTCCTTCCGGGGAAAAAATGCGCGCAAACGCGCCGTTCAAAAACGTCGAGTCCACGATTTGTTCGATGGGTCGCAGTAACACAATTCCGTCTTTTGACGGGACGGTCACTTTGGAAATGATCGATCCATCGTTTATCACGGGGTCTTGCGTTCCACGCAATTTTTCAAAGTCACCTCCCAAGGTCACTGTTTGCGGCTGTTCAGTTGCATTCACCAGAATTTTTCCTTGTGCGAAATCGCGTTGCCACACCCCAATGTCTACGGAACCGTTTTGCGGGTTAAATGTATTGATTGGCAGGCTTTTGGGGGCACCGAGGAACGCCTCATATTCATCGTATTCCCAAATGACCGCATGGTTGTAAGTACCGGCGTCGTATCCGAAGTACCCATTGCCAAGCAGGGTTGTGGTGAATCCGAAACGAACCGACCGATAGTCAGACTGTGTTCCGTTGCCGTTTGTGTTGTCCGTATTGACGTTAATAAAGTTGATCGGATCGTACCCAACCGTTTTTTCCAAGGTGAAGTACTGAGATACCATGTTTTTCCATTCCGAGAGCGTGTTGTGCGAAGAAGGAAATGTTTCAAACATGCGTCCGTTCACATATGGTGAGAACAGCGCGTTTGAACTTCCGTTTGTGATCATGATCGCCTCATCGCCGATGAGTGCGCGTGTCGTTTCAAACAAACGTTTATAATTTTGCGCCCACAGTGCGTCGGCCTCTTGTGCCGAATCATTTGAACCGTTGCGATCAACATCCGTTACACCAACCCAGCTGATCGAGTCTTGGACCTCATCGTAAAACACCCCATCCCACAGCCCGGTTGAAAGCACGTCGTCTTTGACATGGTGGGCGAGATAGGTGACCCAATCCGTATTCAAATTGAGCGCACGCGTATTTGGCCAAACGGATTTTTGCGTTCCATTTGCGTCCGTAAGCCACCATTCGGATTTGAGATGTGGATACATGGCTTGATGCAGCGGATCGGTCCAGTACGCATCGTTCCAACTGACGGTGGCCACATACGGAAGAATGATGATGTCTGGGTTGAGTTTGCGAATGTTCGGAAAGAAGGTTTTGTTGTACACTTGTGTCTCGACGGGGATAATGAGCAAATCAAAACGCGAGAGTCGTTCGACACTTTGGTCAAGCAACGGTCCGCCCCAGAGGAAGATGGAAGCGGTCTTTGCTAAGGCCACATTCGGCCACGAAAAAACCAACAACGTCAGCACGAGCAGAGCAGATATAATGAAGCGGTGCATAGTCAGGAAGGTTTTTGATCTTCCTCCTGGACGCTTTTTGGATTAGGGGAAAAAAGTCGGTTACGGATTTTCCACTGCTCAACAAATTGTCCGATTCCGTTTTTGTCTCGTTTGTGGCGCACGGTTGTGGTGCGTTGAGACCAACGAAGAAGCGATTCAAAGTTAATCTTATAGCGGCCCTGCACCACCACATAAGTGATTTCTTGATCTTTGATCGCTCGCCGAATCGTCATCTGACTGACCCCAAACATTCTAGCCGCTTCGGAGACGGAAAGGCGGATGGTTTCCTTTGTTGCCATAGATATTTACTTGTGAATAACCATTTTTGTTTACTCTAGTGTAAACAAAATGTATGCAAAAGTCAAGTTTTTAGAGTTAAATCATTGATTTTTTTACGAAAATAAGCTATTCTTCATCCGTTTATTAAGATTTTTCCGATTATTCCTACTTATTGTGCAGAACCATCAATCACAATCAAAACGGGAAGAATTTCTGTTGCTGCGCATTCGGGCTTTTCAGGACAAAGAAGCGTTCCGCGTGCTGGTCCAAGAACACGGTCCTGCGCTCCTGCGCTTTCTCCACTTTAAGCTCCCAAGCCGTGAAGATGCGGAAGATGCGTATTCGACCGTGTGTTTGCAGACGTGGGACTATCTGACACACACAGAGGTCAAACACTTTACGGGACTCCTCTTCACAGTCGCGCGTGCGGTCGTTGCAAATTTCTACGACCAGCGTAGCAAAAAGCCGCAGGTTTCTCTCAAACGGGATGACGGAACAGACGTTCCAATTCCAACCCATGAATCCGTCGAGCAGATGCAGGACAAACTTGATGTGAAGCTGCTCGAAAAATCATTCCGGACTCTCAACGATAATGAACGACAAATGCTGATCTTGAGACACCTGGAAGGATATGGCGTGAAGGATATTGCAAAACTTCTTGGGACAACACCAAACAGTGTGTCCGTGACGATCAATCGGGCGATCAACAAACTTCGGGAATTCTATGAACGATCATGACATCATCAAACTAATGGAGAAGCTGAAAGATACACCAGAGCTTGGTGGTGATTTTGATTCTGATAAATTGTGGAATAAATTTGCTGCTGAAAATGATTTTCCCGTTCATGGTGGACCTGCGTCATATACCTTCCGCGATTATCTCGAATATTACGTTTGGCAGTTTTCTCATGTCATGGTGAAACCGCTCGCGGTTGGTTTCGCGGTCTTTTTGTTGCTGCTTGGCGGATGGACGAGTGCAACCAACGTTTCTTTGAATGCATTGCCGGGTGATCAGCACTATCCGCTCAAGCTCTCTTTGGAGAAAGCACAAATGCTCCTTGCGTTTTCGCCGGAGCAAAAAGCAAAACTTCAAGTGGAATTTGCTTCTCGTCGACTTGAAGAAATGGTCGAGCTCAGTGCAAGTTCGTTTGAACAAAATCCCAACGCGGTGTTGCTCGCGGTCCGACAATTCAAAAAAGAGGTTCAGAGTATCAATACGAATTTGAAAGTTGACGCACAGACTTCTGTGCAAAAAGAACTTGCAAAAGAGATCGGACGAAAATCGAATACGTATAAAACGACGGTGACAGATTCGAGTGCCAATGCGTCTGAGGATGTGAAAGAAGAAGTCGATGAAGTAAAAGCACTTTTGGAAGAGGCCGAAGACGAGGCGGTCGAAGTGATCATCACGGCGTATGAATCCAGTGCAGATGCCGCGGCGTCGTTTGAATTGGAAAAAGCATTTGAAAAAGAGCTGGCGAGCGTTCAGACTCTGGAATTGAATGATGAAGAAAAAGAAAAATTGGAACAGGCCGTCGTCTTAAAGCAGGAAGGGGCGTATCGACGGGCATTTCAATTGTTAAAGGAGATAGGGAATAGAGAATAATGAGCAGGGAGCCGATCGACAGCGATGGGCTTCTAACTCACCTTTGGAGCACGAATTCAGCTCCAAAGGGGAAACTAAACCTCGTGCGACAAAAGGTCGAGGCCGGACACGGTCGTCGTGCGTTATTAAATGACAGGTTCGCTCAGTACCTTGAACTGAGCAACAGATTATTCTACTTATGACGAATTCTATTGCTAAACGAGCGCTTACAGTCGCAGTTGCTGCCGCCACCATTCTCTGGTCTGTCGGTTTTGCTGCACTCTCCCCTCAAACAGCTTCCGCCGCTTCATACGGCGACCTGATCAAGGGAACGACCCTCTCGACCGTTTACTACTACGGTTCAGACGGTCAGCGCTACTCGTTCCCCAACGAGAAGACCTTCTTCTCTTGGTACAACGATTTTAGTGGTGTTGTGACGATGTCCGATGCGGAACTCGCCAACATCACGCTCGCTGGCAACATTGTGTACCGCCCAGGTTCACGATGGGTGAAGATCACCAGCGATGAAAAGACCTATGCCGTTGCTCGCGACGGAAAGATCCACTGGATCGAGTCCGAGGAAGTGGCAAAAGGCCTTGCCGGTGACAACTGGAACCAATTCATCGATGATGTTCCAGATGTCTTCTTCGTTGACTACTCAGTCGGCGATTCACTCACCAGTGCTTCTTCTGCTTATGAAGGCGCCCTCGTCAAGAGCGGTTCCGACACCTACCTCGTGTGGGATGGCAAGAAGAGCAAAGTGTCCGCTGCAGGGATGACCGCCAACATGTTTAAGTCTGGCTTCGTCCTCGACGGATCCGGAGTGAACCTTTCCGGTATGACCGCCGGTTCCGAGATCACAAGCAAGCTTGCGTATCTCACCGACGCTGCTCAGAAAGTCGAAACAGCTGATTACGTGACCGCAAAGGACGTTTCCGTTAGCTTTGCTGGTTCACCAGCTTCTTCCACCTTGATTGCTGGACAGGGTGCAGGTGACCTTGCTCACATCACTTTGACCAACAACTCCGGTTCGGAAGTGAAACTTACGAAAGCTGTTCTTACTCGCACGGGTGTTTCTGCAGACGCAACCCTTTCAAACCTTTATCTGTTTGACGGATATGTGCGTTTGACAGATGCCGCGACGATCTCCAGTGGAAAGGCAACATTCAACGATCCTTCTGGAATCTGGACACTTGCTGCAGGTGCTTCTAAGACCCTTGTGGTCCGTGGAGAAATTGCCGCCAGCACAAACGGTCAAACCGTTGGTGTGAAGCTTGCTGCCGCATCTGATCTCGGTTTCTCCAGTGGTGGAACCGCTTCTGGTTCTTTCCCACTTGAAGGCGCCACACACACGATCGCTGCTGCTCCTAGCACGTTTGCCGCAATCGCGACCGGTGCTTGGACTGCAAACCCAGCTACAAACACTTCTCTTGATCCAGCCGAAGACGTTCGTCTTTGGGAAGACACCATTTCCATCAACAATAACGAAGTCATGTTGAAGATGGCTCGTTTCCGCAACATCGGTTCGATCGATGCGGATGATGTGACAGGATGGGAGCTCTTCATCGGTGGTGTGAAGCGTGGAAGCACCGTTGCGATGGAAGATGAAGATGGCTATGTCACCTTCGATCTTTCCGCAAGCCCGGTTGAACTCAAAACAGGCTCTCACGTGGTGAAAGTTCAGGCTGATGTGATCGGTGGTTCAACACGCACGATCCAAGTCGGACTCCGCAATACCGCGGACTTCATCGCGACGGATGCTGACTATGGTCAGCCAGTCCTGATTGCTGTGAGCAGTTCGACCGCATTCTCCACAGAGGATGCCGGTGTGCAAACCGTTTCAACTGGTTCACTTACATTCACCAAGAAGTCTGATTCTCCATCCGGAGATGTCGTCGAGGGTGCCTCTGGCGTCACGCTTGGTAAGTGGGAAGTCAAAGCATTCGGCGAAAACATGAAGGTTGAGAAGTTGCGTTTCGCCGCAGATATCGAAGATGATTCCAATACCAACGTCGCCGCTGTACTCCGAAATGGTGCCGTTTATCTCAACGGAACGCAGGTTGGTAGCACAACAGCGTTGAGTGATAACTCAGCCGGTGCTGCTCCTGATTACACAGAGTACACATTCGGTTCTTCCTTCATTGTCGAACCTGGTAAGCCAGCCACGCTTGAAATCCGATCCGACATTTATGATGATGACGGTACGGACAGCTTGGTCAACGGTTCCGACATTGTTGCGGAGATTTCCGACAACTCCAGCACAAGCAACGTGCTTCGCATGACCTCAGGTGGTTATGGTAGCTACCCAACAGCTGCGGTTACGGCAAACGAATTGAACGTCACTGACGGATCAAGCACGTTGACCGTTGCCACGAGTGGTACCTATGGTGCGCAAACAACCGTGACACCAAAGACCAACTACAAACTCGGAGTCTTCACCGTGACTGCAGGAACTTCAGAGGACGTGAATCTTACAGACTTCGAAGTCCAAGTTGATCTTACGGACACCGATAGCTCAAGCAACACCGTTGCCACGAGTTTGACCAACCTTTACGTGAAGTACGGACCACAAAGCAACATGACCTCAACCAGCACCAAAGGAACGGTTGCGGCGACCGGAAATACCTGGTCCACCAACTATCCGTTGAAGAAGGGCGAGATCATCTACTTCGAAGTCTACGCAGACTTGCTCAGTCCGCTGAACGCGACTGACGTGATTGATGTGAACTTGGATGTCAACGGTATCAACGCCGTGTCCAGCGTTCAACCATCCACAAGTGCGGCAGATGGTCCAAACATCACGATTGGCAGTGGTACCTTCACCGAATTCAACGATGATCACCCAGTGGCTGCCATCAACTACGGCAACCAGGAAATCACCGTTGCGAAGTACCGCTTCAGCTCTTCCAACGAAACCTTCACCATTAAGGAAATGACCACGAGCATCGGTGCGTCCGGCGCAACAGCCGTGACAGAGGTTCGCCTCTATGACGGAAGCACCCAGGTTGCGGCGACTGTCTACGACGAAAACTCGGGTACACGCGGAACCTGGACAGGTCTTTCCATCCCGGTGAATGCCAACACCTCGAAAGTCTTGACGGTGAAGTATCTCTTGAACCAAATCGGTTCAGGTTTCGGTACATCTCAAGCCAACGCGGCCAATACCCTTTACTCCGTGAAGTTTACGGACAGTAACGGTGTGGAAACCACAGAGACTTCCGGTGCAGAATTCAGTAGTGTCAATGGGAACGCTCAGTATGTCTTCCGAGCCATCCCAACCGTGACACATACAGATCTCACAAACAGCACACTTGTGAACGGTCAAGAAATTGACATGTACAAGTTCTCTGTGACGGCTTCCGGCGGCTCAATTGCCCTCAAGCAGTTGAAGTTCCCGATCACCTTCACAGATGCTGATGCCGACACCCTCGAAGTGCATTCCTGGAAGCTTTACAAGAACGGTTCAGACGTTTCCACAAGCAACTCTGCAATCGAAATCTTGAAGCAGGATGGAACCAGCATTGAGAGCACAGACGGTGCAGGTGACGACACCTTCACAGGTGGCGCTGCTGACTCAACTATCATTGTCGTCTGGGACACCAACGAAGAAACAATCGGTATGGGTGAAACCGTGACCTATGTGTTGCGTGCGACCCCAACCGGATTCGACTCGGACGGTGACACCGGTGAGGAAGACTACTTCACGATTTACCTCGCTGGAGATAGTGCAACCAACGGTGATGCCAAGTGTCTTAACGACAACGAAGCTGGTGAAAGCTGGGGACTTGATGAATTGACATCCGGTTCCTGTTCCGCAACGGACACCAACGAGTTGGGAGACACGCTCGAGAACTTCATTTGGTCTGACGTTTCCGGAACAGCCCATGCTGGCGCTTCCGAAACAGGATCGAATGACTGGTCAAACGGCTACTTGGTCAAGAACCTCAACCTTTCCGGTGAGACTTGGTCGAAGTAAGCTGGCTTAGACAAATACAAAATCCACCCTTCGGGGTGGGTTTTGTTTTGGAAAAATGTTATGATTCTTCCGTATGATTTTTTACTTTCTACGTAGGTTAAAGCCTGCGGTTACCATTTTTTTCTTATTCATTTTTCCACTTTCCACT
>CAYMBX010000007.1:0-37977 GCA_964388785.1 uncultured Gammaproteobacteria bacterium
CGTCAGCTCGTGGTGTGAACTGTTCCCTTAAGTGGGGTAACGAGCGCAACCCTTATCATGTGTTATATGTGTCACATGAGACTGCCTTCGCAAGAAGGAGGAAGGTGAGGATGACGTCAAATCAGCATGGCCCTTACGTCCAGGGCGACACGCGCGCTACAATGGTCGGTACAATGGGCAGCCAAGGCGCAAGCCGGAGCCAATCCCTTAAAGCCGACCCCAGTTCAGATTGAGGTCTGCAACTCGACCTCATGAAGATGGAATCGCTAGTAACGGCCGATCAGCCACGCGGCCGTGAATACGTTCTCGGGTCTTGTACTCACCGCCCGTCAAGTCAAGGGAGTCGGTAATGCCCGAACGTCGCCGTAGGGCGGCGGAAGGCAGGACTGATAACAGGGACTAAGTCGTAACAAGGCACCCGTAGCGGAAGCTGTGGGTGGATCACCTCCTTTTTAGGGATATCGCCGGCCTCAGGGTCGGACACTGATCCCAGGTCGAGATCAATCTCTGGGTTAACACCCTATTGATCGGACGAACATGACGTTGCAATCACACAGACAGAGAAGCCAAAACCCGGTTTAGACCGGGTTTTGTGTTTCGTGTGATTATGCTACTGTGTGGCCGTATGCGCGAACAGCACAAGAGAAAAGAAATGAGTGAGATAGTCGTTGCGCCTACGGAACAGTTCTTTGTCCAACAGGCCCCATCGATCCGCGACGCTATTGAAGCACGCGATGCTGAAGAGCGTCCTAAACTGACCTTTACGTATCTCACCGGCCCAAGAGGCCAAGAGGTTCCGGAGGATATTCGAGGAATCTGCTTGGGCGTTCGCCAAGCCAGCGAGCGTAACGAGGCGTCCTACTGGATCTTCCTGCAGACGGATACCGGTCATGTCCTGATCACCTACAATCCACTGGACGCCATCTTACAGCACCAACCATTTACGCTGGAACAGTGGACGCGTCTGTTGAAGCAAACCGACTTCCGCGAATAGCCAATCTTATGCGACAATTCTCGTCGCTTTTTTGTATCCCTGAAAAACAAAAACAATCCCTTGCCAGACCCACAAGACTTTGCTATATTAAGCACGCAAAATAAAGAAATGCGGGCGTGCAGTGCCGACCTTTGGTCGGGGCTACACGCCTCACTCGGAAATGCACAAATCTTGATTTGCGCATTTCGCTCGTTCGGGCGTGTAGCTCAGGTGGTTAGAGCGTTACACTGATAATGTAAAGGTCGGAGGTTCGAGTCCTCCCACGCCCACCAGGCCGAGGTAGCTCAGTGGTAGAGCAGAGGACTGAAAATCCTTGTGTCGCCAGTTCAATCCTGGCCCTCGGCACCATCGAGCTGAGCTCGATTTTGATGCAAAAACCAACGCTAAGCGTTGGTTGGACATCGAGATCAGCTCGATGACGAGACCCGCTCAGCGAATCCACAAAAAAACAGTCGTCTCTTTGAGACGACTGTTTTTAATTTTCGTTTAACGCGCAGCACTGATTTCCGTTGTGTCTTCGCTTTCACATGCACGCACTCGGACGATCCCATCCGCGTCGCGCTCCAGCGTATAACCGGTCCCTTCCGTCGCTGCATCCCATGTAACGGCTCCTGCCGGACTGATTGGCACGTCTTCGAGATATTGATCAACAAGACCGGAAAGGTCAACACAGTTGTTGTCGTCGGTTACAGCCGTGTCACAGCTAGCGTTGTTGTCATCGCAACCAACCACTGTTGCCCCGTCCATGATCATATATACTTCTCCGGCGGTCAGGGCGGCAACGGAGGCAAGATAGCTCCCGTCATTATCCACCTGATGCAGCTTAATCGCGGAAAGAATTTCCTGCACGTCATTCTGCCGCACGGCATCACGCGCTTGGCGGAAACGCTGTGCCGGATCGAGAGCCACGAATACAACCGCGACGAGAATTCCCACGATCGCGATAACGACGAGGAGTTCAATAAGGGTAAACCCTCGTCGAAGAGATGTTTGATTCATAAAGAAGTGCTTATAAAATTATGTTGATGCTTGTAGTGAAATGGATGGACCGTACGTAATGCCGCCCCGATCGCTGCGCCGTAAATGTGGATGTCTTTCTTTTTGAGCCCTGAGATATGCACCACGTCGCCGACCTCATAAAAACGGTCGTTTTTCTTGAACCGATCATCCTCCGCCTCTACACCCGCAAAGAGAAAAACGCCGATTTCCATTTTTTTCTCTTTAAAATATAGCATGATCTCGTCAATCGTCCTATGGATAACATCCACAGCCTGCTGAGAGAGGCTTGCCTGCCCTTTTTGAAGACTCCCAAACTCATATGAAAGCGTCCGAGAAAAAAGATTGGACCCGTCGGGGTGGTAAACGGAAATGGTCGTCCACGCATGTCCGACATCAATAAGCGTAATGAGCGTTTGTGGATCATTGATCTGAAGACTGGATTTCCCGTAACGCTGGAAGAGACGCAAAAGAGCCTTGCTGTTCGCCTCCATCGCAACGAGCTGACACTGTTTCGGGTCGCAAACGCTTCGAAGACCGTCCGCGACCCTACGTTCAATTGCATACACCGTGGTTCGCACTTCCGAACCCGTTCGTTTCCCCTGTGCAACCGCAACCAGCGCTTCATCAAATGGAATCGGGATCTCAAGCTGTGCGCGATCCTTGGCCTCAATCCCCGCTTCCTCCCTGGGTCTCTGGGAAGAGAGCAACAAGCTGCTTGCAAACACACGCGATTCCGGAATGAGAAGCGTTGTTCGGTTCACACCAACACGCATGCCTTCTTTTTTGAGACGGTCGTCAATCATCTTTTTCACTTCCTCAGGCTTCATAACCTTCTCATCGACGACAAGCCCTTCCGGGAGCTTAATTTCAATCAGATTGCGCACGCGACCAAAAAAAGAAACGCGCGCAATCCGCACGTGATGATTGGAGATATCGATTCCAAGTCCGTAAAGATAGCTTGTGAGTGGTGACATACTTTATTCGATCTCTTTCACTGAAACCAGATCCACAACACCTCCCGAAACAAAGACAGACGCTTGAATATTGCGCACATATCCGTCCCCCTGAGCCTCCACATCAATCGTGCAGGCCCCACAAGGGGTTCCCGTGACAGCAATCGTACAGGTGGCATCTCCCACGACAAGACTTCCTCCCGCATACGAGCTGTCCCGACGCAACCGGACCATGGCTTCCTCCACGCAACTTTCCGCTGAAAGAATCATATCAGATGACGCTTGTTGGGAAAAACCGATACTAAGATTGTCCACACCGATGAGTGCCGTGGTGCTCACCACAATAAGAGAAACGGCGAGAATGATCAAAAAAACAGTCAGTGCGGCCGCGCCCTGCTGATTCTGTTTCAGTTCAATCCAATGGGATACGAAGCGTGGTTTGAAATTCCTGATCATAGATAAACGCGCTCGATGTGGTATCGACCGATGTTTCGAGTGTGAACCGAACTTGTACCACCCCGACATCATCGACACCGGTTAAATTGGTAAAAAGGAGATTTGTGACACGCACCGAGTCGGGTGTCAGTACTTCCGCCGGCGCCCCCGCTTCAGAAATTTGAAATGCGCCGTCGTCTTGCGAAAGCGAAAAGTCCGTTGGAGAACGTGCCGCGTCAACCATCTGAAGGGAAAGCACACCTGGATCGCTTCCAAACGTGCTTTGGGCCGTGCGCAACGAAGAGGCGTGTCGCACCGCTTCGGAAAGACGCTGTTCAATCAATTGGGCGCTTGCGAGTACCTCGGAAATTGCGCGCGTTTTTGCACGGGCATTCAAAAGCTGCAACAAGAAAAGCGCAATGGTCGTTAAAACCACCGCCATGATAAACAGATACAAAATCACTTCGATCAATGAAAATCCGTGAGTGGATTTTTTCATATCATTGAGAATAACGAACCGTCACATCTTCAAGCACGGGGGTAGAACTCCCGTCGCCGCTCAATAACGCTTTCCATTGAAACCAGCGCGTACCGGTTGCGTTTGGATGTTCCGTGATTCCCTGCCCCCAAATCGTAAACACGCTTCCGGGTGTTCCGTCGGGCCCGACCCATGTTGCTTGATCCAAGCTCGCCTGCGTGTCAGCTGTCCGAATCTTAAACACAACGGATCCGCTTCCGGAGCTCGTCCATTCAAGAGAATCCCAAGACACTTCCGATCCGGCGTCAAAGGGTTGGGAGGTGAAGTTGCCTTCGCGGACAACATCCGTCGGCGCCGCGCCCTGGCCGATAATTTTTAGCTCACCGGCATTATCTTCCGTAGCAACGAATGCGTACACGCCATTGAAAAATATCCCCTCCCCTTCATATCCCAACGCAAAAGTCGCATCGAGTGCAGGGAGTGCGGGATTAGTGACATTGAATCGCTGATATTCTTTCTGCCATGTATCCGTGGCAACATGCACAAACGTTTCGTCTTCCCATGCGACCCCGGAGACTTCCTCTTCGGTATCTACACTTCCAAGCAGCTGGGGTGAAGTGGGAGTGGAAATGTCGACAATGGCAAGCTCATCAATACTCCCGCCATCCGCACGTCCAATTGCCAGCATTGTTCCGTTGAGTGCGATTGCTTGTGCGTCTTCGTTACCCGCAAGATCCAGACTCGCAACGGGAAGAGGAGATGCGGGATTCGATGCATCGATCACCGTCAACTCCTGCGAATCGTGTTCTGTTGCCGCATAGACATAAGTTCCGTTCGCCACCATGCGTTCAATATTTTTGCTAAATTGCATGGATCCAACCAAACTCGGGGCGGAAGGGATTGCCAAGCTGAGCACATAAAATTCCGGATCGGACCCGTCCTCTCTTCCCAAATAGAGCGTCGTTCCCTCGCGTGCTAGTGAAAGTCCGTCCGCACTGCCGGCGGCATTAAACGTTCCCACAATTTGTGGAGATGTTTTTGTCGATACATCAATGACCGTCACCTCTTTCGCATTATCTTTGGTCGCCACGTAAATATAATTTCCGTACACCAACAGATCGTTCACGTCAGAATTTGAATCCAAGGAACCCAGATATGTCGGGCTTGAAGGAGTGGAGATGTCATAAATAAACACATCATGGTTTGATCCGTTATTCTCCGTTGCCATATACGCGTAGTTCCCCTCAACCCACACGGTGGATTCATCATGATTTCCGGAAAGATTCGCCGAACTCACCAGCTGTGCATCATCCCATCCGCCCGGCGAGACGCGAAACACTTCGATATCACTCCCACTCGTTGTGGTCCCCACATATCCATGGCTACCGAACACATCCGTGGACTCCGCTTGCGTTCCGCCGTACAGATCGCCACTGTGTGTCTCCAAAAACGTCGGGATGTCGACAATAAAAAAGTTTTTCGTATCGTAGCGCGTCGCCGCCACAAGATAATCGCCATTCGTATCAATTTTGACATCGTTCACACTATCGCCGACCTCCAATTCTGCGCTTAACACCATATTGGCCGGATCGGTCACATTGATCTTATACAATTCCCCTCCTGAGCTGTTGTTCCCTTTCCCCACATATACGTATGAATCGAACCAATCGATTCCGTCCGTGTTTGCCGTCCCGGAAAGATCGATCGTATCGATCACAGAAAAAGTTGATTGACTGACTGCCGTCACTTCATTTGTGTCATCATAACCGCTTGCAAATGCATACGATCCGTTGTAAGCAACGTCGTCAAGGAGATACTCCGTGTCCGCACCGCCCAAATAAACCGGGCCGGATGGATCGCTCACATCATAAAAAACAATCTCTTCTTCATCCGTGTCATACCCTCGAACCACCACCAGTGTCGTTCCTTGAATATCAACGCCATTTGCGGAAGAGCTCCTGGGTAAATTGATCGTCCCGACGGTCGAAAGGGTCGGTATCGAAAGGATCAGGACTTCCGCGCCCGGTCCGCTCTCATGAGCGACAAGATAAACATAGCCGTTTCGAACCGCAAAATCGTTACAGGACGCGCACTCATATGCGGCAATCACGGTCGGTTGATTTTCGGAAACATCGCTCATGTCGAGGATATGAAACTCTTCGCCCGTATCGGTATCACCCAAAACAAATACGAGATCGGAATCAGGATCAGCATATATCGCCTTGCGATCGCCACCGCCGATCAATCCAAAACGATAAAGGGATTCCACGTTTTCCCAATCACTGTTGTGAGCACGCAGAGTGACTTCTCCGTTCGCGTTCGTGGTCATCGTCGTGCTGTTTTCAAAACCAGCTTCAAAATCCGCGGTTAATGTTTGAACCCACGACTGCTGATTGACGTTTGTCACAAAAAAAACCGCGTCGATATTTTTCGTCAGTCCGGCAGGCACTTCCCATGTCACATTGATCGTAATACGTTTCGTTGCTGCGTCTAAAATGCCGGTTTCCGCAATATCCCCCGTGAGTGAACCCGTCCGATACACGTCTTCCACGGTGATCGTGCGCGTAAACCGTCCGCCATCTAGCGAATCGGACGTGCCTGCAAACACATAATATCCGCTGTTTGTGCTCAGACCATGCGTCCCATTGGTTAACTCCGACCAATCGCGATTCCGGATGGATCTCACTGCCTCGATGCCTTCTTGGATATATCCGGATGCAAGCGTAAACTCAACACCACGACTGGAAACAAGCATGGAAGAAAGAAGGGTTGAGAGTAGTCCGGTTCCAAGCACGGCAAACAAAAACATGACGAGAATGACTTCAATCAAAGATTGTCCGCGACGATTGAGCATCATACGTTTATTGAATAGTCGTCTACTCATCTTGGGTGGACGGCACGACTCTGTCAGAATAGAAGACTACTTTTGTACAACCCCGTTTGCATTAATTGAAATCACGACCGATTCGCCGGTTGCATTGGACGTCAGGGTGATCGTGCCCGGCTGGGGGATCGTTCCCAACAAAGAACTGAAAACGATTTCTTCCATGCCGCTGGCAGTAATTCCTGATGGAAACACGTGTGTCCGGTCAAACGCCTCATCACGCGTGGCGTAACTTGGACCGGCAAACAGAATCAGTTCGTTTGCCGTACGGTAAACTCCCCATCGCGAATCCTCTTTCCGCGCAAGCGTGAGCGCTTGCGCCTCCCGAATCGCTTGCATCACCACACCAGCTTCAGCATTCAACTGACTCTTTGGATAGGTGTTTGAGGCGATCGTGCCGATCACGCCCAAAAGACTCAGCGAGATTGCGAGCACGATCAGCAGTTCGACCAGCGTGAATCCCGCGCGTATGCGCATATCAAAACGTAATGCCTTCTGTCACGGAATAAATCGGGGTAAAAATAGACAGAGCAATGAACGCAACTCCTAGACCGATCCCAATAAGCAAAAGCGGCTCGATAATCGTTGAGATGCTTTTGGCTTTAATCGAAACTTTCTGTTCGTAAAAACGGGCGAGATAAAGTAACGAATCGGAAAGCCCGCCGGAGCGCTCTCCGACGGCAACCATGCGCTGAACCATCTTTGGGTACAATCTGGGAAATTTATCGATAATGTCCGAAAAGCTTTCACCCGATTCAATTTCCTTATGCATCCGCACCACCGATTTTCGATAGACGTAATTGGGCATCGCGTCCGAAATGATGCCAAGCGCTTCTTGAATGGGAATGCCGCTTTGCAGCATCGTACCGATCGCTCGGCAAAACCGCGCGCGATTAAGTTCATGCACAAATGATTTGAGTCCGGGAATCACAAGAACGAGCCGATGAACGAGCGGCTGCATAAATCGGCGGCGCAAGGTGTACACAACAAGAATCAATCCGAGAATCACGCTCGGGGTGACAATCGCACCGTGCTTTTGGAACAAGTCCGCTGTGTAAATGAGCAGACGGGTACTCCACGGGAGTTCAACGTCCAAAGACCTGAAAATGGCTGTCATTTGGGGAAGGACAAACGTCGCGAGCGCGAGTCCGAGTAAAATCGTCGCGATAATGACAATGGACGGATAGAGCATAGCGCCTTGAATATTGCGACGAACTTCAAGATCACGCTCCATTTGCTCCGCCACATGCGTCAAGTTTTCGGAAAGCGTACCGGAGGCCTCTCCCACCCGCACCGAACTGATAAAAATCGGGCCAAACGTTTTGTATTCTTTTTCAAGTGCATCTCCAAGCATACCACCACCTTGCACTTCATCATTCACTTGCGAGAGCACTTGTTTCAATTTTCCCGTAGACTGTTCCACAAGGACATCCAGAGATTCAGGAACCGTCAGCCCAGCCTTGAGCATCACGGAAAGATTTTGCGTCATCGTAACAATATCAACCACGCTCACCGGAAACAGCGAGAGCTCACGTTTGTACCAAGGAAGTTTTTGCTCGGGCATAGCTTAGATCACCCCGTTCTTTTCCAATTCCTTTATTGCTAATTCCATACTCACCATTCCCTGCTTTTTCCCCGTTTGAATGGAAGAACGGATCACGGAAAGATTGTTTTGACGAATCGCATTTTGCACCGCAAGCGTAGACGTGAGCACCTCGCGGGCCGCAACCAACGATCCGTCTTTTGTGGGGAGGAGACGCTGGGCAACGACCAATCGAAGCGTCGCGGCCAGCTGAACTAAAATTTGTTGCTGCTGCGCACCTTCAAACACATTGACGATGCGTTCAATCACCTCCGCCGCATTTGGGGCGTGGAGTGTCGACAAGACAAGATGTCCGGTTTCCGCGGCCGTCAGCGCAAGTGAGATCGTTTCCGGATCCCGCATCTCCCCAACCACAATCACGTCAGGGTCTTGGCGTAACACATGCCGAAGCCCCTTTTGAAACGTCGGAAAATGAGCGCCCAACTGACGTTGCTCAATCAAAGAGCGCGCGTTTGAAAAGCGATATTCAATCGGATCTTCAAGCGTGATCACATGCCGAGAAGAGGTTTGGTTGATCTGTTCGACAATAGATGCGAGGGTGGTCGATTTTCCGGAACCGGTCGGCCCGCTCACGATCACAAACCCATCCTCCCACTCCGGAATCTGCATCATGGTTTCATGGAAATTCAGTGCTTGCGGAGAAGGAATTTCCGAAGGAATCAGGCGAATCGCAAGGGAAAGTCCTTCGGCTTGTTTGTGGATATTGATACGCAATCCAACACCCGCGACTTTGATTCCCACATCAACATCTCCATGCTCCTCGAGTTGTTTGAGTTGCTGTTGGTTCAAAAGAGCGGTCGCGATCTTCTGAACCGCCCCCGCCTCAAGCGGTTGTTTTTTGACCGTCATCAATTCGCCTCGCACCCGCATGATCGCGGATGCACCCGAAACCAAATGGACATCGGACGCTTGTTTTTTCTGGGCCAATTGAATGACCGATTTTAATTCCTCCATATATATCATTCTTCACTTTTCATGCGCGTGACATGTGAGCCGCAGGGAACAAGTGCGATAGTCACTTGGCCCGGAGGCTCACATGTCACGCACATTCTTTCTTATTCTTTGGTCACGCGAAGCACCTCTTCCAATGTGGTGACACCCGCGAGCATTTTGCGCAATCCATCGTACACCATCGTCGTCATCCCGTTTGAAAGCGCGAGATCTCGAATTTCATCCGCATTTTTGTGGGCCATAATCGCTTCACGAATTTGCTCATCCACTACCAATACCTCAAAGACACCCACACGTCCGCGGTATCCGCTCTGATGACACACACCGCATCCTTTCCCACGAAACGTTTTGAGTGATCTCAACGACTTTTTTTCCATCAAATCCATGAGTGCTTTTTTCACGAACTGATTTTGTTCGATCAGCTTCTCCCGAACAGTATCCGACTTCACCTCTTCCACACAATTGGGACAAATTTTGCGCACCAAACGCTGCGCCACCACCACATTGACTGTAGAAGCGATCAAAAAATCCTCAACTGCCATATCCTGCAAGCGTGGAAACGCGGTTGCGGAATCATTCGTGTGCAACGTCGAAAGCACAAGATGTCCCGTCATGGCCGCGTTCACCGCGATATTTGCCGTTTCCGAATCACGAATCTCACCCACCATGACGATATCCGGATCCTGGCGAACAATCGCGCGCAATCCTTTGGCAAACGTCAAACCAGCCTTTTCATTGACCTGAATCTGATTGACTCCCTCCATATCAAATTCAACCGGGTCTTCAATTGTCGTGATGTTCACCTCCCGCTTATTCAAAACCGTCAAAACGGAATAGAGAGTTGTGGACTTTCCGGAACCGGTCGGTCCGGTGACCAAGAACATTCCCCAGGGCCGATGAATAATATCCGAAATCTTTTTGTAATCCTCTTCCGCGAATCCAAGTGTCGCAAGATTATACGTTCGACTTCGATCTGCAAGAAGCCGCATAACCGCTTTTTCCGCATGCGTCGTCGGGACAAGAGAAAGACGAATCTCCACACGCTCTCCCCATTTCGTTTTGTGCCGAATTTTTCCGTCTTGCGCCACACGACGCTCATCCGTTGCAAGACGTGCAAGGACTTTCAAACGCGTCATCACATTTTCATGAATACTTGTGGGCAGATCAGCGATATCATGCAAAATTCCGTCCTGACGATACCGAACCTTTGTGTATTGATCCTCCGGTTCGATGTGTATATCGGAAGCCCCGCCCTGAAAGGCAAAATCAATGATCGCGTCCACAAGTTCAACCGTCGTGGTGTCAGGCCCGTTCAAATCCTTTTTTTGTTTTGCCAAAATCGCTTCAATTTCTTTCGTGGGATCTTTCGCAAACAGATACATGTGCGATTTCAAATCTGCCGGGGTACTAAAGACATATTCCACGGGTCGACGCAGGTATTTTTCAAGAAGCGATCGTTCGATCAAATTGTCGGGATGGCTTGTCGCGATTACATATTTCTCCGCTTCGGCCTTGATCGGGAGAATCAAATGCTGACGGGCAAAGGCCTCCGGAAGTAACTGAGCGATTTCACTGGAAACTTGCGTTTGTGATAAAGAAACATAGGGAACATGAAAAAAACCCGCCATGAGCTTTCCGTAGACTTCGTCTTTCAATACTCCCCGAGAAATGAGCACGTTTGCGATTCCGACTTCTTGCGCTTCCTTTGATGTCCGTGCTTTTTCAAAGTCTTCCTCTTTCACTCCGTCGGGGACCACAAGAATTTCCCGCAACTGATCGACAGTCAACGCCATAATGATCCCAGTTTAGCATTAAACGCACCACTTCAAAAGTTGTCGATCGCGTTGGCTGCTCGTATGTAGATTTGGAATTCGCCACAATGGAACGAGAACATTCGTTGCACCACGAATGGGAACAAGACCGGCTCGAGAGGAAAAGTGAATAAAAAATGCGGAAGCAAGGAGTGTTGGATCCCAAGGACACCAAAAATGGATAAGATGCGGAATCGAATGTTGTACGGATGAAGGGACATCCATACCGGCCTGCACCCAAACCACACGTTGAAGTGTCTTTGGAAGACCATATCGTTTCAGGGTTTCATAAATGAGTCGGCATCCGAGCGAATGTCCGATCACACAGGTGGCCTCCTGTCGGACAAGAAAATCAAAAAGTCGTTTTTGTGTCTCCCCTTCCATGGCCATTTGTTCTTCTTTGCGATAAATCGAACGATAAGAAAATGGGTTTAACGAGGCCAGAAATGAAAGACGTATTTTCAAACCCCATGGGAAGGCAACAGCCTGGCCGGTATCAACAAGTTCTTTGAACGCCAAAAAACCGGCCGTTTCATCAAGAGGCGGCCGAAAAATCGACATACGGACTTCTCCTGCGTATCCGTGAACGAGAACGATTTTCATGAACAAAATAAACAGTGAGGGACTTGAAGAGAAAATGGGATTCTGATATATTGCTCGCGCTGCAAGTGGGGCTTTATTCGGGGCGTAGCTCAGTAGGCTTAGAGCGCGTGGTTTGGGACCACGAGGTCGCAGGTTCGAGCCCTGTCGCCCCGACCAAAATCATATCATAACGCGGGTATCGTATAGCGGTTATTATCCCAGTTTTCCAAACTGGTGATGCGGGTTCGACTCCCGCTACCCGCTCCAAAGAAAATACCTCGGCATCTGCCGGGGTATTTTCTTTGACAAAAAACTCTCTTGCAGAGGGTTTTTTGTTTTGTTATGCTTCGTGCGATCTGACAACCTGGAGGATGGATCATGAAACCTTTGCGGCATCTCGTTCGGGTCGACCAACTCGACCAGGAGATGGTCACGCACATCCTGAAACGGGCGCGTGAAATGAGGATCGTCGCTCAGCACCACGGCAGTCAACGACTGACCGGCTACGTCGCCGCAATGCTCTTCTATGAGCCCTCGACGCGCACACGACTCTCCTTCGAGACCGCGATGCATCGCCTCGGAGGACGTGTGATCGGGACGGAAAACGCGGGAGAATTCTCCTCGGTGACCAAGGGTGAGTCGCTGCCAGATACAATCCGCGTCATCTCCGGCTACGCAGACGTGATCGTTCTGCGGCACAAGGAGACTGGTTCGGCGGAGATCGCCGCGCAGGTCGGTCTTAGGCCGATCATCAACGCCGGTGATGGAACCGGCGAGCACCCCACGCAGGCGCTCCTCGACGTGTTCACCATCCACGACAAGTTGGGTGGATCCTTCGGCGACCTGACCATCGCTATGGTCGGAGATCTGAAGCATGGACGCACCGTGCACTCTCTGGTGCGACTGCTCCTGCCCCACAAGCCGCGCTTCCTCTTCGTCTCGCCGAACTCCCTTCGCCTGCCTCGGCAACTCATCGCCGAGGTCGCACGGGTCGGAGCGCGCTACGAGGAGACGACGGATTTCGAACGCGCGGTGCGTGAAGCGGATGCACTCTACATGCTGCGTCTGCAGAAGGAACGCATCTCAGATCCAGCTGAACGTGAACAGGACCCCTACGTCCTCAACCGCGAACGTATGGAGATCGCCAAGCCAAGGATGATCATCATGCACCCACTTCCTCGAAACGAAGAGATCGCCGAAGAAGTGGACGGCGACCCTCGAGCCGCCTACTTCGAACAGTCGGACAACGGTCTGTTCGTCCGGATGGCTCTGCTGGAGCTCATCCTTCTCAACGGCCACTCCTGAGCACTCTCGTGCTCGTTTTTATTACCACTTCTTATTTGCCGCAACAATTGCGAGTGCAAGCGCGTCGGCCGCATCATCTGGTTTCGGAATTTGCGACAGTCCCAAAATCTCTTTCACCATTTTTTGCATTCCGGCCTTTGTTGCTTTTCCATCGCCGGTGAGTCCTTTCTTCACCTGCGCTGGAGTAAATTCAAATACCGGTGCATCCGCCTGCGCGGCCATCAGCATCGCTACACCACGTGCCTCCGCCACCTTCATGGCCGTCGTGGAACTTTTTCCAAAAAATAATTTCTCGATGGCAACCGTGTGTGGACGATGATGTTCAAACAATGCGTGCAAGTCGTTGGCCAAACTCAGCAGCCGACTCGCAAATACATCGCCGGACACCGTCACTGCCACGCCATAATCCACAAGTTCAATCTTTCCACCGGAAACAAACACCACCCCGAATCCCATACGCCCATAACCCGGATCAAGCCCCATCACAATATAACCTTGTTCTGACATAGTTGATCAAATCTTAGCAAAAAAACACTGCCTTTTCCAGGCAGTGTTTTTTCTCTTACTCTTCTTCTGCTTTCCGCTCGGTCTCTTCTGCAATTTGTTTGTTATCCGCAAACGCTTCTTCAATTTCCCCTTCGATTTCTTTTGGCATTTCCGGTTCCAAGTCGGATCGATCCTCGAACGTCCCGATCAATTCTTCCTGCATGCCTTTATATCCCGTTCCCGTTGGAATGAGGCGGCCGATGATCACGTTTTCTTTAAGACCATCAAGAGTATCCACTTTGCCTGTCACCGCCGCGTTAATCAGCACCTTTGCCGTCTCTTGGAAGGACGCAGACGACAGCCAAGAATCGGTTGAGAGCGAGATTTTGGTTATGCCCAAAAAGAGCGGTTCCGCGGTTGCTTCCTTCTGGCCTTTCCCAACGGTGTCATTGGCGTCAAGGAATGATGCTTTTTCAATCACTTCACCCGGAAGCAAATCCGTATCCCCCGGATCCATCACGCGCACACGCGAGAACATTTGGCGAATGATGATCTCAATGTGTTTATTGTTCAATTTTTGCCCCTGGCTTGTGTAGATGAACTGAATTTCTTTGGAGAGATACTTCTGTACGGCCCCCTGACCCTTATGCTTAAAGAGAACTTGCAAATCCAGGCTTCCGTCTGTCAGCGAATCTCCAGCTTCCACCTCATCTCCGTCTTTCACATAAAGCGTATAGCCGGGCGGAATAATATATTCACGCACTTTTTCCATTTCATGAACGAGTGTCACAACCCCCACTGTCTTCAATGACACAATTCCCGCCACCGGAGCCTCGATCGTCCCGGATGATTTTTCCGCGACCGCTTGGCCTGCAATGACGCTTTCTCCCTCTTTTACAAGCAACTTAGCTGTTTTCCCGACGACCACCGCTTCTTCTTCCAAGCTCTGATAGGCAATTTTTACGGTTTTTTGTCCGGGACGGGTATCCACAATCTGTTTGCCAGTTCCCGCCTGAACGATCTCGCGTTGAGCCACTTCGATCGACACCTTTCCGGACACTTCCGCCATGATCGCTTTCTGTTTCGGATTGCGCGCCTCAAACAACTCTTCGACGCGCGGGAGACCTTGCGTAATATCTTTTCCCGCCACACCTCCCGTATGGAATGTACGCATTGTAAGCTGTGTTCCGGGCTCGCCAATGGACTGCGCCGCCATGATTCCCACCGCAGTTCCAAGCTTTGCAAGCTTGTTATACGCAAGATCGTAACCGTAGCACTTTTGACACACACCACGGCGCAAACGGCAAGTCATCACAGAGCGTACATGTACTTCGGAAAGTTCGGCTTCCGTCGCTTCCAGTTCGCGGATATGTTCTTCCATGACGATCTCACCGGCCTTCACAAGCACCTTTCGTGTTCCAGGCTTTTTGATATCCGAAAGCACAAAGCGCCCTAAAATACGGACAAGAAGCGGCTCGCCAATTTCGTCCGATTCCTCTTTAGTCAACACCACCCCTTGATCGTCTCCACAATCTTCCTCACGCACGATCACGTCCTGCGCCACATCAACGAGACGTCGCGTCAAGTATCCCGCGTTTGCGGTACGAAGCGCCGTGTCCGACAATCCTTTACGCACCCCGTGGGAAGAAATAAAGAACTCCAACACGTCATATCCCTCTTTAAAAGAAGAGGTAACAGGCAATTCGATGATGTCTCCCGACGGGTTTGCCACAAGTCCTTTCATTCCGACCATCTGCGTCATCTGACCCCATGTTCCACGCGCACCGGATTCAATCATCGTGTAGGCAGGGTTGTCTTTTGGAAGCGATTTTTTTGCTTCATCCGCGATACGATCTTTGATTTCGCTCCAAATTTTGATGACAGAGGAATGCCGTTCGGAGGCTGTCAGAAGTCCTTGGGCAAAATAATCCTCGATCTCACGCACACGATTTTCCCCCTCCACAATCAAAGCTTTCTTTGATTCCACACTTGGAAGGGCGGACATTCCCCAGGAATATCCCGATTCCGTCGCCGCCTTAAATCCAAGACTCTTCAACCGGTCAAGAAAATCAGACGTCTTCTCCGGACCGTTGAGTTCCAAATAGTATTTCACGATATTTGCAAGTTCCTTCTTGCCGAGCGTTTGGTTCATGTAGGGAACTTCGTCCGGGAAGTGTTGGTTGACGAGCACGCGTCCGGGCGAAGTGATCATACGCTGTCCGTTTTCACGTCGCACAACACACCAATCGCGCCATTTCATCTTTCCAAGTTGGACCGCATAAAGTGCTTCGGTTTCTCCCGGGAAGGCTGGTAGACCTTTTTCTTCCGTCGGCATAGGAGTGAGCTCCATGGTCAGATAGAAGACGCCCCAGGCAATATCTTTTCCAGGTGTCGTCACCGGACCACCGTGGGCGGGCTTGAGCAAGTTCTTGGTAGAAAGCATGATCTCTCGCGCTTCCGCACGTGCTTCTTCCGTCAGTGGAACGTGCACAGCCATTTGGTCCCCGTCGAAGTCCGCGTTATACGCGTCACACACAAGTGGGTGGATCTGAATCGCTTTCCCTTCGATCAAGGTTGGACGGAAGGCTTGGATTCCAAGACGGTGAAGCGTTGGCGCACGGTTCAAAAGCACAAACGCATCTTTGATGATTTCTTCGAGAATGTCCCATGTTTCCGGACGATCCGATTCGATAAATCGGTTTGCACTTCGGATATTATGCACGTATTCTCGTTCGATGAGTTTGGAAATGATAAACGGTTTAAACAACTCGAGGGCCATTTTCTTTGGAAGTCCGCATTGAGACAATTTAAGGTACGGACCCACCACAATCACGCTGCGTCCCGAATAATCGATACGCTTCCCAAGCAAGTTCTGGCGGAAGCGTCCTTGCTTTCCTTTAAGCTGGTCGGCAAGCGACTTGAGTTGGCGTTTCTTTCCGGTCGCGGCGATCACGGTCTTACTATGACGTGCGCTGTTGTCGATGAGCGCATCAACCGCTTCCTGGAGCATGCGCTTTTCGTTACGCGAAATCACTTCAGGTGCGTTGAGTTCGTACAGGCGCTTCAGGCGATTGTTTCGATTGATCACGCGGCGATACAAGTCATTCAAGTCAGAGGTCGCAAAGCGGCCGCCATCAAGCGGAACCATCGGGCGCAGATCCGGCGGAATCACTGGCACGACCGTCAGCACCATCCACTCCGGCTTAATGTTGTTGATGTGAAGTGATTTGAGGAGCTTTACACGTCGCAGCAATCGATCGCGCTTCGTTTTCGTCGCGGTCTCGAGTTCTTCCTCAAGTCGATTCATGGTTTCTTCCACGTTGATGCGCTTGAGCATGTTGTGAACCGCTTGCGCGCCGATATCCGCTTCAAAAATGTGACCGTATTTCAACGACCAATCGTGATACGTTTGCTCCGAAATAATCGAAAGCACATGAAGTTCTTTCAGATCGGACATGACTTGTTCAAAATCCGCTTCAAGCTCTTCGAACTTTTGATCGCGAATTTCTTCGAGCCTCTTGGTTTCTTCTTTGATTTTCTTTTCATCCTCACCAAATTTTTGCTCGAGTCGTCCAATATCCCGTTTGAATTCACCCTCAATCATCTTTACCTTGCTTTTCTTCTCCTGTTTTACCTGTTCGATTGTTTGCTCTTTTGCTTCCTCATTCACATCCGTAATCAAGAAGCTTGCGAAATAAATCACTTTTTCAAGATTCTGAATCGACATGTCAAGCACGGTTCCGATCTTGGACGGAACACCGCGCAGGAACCAAATGTGTGTGATAGGGGCAGCAAGTTCAATATGGCCCATGCGTTCGCGGCGCACGACCGAATGTGTGACTTCCACACCGCATTTGTCACAAACAATCCCTTTATAGCGAATCTTTTTGTACTTTCCGCAATAACATTCCCAATCCTTGGAGGGACCGAAAATCTCTTCGGCAAATAAACCGCTTTTCTCCGGTTTTTGCGTACGATAATTGATCGTTTCCGGCTTCGTCACTTCTCCGAACGACCAGGATCGCATCACCTCAGGCGAGGCGAGGCGCAGACGGATCGAGTCGAAGTCGGTTGATTTGAGGGCGTCTTGTTTCTTAAACATAGAATAGAATGATTACTTCGACTTTTTCTCCCCGGGAAGTTCCACTTTTTTATCATCTTTCAGCAGCTCCACATCCAAACACAATCCTTTGAGCTCTCGCACAAGCACGTTAAATGATTCCGGAATGTTCACTTTCTTGATTGGTTCACCCTTAATGATCGATTCGTAGGCTTTTGAACGTCCAGGAACGTCATCAGACTTAATCGTCAAAATTTCTTGCAACGTATGTGAGGCACCATACGCTTCAAGAGCCCACACCTCCATTTCCCCGAACCGCTGTCCGCCGAATTGCGCTTTTCCTCCGAGCGGCTGCTGGGTGATGAGCGAGTATGGACCGATCGAACGCTGGTGCATCTTGTCCTCAACCATGTGGGAGAGCTTCAGGACATACATGTATCCGACCGTCACCGGATTTTCGAATTTCATTCCTGTGCGTCCATCATAAAGAGAGAGCTGCCCGCTTGTCGGCAATCCGGCCGCGTCCAACTCTTTATGGATTTGCTGTTCGGTCACGCCATTGAGAACAGGGGTGATGACGTTATACCCAAGCGCATTCGCCGCAAGACCAAGGTGGACTTCCAAAATCTGTCCGAGGTTCATACGGGACACGACTCCAAGCGGTGTCAAAATCACATCCAGCGGCGTTCCGTCTTCCATAAACGGCATATCCGCAAGCGGCACCACGCGCGAAATCACTCCTTTGTTTCCATGGCGTCCGGCCACTTTATCTCCTACCTGTACTTTGCGCAGATCGGCGATGGTCACCTGAATCGATTTGATCACTCCCGGTGAAAGCTTGTCTCCGGCTTCGCGTGAAAAAATCGTCACATCCACTACTTTTCCGTGCTCACCATGTTCAAGGTACATGGAAGAATCGCGTACGTCGCGCGCCTTCTCACCAAAAATCGCGCGCAACAATTTTTCTTCCGCGGACAGTTCTGTTTCTCCTTTCGGGGTGATCTTTCCGACCAAAATATCACCGGATTTCACTTCCGCTCCGATGCGGATAATGCCTTCTGCATCCAGGTGTTTCAATTTTTCTTCCGAGACGTTCGGGATGTCGCTTGTGACCACTTCGGGTCCGAGTTTGGTGTCGCGCACGTCGATCGTGTAATTCTCAATGTGCACGGACGTGAATCGGTCGTCATGAACCAAACGTTCGGAAATAATAACCGCATCTTCATAGTTGAATCCGTCCCATGCCATAAATCCGACCAGACAGTTCTGGCCGAGCGCAAGTTCGCCGTGGTCCACGGCGGACGAGTCGGCGATGACATCGCCTTTTTTCACCTTAAGTCCCTTCCCGACCACCGGACGCTGGTTAATCGCGGTCGAGTTGTTTGAACGCAAAAACTTTTTGAGCTCATAACGCGTCACGTTCTGTTTTTCATCCGTAATTTCAATACGGTTGGAATCGACAAATGTAATTTCACCGACTTCTTCCGCCACGACCACGTGACCCGAATCCTTTGCGGAACGCTTTTCCACGCCAGTTCCAATAATTGGCGCATCGGGCTTAATCGTCGGGACCGCTTGTCGTTGCATGTTCGTTCCCATGAGCGCGCGCGTCGCGTCGTCATGTTCCAAAAACGGAATGAGCGCGGTTCCGATCGAAACAATCTGCTTGGATGATACGTCCAGATAATCGATTTCCGATTGTGGAACGACTTTCGGTTCACCGTATTTTCGCGCCGCGACAAAGTCATCCACGAAATAGCCGTTTTCATCAATCGGCGTGGTAGCCGGTGCGGTGACCGAACGCTCTTCTTTGAACGCGTTAATGTATTCCACTTCATCCGTCACGCGCGCAATCATCTTTCCGTCTTTCTCTTCCTTCACGACTTTTCGATACGGAGTTTCGATAAATCCGTAATCGTTGATAATGGCATAGGAAGCCAAGTGGCCGATGAGTCCGATGTTTGGTCCTTCCGGTGTCGCGATTGGACAGATACGACCGTAGTGGGTCGGGTGCACGTCGCGCACCTCAAAGCCCGCGCGCTCGCGTGAAAGACCACCGGGACCCATCGCGGAAAGTCGACGTTTGTGTTCGAGTTCCGCGAGCGGGTTAGTCTGATCCATGAATTGAGAAAGCTGCGAGGACATAAAGAACTCGCGAACCGCGCCAATGACCGGACGGGCGTTGATCAATCGTCCCGGAGTAAGCGCTTCGATATCCTGCGTGGACATGCGATCTTTAATGATGCGCTCCATGCGTGCAAGTCCGACGCGGAAACGTCCCTGAATCAACTCGCCGACCGCACGTACACGACGGTTTCCCAGGTGGTCAACATCGTCTGGATCTTCTTGATTGATGTTGAGATGGATGATTTCACGAATGATCTTCACCAAATCCTCTTTCTTAATAATGCGATTCTCTTCTTTTCCGACGGACTCAGGCGACGTATCGTCATCAAACCGCAAATTGAATTTGTAACGACCGACCTTGCCCAAATCGTATCGATCGAAATTGAAAAACATTGAATGAATGAGGCCCTTCGCGTTGTCAGCGGTGGCACGGTCTCCCGGGCGAATACGCTTGTAAACCTCGATCAACCCTTCATCCTCATTTTTTGAAACATCTTTATTAAGTGTGGCTTCGATGTAGTGATTCAGAGGATGCGTATCGATGTCTTGAAAAAGCGCTGTGATTTCTTCATCGGTTGGAACACCGAACGCGCGCAGCAGCGCGGTCACCGGCACTTTTCGTTTGCGATCGATCTTCACCCAAATCACGTTCTTCGGGTCCGTCTCAAACTCAAGCCATGCCCCGCGGTTCGGAATAATCTTTGCTCCGTAGTAACGGCGCCCGCGATACACGTCTGCGGTAAAAAACGCTCCGGCGGAACGGACAAGTTGAGAAACAACCACGCGCTCCACTCCGTTAATCACAAACGTCCCTCGGGGAGTCATGATTGGCAGGTCGCCAAGATAAATTTCTTGTTCTTTTACGCTTTTGGTACGCAAATTCACAAGACGCGTCTTCACGCGAAGCGGCGCTTCAAACGTAATGTTTTTGGCGCGCGATGTTTTTTCGTCGAATTTTGGTTCATCCAAATAATAATCATCGAAGTAAAGCTCCAAATCGCGACCGATAAAATCACGAATTGGGGTAATCTCCGAAAACAATTCTCGAATTCCTTCGTCGAAGAACCAACGATAAGAGCGTCGCTGAACTTCAATGAGGTCCGGGAGTTCCATGGCGTCTGAGACGTCATTGAAGACTTTGCGCTCTCGGGTTTTGACCGGGGTGCGTCGGTACGTGGGCATAATATGGGGTAAGAAACAAAAAGGACGCCCTTTTTCGGGACGTGCTTTATTTATTGATTGAGGTGAATGGAGGCCATCAGAGAGAATTGGGTGAGTTTCTACTACTGAGTGGTGCTCCTGGTTGACAATTCGGCCGAAAACGAGGAAGCGAGCTCTGTCAAGTCTTGCTAATTTTAGCGAAAACATGACGAAATGCACCTGGATATTAACATGTGATTTCTCTTACGTCAATAGCGAGACGTGTATGAACGGTGGATTGTCAATAGACTAAGATTTTTTGCTAAAAAAAGGGAAAAGGTGAGCTTGACTGAGCTTTAACCGGGAAAGTTATCCACACAGATCCTATAAACCAAAATTTAAAGTCCTCCGCCAAAGGCTGCAGAGCGGGACCACGAAGAGGTCGAATAAAAGCGTTTGAGCATGAGGAGAGAGATTTTTGCCACACCCGAAGGCGCGGCAGATGCTCGCGGTTTTCATTCGGAAGATCGTACCCCGCCCCGCAGCCTCCAACGGAGGACCGGGACAGCTGTATTATAGGCGAATTTTAGAAAGAAACAAGATAGCTATTGCCGATTATGTCATCTTGAGCGACCCCGCCAACGGCGGGAGAGTCGAAAGATCCCAAAGTTATTCGGGATCCCTCCACTCGTCCGATCACTCGACCGGACTCAGTCGGGATGACAGAATAACTTTTATCTCTCACTTCCGCCTACAATCCGGACTGATTATAAGCGGGAGGAAAAGGGGTCCCGGGGGGTAGGTACGGGACCCGGAGGCCGTGAGCGCGTGGGCTCAGGCCGAGATGGAAGGAACGGACTGGGTGGGATCTGCCGCGGGAGCTTGGAGCTCCAGGTGCAGATTGACCGCTTCGTCGAAGGTCATGAGGCCGAATGCCCAGGCGGACCACTGGTTGCTCACCAGCGTCGAGACACCGACTTCACCCTCGAGCAGATCGTCGTGCCAGGGCACTTCGACCTGGACGATGTTGCCGCCCTTCATGAGCACACTCGCGATCGTGACCTGACGACCACCGACCTTGAGCGTGATCGCCCAGAGCGGTTCCTGGACGTAGTCCGCGAGCACGGCGGGGCCGTAGCTCGGCGGCTCGCTCGTGAAGCCCGTCGGAACCCTGCGGCCGTCGTTCGTGAGACCGAACGTACGCAGGAGCGGTGAGGTGGGATCGTAGTTCCCGTCGATGAGACGGTAGTAGAACCACGTGTCCTCGCCGACGAGCGTATAGTCGGCCGCGACTTCATTCTCGCCTTCTCCTTCGACTTTCAGACCCTCGATGCTCATACGCTGACGCTGCATGAGGTACTGATCGTCCCCGAGCTCGAGACGGTAGGAACCATCGACGAGTCGGACGAGCGTCGGCGTTGCACCGATCGCCGTGCCAGGCACGATCTGTGGGATCGGCTCGGGCATGACCGTCGGCCGGCCGGCGAGGTAGACGACCTCGACAGACTTGCCGCGCACGTCGAGGGTTGCGGTCGCCGGCGTAGCCGACGATGCGCGCCGACGCGGCTCGCGCGCCGTCCATCCGCCGTCTGGCGTGAGAGTGACGGTGGCGAAGAAGACGACAGGGAGCATCTCGAGCTCCTGCTCGCTGGTTCCGATCTGCGCGAGCAGGTCGGTCCTTGCGAGTGAACCGTCCGCCTTGATCGCCTTCGCGATCTCGTGCTCGAGCCGGCGGATGGCCTTCTCGACCGAGATCTCCGAGAGGAGCTCTCGTGCTTCGGCGAGCGCTTCACGCGCAGCCTCGAGAGCCTTCGCGAACTTCTTCGCCCGCTTCTTGTCGCCACGCTCGAGCACGCTGTGGAGCTGCTCTTCGCGCAGAACAGGGTTCGCGGGTTCAGCGTCGGTATGCGCACGCTCGATCTGCTGCCACTCCGCAAGAGCGGCGCGGTCAGCCTCACGCGTGTGGGAACGGTAGGCGGACGAACGCGGAACGATGCGGATGTCCTCGGACACGGGGGTCCTCGGACGAATCGAGACAGCGGTCTGAGGGGGCTTCGGAATGATGTCCCCTTTCTGCGGGCGGACGGGAACGCGCACGGATGGCGCGATCCCGTCGGTCGGGCGCTTCGGAACGATTTTCTTGTCTGCCATGTCTCCTCCTTGCAGTGGCGGTTTCCAGTGTATCGGAACAGGACCCATCAGACCAATGGGACCTTCAAAATGGGACAGTGAACCAAAGATGGACATCCCAACAAAAAACCGCTCATGGAGGTCGAGAATGCCATACAGTGGCCCAGGCAAAGCCGTGGGCATGCAAGGCTCGTCGCCTCCACACGGTGCAAAGAAAGTTTTCACCTTGTTTGCATCGGGGAAAACGCCGGATGGGGTTCTCGTCCTCCAGAAGCGGTCTTTAAAGAAATCACGTCCCCTGGGATTGCACTCTGACGTTAAATCCCGGGTCGGGATTCGTAGGAGCGTCCTAGGGACTGCCAACTGAGAAGGCGATAAAAATCGTCTGCTCGGTTGACGGGCCGTCGTGACGTCGGACAGCCCACGTTGTCCCGCTGAGCGGGACGTTGCGATGGTCGACATCGCGTCCTCCTTTGCGGTTTGCACCGCGGTTTGAGTTGAACTACCAATCCGCACGACCCTTGTGCTTGGGCTTGCGGCTCCGACCCCTACGGACATCGTCCTCACGGGTCTGGTGCCGACCGCCGCCGCTCTTGCGGGTCATGCGGGGCTTCCACAGCTCTCGCTCGATCCGGATGACATTGCTGTCACCCTTCTTCATCGCGACGGGCTGCGACTTCTTTCCTTTCTTGGCCATCTTCTCCTCTCTGTGTGTCATCCTGAGCGCCAGCGAAGGATCCCGAGGACTTCGTGATCCTTCGGTCGCTGCGCTCCCTCAGGATGACAGAACGTTGGTGTGGGCCAGGACGGGCCGGTCCGGCTCTGACGGTAATCGTCGTGAGCCAGACCGAACCCGCCTCTTCGCCGCTCGCCTACGCCACCGCGCGGAACTGCTCGCCGCGGTAGCGCTTCCAGCTCCGCTTCGGCTGGTGCCAGCCGAAGCGGTACTTGCCCGGGCTGGTGACGGACGGGCCGGCCTTCACGCTGCTGCCGCCGAGGATGGGCTGCGTGGCCATGCGGCGCGACGGGCGCACGACCACCTCGGGCTCGGGCACGTAGACGTACTCGGCCGGCTCGGCGCCCAGGGCGCGGATCAGGCTGGTGGCGAAGTGAGGCAGCACGTGGGCCACCCCGTTGCGAAACGCGACGAACACGCTGACGTTCTGGTTCTCCAAGGTCTCCTCCTCACTTGGTGTTGGCAGATCACGCTCTGCCGCTGCGCCGCTGACGCGGAATTTGAGACTCCTACACAAAAAAGCCCTATGTCTGGAGAGAAACAGCCGAATTCTCGGCCAAACATAGGGCTTTTTACATACACTTGCGACTCTCTCCAGAAACGCAAGTGCTCTTTTCTTCTAATGTTCAAGACCGAACAATATAACATAAAAACGCGGTTTTGTCAACGGTGTGATAAAATATTGTCACATGGCCAGAACAAAACGGCGTTCGTACAAACGCACTCAAGAGTCAGACACAAACGTACTCGGAATCGAACTGAATCCGGAGACTAAACGCGGAATTATTGTTGTCCTTCTGTTTGCGCTAAGTGCACTGATGTTCCTCTCGTTCTTCCAGATAGCCGGAAGTCTCGGGAGTTGGATCAATACGGCGCTCTCATCCTTTTTTGGATTTGATCGATTTCTCGTTCCGCTTGTTCTCATCATGATCGGCGCCACGCTTGCGTATCCGGAGCGCGGAACCTTTTCCCCGTGGAATTATCTGGGCATCTTTTTCTTTTTTCTCTCATTCAATGCCACCCTGAACCTCATTCTCGTCAATCGTCCGGAACCGTTTACGCAAGACCTTTCCGCCGCCGGTGGATACCTCGGCCAATTTCTGGGACTCATGCTCCCGCACTTTGTCGGCTATTGGGGAGCAATCGTGATCGTGCTTGCGCTCATGCTTGTCTCGATCATGCTTGTGTTTAATACCTCGCTTCGTTCACTTGTGGGGGTGCACACGCATTTGACCGGACGGTTTGGGGCGTGGATGCATCGAGAGAGAGCGTTGGGCGATGAACAAGGAGGAGGAGATGAGGATGAGGATGAGGAAGAAGACGAAGAGGAGGAAGTTGAAGAAGTTGTAGAAGTTGTAGAAGTTGAAGAGGAAGAACCTGAATTTCACAGCACACCTCTGCGATCACCTGCACAGCCGGAGACCGTGCTCGCCACCTCCAAGCGCCGCCAAATCATTCCACCGCTTTCGTTGCTCGACCGTTCCAATTCCAAAGCACAATCGGGGGATATCGAACGCAATAAACAAATTATTGAAAAAACGTTTGAAGAGTTTGGAATTCACGTGGAGATGGGAGACACGGCCGTGGGTCCGACCGTGACGCAGTACACACTTCGTCCATCACAGGGGGTGAAAATTTCTCGCATTGTTGGACTCCAAAATGATCTTGCACTTGCGCTTGCCGCACATCCCATTCGCATGGAAGCTCCGATTCCAGGCAAATCGCTTGTTGGAATTGAAGTTCCTAATACAAAAGTCGCGACGGTGGCTTTGCGTGATCTGCTTGAAGCAAAGGCGTTCCGCGAACGCTCAAGTGCACTTTCCGTGGCGCTTGGAAAAGATGTTTCGGGAAATGCCTGGGTGCTTGCCCTTGATAAAATGCCGCACATGCTTGTTGCCGGTGCCACCGGTTCTGGGAAAAGTGTGTGTCTCAATACCATCATTCTTTCACTTCTCTATCAAAACGGACCGGATGAACTGAAGTTTATTTTGGTGGATCCAAAACGGGTTGAACTCACCGCCTATGCCGGCATTCCACATCTGCTTGTTCCACCAATCACAGGTGTAGATGACACAGTGAATGCACTGAAGTGGACCGTCCGGGAAATGGAGCGGCGTCTTGATATGCTCTCAAAGTTCGGCGCGCGCAATATTGACGATTACAATGCGCGTGTGGATGAGCGCATGCCGAAAATTGTGGTGATGATCGACGAACTCGCCGATCTCATGAGTGCGAGTGGACGTGAAGTTGAAGGCACGATTGTTCGCATCGCTCAGATGGCACGCGCCGTCGGCATCCATCTTGTCCTTGCCACGCAACGCCCAAGTGTGGACGTTATCACGGGACTCATCAAAGCCAATATTCCCGGACGAGTGGCATTTGCCGTTGCATCTCAAACCGATTCCCGTACCATTCTCGATCAATCCGGAGCCGAAAAATTACTTGGACGCGGTGACATGCTCTTTACGAGTGCGGAGCTCGCCAAACCAAAACGTGTTCAAGGCGCTTTTGTTTCTTCCGCTGAGCTTGAGCGGGTTGTTGCATTCCTGAAAGAGCGAGGTCAACCCGACTACAACATGGCAATTACGGAAATCACCAAAGCCGGAACGATTTTCGACAATCCCGATGAATCCGATCCCCTGCTTGAAGAATGTATCCATGTTGTTCTACAGTCGGGAAAAGCTTCGACCTCCCTTTTGCAGCGGAGATTGCGTATCGGATATTCGCGTGCCGCACGTATCATGGACCTGCTTGAACAATCAGGTGTGATCGGACCGGCCGACGGAGCCAAACCACGCGAAGTTCTGATCACAGAGTGGCCACCGGGAGGGAATCTCAAGGAAGGAATGCCAACAGCGCAAGATGATTATGAAGAAGCATGGGGGGAAGGAGAAGCTGAGGAAGCTGGAGAAGCTGAAGAGGACAAAGCCGAAACGGATTGGGACAGCGCGATCGATGACGATTGGATTGATGAAAAAAAGAAGGAGTAACTTACTGTCTGGATGAAAAGTGGTAGAAAAACGATATGCCGTTTACGATTCGACAATTCAACCATACCGAACGTCTCGGAGATAAACTCAAAGCTCTGCGCAAAGAGGCGAATTTTACGCTCTCTGTGATGGAGGAAAAAACGAAAATCAATAAAACCTACATCCGCCACTTGGAGGACGGGAACTATCACAAGCTCCCGGATCCCATCTACACCCGAAACTTCCTGAAGATTTATCTTCGTGTCTTGGGTGCGGATGAAACGTACTTTCTCAACCTGTTTGAACAAGAACGTGGAACATGCGACTTTGTCAAACAAGCCCGTCTGCCCCGACAAAGAACGCATGCGCTTAAATTGCTGGTGGCGAGCCGCTTTTTAAAAATCGGTATGTTCGTTCTGATTGCCGGAAGCATGGTGATGTATATCGGCCTGCAGGTTCGATCGATTGTTACCCCACCCGAACTATCCATTCTCGAACCGTCGGATGGCTATATCACCACGGATGCAACGATTTCTGTCACGGGTTCTGTTGAAGAAGACGCGAGCGTGCGTATCAACGGTTCAAAAGTTTTGCTCACAAAGAATGGAGATTTTCAGATGGAGGTTGCACTGGAACGAGGAGTAAACCTGATTAAAATCGAGAGCGTAAAACGTTATTCTCGTCCGGCCATCCAGTATCGACGCGTTATTCTGGAACAAAACCGCACGATCACATTGGCCCCTCATGTGGATAAACCTTAAGAAATGAATTTCTGACAAAAATTTGTGACAGGCAATCACCGCTTCATGAAGCGGTGATTTTATTTTGACGTTTAGAAAGTCCAACAAAATGCTTGATTTTTCACTATTTTTTGATAGAATAGATTTACTCTGCTAGTGTAAACGGGATCCCAAACAACCAACTCATATGCCCAAACACGTCACAAAAGAAGTGGAAGCGGATGCGCGCTCACGTGCAGCCCTGGATGCGATCTCTCAAATCAAACAACGCTTTGGGGAAGGTGCGATCATGCGACTTGGAGAAGCAAAAACCATGCAAGTCGACTCCGTCTCTACCGGATGTCTTTCGCTCGATCTGGCTCTTGGTGTTGGTGGAATGCCGCGCGGACGCATTATCGAAATCTATGGTCCGGAATCTTCCGGAAAAACCACGCTTGCCCAACACGTAGTCGCGGAAGTTCAAAAACTCGGTGGACTGGCTGCCTACGTCGATGCCGAGCACGCACTCGACCCGGAGTACGCTCAAAAAATCGGCGTAAATATCGACGAACTTTTCATCTCTCAACCTGACACGGGCGAACAGGCACTTGAAATTGTCGAAACGCTCGTCCGTTCAAATGCGGTTGATGTGGTGGTGATTGATTCCGTGGCTGCCCTGACACCGAAAGCGGAAATCGAGGGAGACATGGGCGATCAGCACATGGGTCTGCAAGCGCGCTTAATGAGCCAAGCACTACGCAAACTCGCGGCCATTGTAAATAAATCAAAAACAACGGTCATTTTCATCAACCAGATCCGCATGAAGATTGGCGTTGTATTCGGAAATCCGGAGACGACCCCCGGAGGAAACGCGCTCAAATTCTACGCATCGGTCCGTGTGGAAATTCGTCGTAGTGCCCAAATCAAACAAGGAGATAAAATTATTGGCAATCGGACGAAAGTGAAAATCGTCAAAAATAAGGTCGCTCCCCCATTTCGATCCTGCGAATTCGACATCATGTATAACGAAGGAATCTCGATTACCGGCGATCTCATCGATTTGGGCACAGAGCTTGGCACCATTAAAAAAAGCGGGAGCAACTACTACTATGGAGAAACGAAGCTGGGGCTTGGACGCGAAAACGCAAAACAATTTTTGCATGACAACCCAGAACTCATGAAAGAAATTCGTCAAGCAGTCCAGCAAGCGATTGAACCGGCTGCAGCACAAGAGCCGCAAGAAACAATCACCATGGACGAGAGTTGATTAAAAAATCGATCCCCGAAGGGATCGATTTTTTAATCCCAGGACTGTAAAAAGTCCTAATTCACACGTTCGCAATAACTTCCATCATCCGTACTGATCAACACATGATCGCCTTGTGAGATAAACGAGGGTACGCGCACCTTCAATCCATTATCCAATTCCGCTTCTTTAAGAACATTCCCGGAAGCTGTGTCGCCTTTAACCGCGGGTTCCGTGTAGACAATCGTGTATTCGATTTTTTGCGGCAGTGAAATGCTGATTGGTTGCTCATTATGCACGACCACGTTTACATCAATTCCCTCTTTCAAGTAAGGAATCGAATCCTCAATGTCCGAGGAAGCGATCGAGACCTGTTCATACGTCATGTTATCCATAAATGTATACAGGTTCCCGTCGTTATAAAGATATTGCATTTTTTTGTATTGAACGTCTTCAAACGTCAGGGTTTCCGCAGACTTAAAGTTCACTTCTTGCACCTTTCCGGTTTTGAGATTTTTCATGCGGGTACGAACAAAGGAACTGCCCTTTCCAGGACTCACGCGCTGAAAATCTGTCACAAACCAGAGCTCACCGCCAATATTAATGACAGTGCTTTTCTTAATGTCGTTCGGACTTGCCATAAAAAATGATAATCACTTAAACAGTTCGCTTGCGGGAAACAGGAGGACCTCCTCAATGTGTGTTCGACCCGTCAAAATCATGTGCAAACGATCAATCCCAAGCGCGTTCCCAAAGCTTGGAGTTCGCACGGATGGTAGCAGTTCCAAAAACCTTTCGTCAATGGGATGGACGGTTTTTCCAAGCACAGCACGCTCTTTCGCTTCCTCTTCAAATCGCCGTCGTTGTTCCTTCGCGTCCGTAAGTTCCGTAAACGCATTGCAAATTTCAAGTCCGTTCAAATAAAGCTCAAAGCGCTCTCCGTATCGTCCGTCCGGAGTGAGACGCGCGAGCGCCGCTTGATGGGTGGGATAATCGTAGACAAAGATGTTTCCTCTCAAATTCGGTTCGACTTTTGCCAAAAACAACCGATAAAACAGGTCGCTCTCTGTGTCGTGTTCAGCGGTGTGTATTCCGTGTTTAACACACGCTTCGCGTAGCGAGGCGCTGCTTGCCTCATTCAGATCGATTCCCACGAACTCAAGAAACAAATCTCTCACACGTACACGTCTCCAATCCTCAAGGGGAAATTCGCTTCCGACTACCGCTCCAACGGACTCGATCATCCCCTGTGTCTCATCCATACACACGTGATAGTCCGCTCCTTGCTGGTACCATTCGATCATGGTGAATTCGGGATTGTGCGTACCACCGAATTCCTCCTCATTTCGAAAGACCTTTGTAATCGTGAAGATCTTTTCAAGCCCGAGTCCCATCAACTTTTTCATCGAATATTCGGGGCTTGTGATGAGCGCGGCAGGGTGCTTTGTCCCGTTTGGTTCGACGACGGTCGTTTCAAACGGCGACAAATTCGGCTCCATTCCCGGGCTGCGCACCACGAGGGGCGTTTCCACTTCTGTGTACCCCCTTCCTTTGAAAAAGGCTCGGATGGCGTTAAGAATACGTTCGCGCTCTTGGGCGATTTGATGAATATCTCGCATATGACAACTAGCAAACAAAGACGCGGCCGTCATGACGGCCGCGTCTTTGTTTGCGGCTTACTTTTGAACAAACGGGATAAGCGCCATAATTCTCGCACGCTTGATCGCGTTGGAGAGTTCGCGCTGATGCTTCATGCAGACACCGGAACGCTTGCGTGGCACAATCTTCGCAAAGGAAGAAATGTATCGGCGCAGGGTTTTCATATCTTTATAATCGATCTGCGTCACGTTATTGGCACAAAAGAAGCACTGTTTTTTTACTTTCGTGGTTTGTGGTTTCTTTTCCATAGTTAGAATGGAATGTCCTCAACGTTGATTTCATCATCCGGATTTGCAGATCGATCGTCTCGCGGTGCCGCTTGCGGCGGAACAAATGCGGAGGAAGGACCGGAACCGGTTCCTCCCGCACGATCGAGCATGATCATGTTTTCGGTGATGATTTCCGTGCGATAACGTTTAATCCCGTCTTGACCTTCCCAGTCACGAGTTTGCAAACGTCCTTCAATATAAACTTTTTTGCCCTTGGTTAAATACTGGCCGCAAATTTCCGCAAGTTTCCCCCACGCCACCACATTATGAAATTCTGTGGCTTCTTGTTTGTTACCGGAAGCGTCGTTCCACGTGCGGTTGGTTGCCACCGCAAATGTACAGACACTTTGACCGGAAGGCGTTTGGCGAACTTCCGGATCGCGGGTCAAATTTCCGAGGATCATCGCACGGTTGAGTGAATACATAGACTTAACGGGTTAGATATTCTCGGTTGAGTCGACGTCCAAAATTTCATCCAATTTCTTATCTAGCTCTTCCATGCTCATCTTGCTTTCTTCCGCGGAAGTTGCCGACGGAGGAGGTGGCGGCAACGGTTCTTCGGCCGCTCGGCGCACCGGTCTTGTCCCGTCTTCCGGTCGGTCCTTCTGGCGCTCACGACGTGCTTCTTCTGAAAGCGGAGCGACGTATGAGGTAAGCTCGTACGCTTCGTTTTCTGCACCGGGTCGTCGTGTGGTGATCGTGTGGCGAAGCACTTCGTCGGTCAATCCGAGCTTACGGTTAAGCGAATCGATCACGGAAGATTCCGCATCAAAATGGACGAGGACGTACGTTCCGTGTCGCTGTTTTTTAATTGGATACGCAAGCCGGATCTTGCCGATATTTCGGCTTGAGATCACGGTTCCCCCCAAATGAGTCACCTCTGCAGACACTTGGCCGGCAATCTTTTCGATCTCGCCGTCCGTGTACTGGTTGGAGACAATGTACAACAGTTCGTATTGGTTCATAATGACTGGCCCCTCATGGAGCGGCCCCGAGTTCGGGACCTTGGACAGTTATTGAATTAACGGGCGTATCCTAGGCAATTTGGGCAAAATGGTCAAGTTCCTGTAGCATGGCGTCGTATGATCTTCTTTATTTTGGGAAGCCATCCGGAATTATCGAGAGCGGAAATCGAGGCCGTGATCGGGAAAAAACCCGTGGTGATACAGTTTGGAAATGTCCTTGTTTTGGACGATGTCCAAGAAAATCTGAGTCAGCTTGAAAATCGGCTGGCCGGCACAGTGAAGATCGGACACATTGTCGGGGAAACCTCGATCTGGAACAAGCACGAACTGGCGAACCTCATTGCTTCCTATGCAGCAGAAGCATCCGGCAGAAATAAAATCTCCTTCGGGTTGAGTGTTTACGACATGGGGGATACGGTCGCGGTGAAAAAAGCGGCTGCGGATCTTCGTGCACTCGGCCTGGAGATTAAAAAGAATCTGCGCGAAACAGGACGACCGGTGCGGTATGTTTCATCCAAAGAACCGGAGTTGTCTTCGGTCATCGTTGAAGAAAACGAACTGCTCGCCTCCGGAGGAGAGTTTGTACTTCTCCTTGCAAAAAATCGTATCCTCGTGGGACAAACAGGGGCGGTGCAGCCGTACAAGGCATGGTCTGAACGGGATTACGGCCGTCCTGCGCGCGATGCAAAATCCGGCATGCTTCCCCCAAAACTCGCGCGCATAATGATCAATTTGTCGGGAGTGTCACCGAGCGGAAAGACAATACTGGATCCATTTTGCGGTTCCGGAACCGTCCTGATGGAAGCACAGCTTATGGGATTTCAAACATTGATTGGCACAGATATCTCTGAAAAAGCAATCGCGGATACCACAGCTAATCTTGCTTGGCTTTCAGAAACATTTGAACTGACTTCCCCATCGATTCTGCTGCACACAATCCCGGTTCAAGAAATTGATCAGGTGATCAATCATCCCGTGGATCTCATCGTGACCGAAACGTTTCTGGGGACACCCCGCACCAAATCGCTCACCGACGAACAGTTTGGAACCACGAAAAAAGAACTGCGAAAAATGTATGATCCAGCGTTTGTAAAATTGTTTGGGTTGTTGTCACCGGGAGGGATGATGGTACTCGCGCTTCCTGCGTTCAAAGTCAAAGAAATTCACAAGCGACTGGGACTCGACTCTTTTTTCGCCTCAACCGGCTTCACCATCAAACAGTCGTTCTTATACCACCGTCCCGACCAAATTGTCGGACGTGAAATTTTAGTAATGACAAAGTAACTCGTGAAGTTTTACACTCCCACACGGAAATGGCAGACGTCGCCGTCCTGCATCACATACTCTTTTCCCTCGACACGCAACTTCCCCGCCTCGCGCGCTCCGCTTTCACCCAACGCCACAAAATCTTTCCAATTAATCACCTCCGCGCGAATGAATGCCTTTTCAAAATCCGTGTGAATGACGCCGGCAGCTTGGGGTGCCTTTGTTCCGCGCGCGATCGTCCAAGCGCGTGTTTCTTTTTCACCGGACGTAAAATAGGTAATGAGCTTTAGTAGTTCGTAACATTTGGTAATGAGTCGATCAAGACCAGACTCAGCAAGTCCCATTTCTTGTAAAAAAAGCTGTTGCTCCTCAGAGGGCATCTCAACGATCTCCGATTCTAGTTTGACGGAGATTGGCAGTGCCATGCGGCCTTCGCCAAACGGACTGGTCCATGCTTCTAAACGAGCACCGTCCGCCACGTTTACGATGTACAAAATCGGTTTGCGCGTCAGCAACGTCAGATCGCGCACAGCTTTTTCTTCATCTTCGGTGAGTGCAACGGTATTTGCCATCCTTCCATCCGCCACCGCCGCAAACAACTTCGCACAGGCTGATTCTTCATTCTCTAATTCTTTGGTCTTGCCCGCCTTCATTTTTCCGCGTACGCCATCCAGCCGCTTCTCCACCGAGGCGAGGTCGGCCATAGCGAGTTCTGTCTCGATTGTTTCGACATCGCGCAATGGGTCTACGGATCCGTCCACGTGATGGACATTCGTATCCTCAAACGAACGGACGACATGTAAGACCATGTCGACTTCACGGATATTTGATAAAAATTTGTTGCCGAGTCCTTCGCCTTGGTGTGCACCTTTTACGAGACCGGCGATGTCCACGAATTCAATTGCGGTTGGAATGATTTTTTGGGATTGACTGACGCGTGCAAGCTGCTGCAATCGATTGTCCGGTACCTCGACAACTCCCACGTTTGGCTCGATCGTACAAAAGGGAAAATTCGCACAATCAACTTGCTTTTTAGTTAAGGTCTTAAAGAGGGTCGATTTACCGACATTCGGTAGACCAACGATTCCAACTTGAAGCATACGAAGCGGAGTATAGATGCAATGGGATGATTTTACAATGGTTTAGGCCCATGTTAAGCTTTTTTTGCGAGGATGACGTGCTCTGATCCGGACGACTGACTCCCGAGGCGCATCAACGACCGAGCGGGACCTCACGTCCTGAGTGCATCTGGCGGAAAAACGTCGCCATGATGCGCAAAGGAGCGTCCGATGCATCATCATGTAAACTACGAAGCCGGGGTCGGCGGATGCCGAGCGCCGGAACGACCGAGTTCAATGAGTTTTCCAACCACTTCATGCGACTCGACAGCGCGCGACCACCGCAAGAAGCGGGTGAAACCGTTGAACGGTCCGTTCTGGAACCCGTCTGCCTTCCCTTGCTGAAGTAGGACACTCGCATCCGGTCGCTACTGGAGGAAACTGCGTCTCCTTTGGCAGCGACCGACTCTCACACATGATTTCTTCACGCGGCTTCGGCCGTTTTTTATTGACAAAATAGCCAATTTGTGCTATATTTGGTTGTTATAAATTATCGTTTTATATGCAAACAACCATGATTTCACGCCTGATTCAGACATCACTTATGAGTCTTGTTTCCGCAGCATTCGTCTTCTCTGCGCTCGTGAATCAAGTACATGCGGCTTCCATCAATGCATCCATTTCAGTGCTTGTAAAAACAGAGAGCTCGAGCGAGGTCTATTGGATCAAAAACGGAGAAAAACACTCGTTTCCAAACTATCAAGTTTACAAAAGTTGGTTCAACACGTTTGACTCCGTCAAACTAGTGAGTGAAAAACGCCTGGCCTCCATCCCAAGTGGCAAACCGATCTCTGTAAAACCCGGATCTGCCCCTCTGATGTTTACAGGAAACAACTCAGTCTATTACGTCACAAAAGAGTATACATTGAAAACGATTACTTCTCCTGAAATTGCGGAAAAGCGTTTTGGTAAAGACTGGCAATCAAAAATCATTGTTCTGCCAAGTACGTATCAAAACGATTATCAAATCAAATAATATCGCAAACGACCGGTCAAAACCGGTCGTTTGATTTAAAAAACACGGGAAGTCCGTGTCAGTTGATCGAAGTCGATAGGTAGGAAAGAGCCCGATCGTGCGTCATGGCGTCGATGCGCCCAGCGCGATGATAGTAGTCGATGAGCTCGCGGACGCCGTAGAGCGCGTGCACACGCACGCCTTCTTGACGAACGCGATCTGCTCCGCCTTGCTCGCGGTCGACCACGACGATGAGGTCTTCGATGACCATGCCCGCCTCGCGAAGCACAGCGATCGCTTCGAGCTTCGTGTCCGCGGCCGTGACGACGTCATCCACGAGCAAGATGCGCGCACCCGGCTTGAAGCCGTTCATCGAAGCGATCCCCGTGATGCGCCTCGATCCGTCGCCCTTCATCTCCTTGACGAGCGTGATCACCTTTGAGTCCACGTCATCGTCCAAGTGCCACATGCCTTTGGCAAGCGGCTCGCCCGCATTGGGAATTCCGCAGACTCCGTCGAATTCCCCGGACAAAACCTCCCGAAACCCAAACCCGATGGCTTTGCACACGTATGAGTTGATCGGGCCGGGCTTGGGGTTCTCGGGCGTCCGAAGATTGAAGAAGAATGGCGAGGGCGGTGCGTCTGGCTGCGTCTCATGCAGCTTGAGACGAAATGACCCAAACTGGACAGCTCCAACGGACATCAATGAGTCCGCGAGCATCCGCCCATTGGGCCGCTTGATGAAACTCCCCATGCGTGACACCTCCTGTACCACCTCCACGCGAAAAAAAAATTCTACTCGCCTTCATGTGATTCGTCAAAATCAAAAACAGACCACGCATGTGATCTGTTTTTTGGTGGACCCTACGTGTCTGGGTTGGAACCAGTTATTGGTGGAATTGAAGGAGTGGATGGCGTTGGGACAGATGTGTCTTGCGACGTGACCCCCCATGCGGCACTCACTATTGTTGACTGACGGGACATGATTCGAATATTTGATTGGCGGAAGGCCTTTCCTGTTCCTGAATTTGTTGTGCCATAGGTGTGACGAATCGGGTGAGGTTACAGAAGATCGAACAAGTAATGACTTGGGGTCACCGCAGCCAGCTTTCCTCCAGTATCGTCTGAAATTGTGCCGTGCATGAAGCCATAACACTTCACTCCGCCACTTTTGATAGCTAGTGCTCCTATTTTTTTGAAACCAATAGTAAAAACTGGGCATCCGCTATAACCGCCGATGCTTGGATTTTCAAGGATAAAGAAATTGCATGGCTGTTTGGTATCAAAGCGTGGCAATGTAACAAGCCCACTTGAAGCCCTGGAAACAAAGGTTAAGGGCGAAAAGAATTCTCCAACACCAAGACCCAACGGAAAGCCAAAAGCTGTTAAGTCATCATCTCGACTTGCCGCGTTCAACTCTTTATCAAAAAGATCAATTGGTAAGAATCTTCCCTCGAAAAGTTGCTCATTACCAGACACCGAAACTTCCCTGATAGCAATATCTGCTTGATCGTGATGTTTCCACGAACTTCCTATCTTGGCAAAAGACTCAAGCTGTAATGTAACTGGTCGATCATCTGCACCACCAAGCACCAAAATGGACGTTGATTCCATTTTTCTAGCAACGTGTGAAGCCGTCACAATAAAAAGGCGTTCATCAGCACTACAAATCAATACACCTGTTCCGATTTGATGTTTACCGTCAGGTTGTGGCTGCCGCAAGTTTATGACCGTTCTGGCGAGTTGATCTCGCGGGTGTGTCATTTCCATATTGAATCATCTATATCGACTTGTTCTAATCTCTGCGAACAGAAATTCGTGATCTATCATCCGCACTCATTGTCTTTAAAACTTTTTGCAGTTGAAAGAAAATGGATTCATTTGGTTCTTCGACGACGACCATTCCCGAATTTTTGAGAAGTCTCGTGAGAAGTTCATCTAAAAATGACGGGGTGGCATCTTCGACCCCATGGAAATCCAAAATCGTATTGTCACAGTCTGGTGTCACGGAAACGCGCTGAACCATATCAGCAGCAGTTTTTCTGTTGGCAAAGGATTTACCGAACTCCCCAACTTTTAATTCAAAACTCTTCATACTTTTAGATGCTTTTAATATACTCCTGAATCAAATTTTTGTAATCGGGAGATAGATCCTGAAATACGTCAGTTTTGACATACACAGCACAACCAAGCACTGGGAACTTCAAAGATGAAGTCCTAATCCTTCCACCCTCAACATATAAGACACCACATCCAGACACCACAATTAATCTTGATGATGGATGCAGCCGACAGCACTGACTCAAGTAGTACAGTCCAATACCACTATTCCCAAGATCGCGATCTGGATGAGGGGCATGTCTTGGATTACATGAAATGCCTGACTGAATTGCTCGTTCGATTATTTCATCATCTTTCAGCCTCAAAAACTCCTTTCTTAATAGTGGATTTGTTAAAAAACTACCACTGATTCCTCGTCCGCGATCGAAAACACAGAATTCAAGCTGTGATGAATCGTCTGCATATCTAGCAACCGCGATTACCTCACTTGTTGCGGCAGAGTGATCAAAAGCGTTTGCAATTACCTCACGATAATGAATCATCAATTCTTTGAAAAATCCTGAATCGGATGTCTTGGAGCCGATCGTACTTTTTAAAATCCTTCCGATTTCTTCTTCACCTATATGTTCTTGAACTTTAAATGTTTCGAAGTCATTTGGAAACTCCTTTTTCAAAATATCAAAATCTCTTCCCGTTAACCGTGTGAGAAACCGTGAATTCCTCATCAACTGTTCCGAGCCTGGATCAACTATCAACTGTTTCTCGCACTGAATGCCCAGTGTTTCGTAAGCAAGGTGCCAGATATAAACTAAAGACAGTAAGTGGACTTCTTTCACCTTTGCCATGTTTAAAATTATCCTGTCATCTGTATTGACCCTTTTATTCTGCAGCTTCGCAAATTCGTTTGAAATTTTGTCGATGTATTGTGGTGTACTGCCAATCCTGACTCCCCTCAAATCAATCTGGAGATCCATAATAAATTTTCACATGTTTAGCTTCCGCAGCTTAACATATCTTTAGGTTCCACACAGACTTATTGATAAACCTTATCAGACCGAAACTCATAACAAAGAGTT